>JANPGJ010000433.1:0-7291 GCA_031423955.1 Burkholderiales bacterium
GCGGCGATCGCCGCGGTTGCCCTGGGCATCTTCGAGACCCTGATCGGGGGCTACCTGCCCGCCGTGCTGGTCGATGCGTTCGCGTTCGGCGCGATGATCCTGGTGTTGCTGGTGCGCCCGCAGGGATTGTTCGGCCGCGGAGTGCGGGTGTGACCGGCGCCGCCGCGCTGCGCGCGTTGCTGGCGGCGGCGGGCATCGCGGCGCTGATGCTGGTGCCGCGCCTGACCGGCAACGAGTACGTGCTTGCGCTGGGTGTGAGCTTTGCGACCTTTTCGGTACTCGCCGGCGGCTTGAACCTGGTCTATGGCGATATCGGTTTGCTGTCTTTCGCGCAGGTCGGCTTTCTCGGCAACGGCGCCTACGCCGCCGTTCTTCTGGTGACCGAACTGAACTGGCCGTTCTGGGCCGGCGCCGGCGCCGGCGGGCTGCTCGCGGCTATGGTCGGCCTGGTCATCGGCTATTCCTCGCTGCGCCTGTCGCGCCATGCCTTCGCCATCGTCAGCCTGAGTTTTGCGCTGCTTTGCATGATCGTCGTGCGCGACTGGGTTTCGCTCACGCGCGGCGCGATGGGTATTCCGGGGCTACCGACGCCGGTGCTGGCATTGCCGGGCGGGCTTGCGTGGCGCATCGCTACGCCGGCCGATTTCTATGCGCTCCTGATGGGCTTCGCGGTATTGGCGAACCTGTTGCTGTATGCGGTGGTGACTTCGCGCCTGGGGCGCGCGATGCGCGCGATCCGCCAAAACGAGGTGCTGGCGCGTTCGCAGGGCATCAATCCGCTGACCTACAAGCTGCTCGCCCTCACGCTTTCGGCGGCCCTTGCCGGCGTCGTTGGCGGTCTCTTCGTGTTTTACCTGACCATCGTCGACCCGTCGATCTTCGACTTCTACTACACCGAAACCATGCTGATCATGGTGATCATCGGCGGGCCGGGCAGCTTCTGGGGCGTGTTGCTGTCGACCGCGCTGTTGTCGGCGCTGCCCGACATGTTGCGCTTCACCACCGATTTGCGCATGGTGCTCTACGGCGCGATCCTGGTGTTCGTGATGCTGGTGGTGCCGGGCGGTCTCGGCGGCTGGCTGCAGCGCCGCCGCGTGGCACGCTGGCGGCGTCGGCTGCCGCGCACCGCGGCGCCCTGAGCCATGGCGCCGCTGTTCGAGGTGAGGGGCCTGACCAAACGCTATCTTGGTTTGACCGCGGTCGACGATTTGTCTTATGCGGTGGAGGCAGGTGCGATTGTCGGCATCATCGGGCCGAATGGCTCGGGCAAGAGCACCGGCGTGGATTGCATCAGCGGCTTTCAGGTGCCGGACGCCGGCCGCTGGTTTTTGGATGGGCAGGAGTTGAGCGGCCTGCCGGCGCACCGCATCGCGCGCGCCGGCCTGATCCGCACCTTCCAGAACGTGCAGGCCTACGAAGAGTTGAGCCTGATCGAAAATCTGTGCGTGGCGCGGCAGGAAGGTGACGGCGTAGGCTGGATGGCAGCGCTGCGGCGCGGCGCGGCCCTGCGCCAGAGCGAACTGGCGGCACGCGCGCGCGGCCTGGAGCTGCTGGAACTGCTGGGGCTGGTGGATTACGCCGAGGCGCCGGCGGCGATCCTCTCCTACGGCCAGCGCAAGCTGCTGGCGATCGCCGCCTGCCTGATGACGAGTCCGAAACTGATTGTTCTCGACGAACCGGTGGCCGGCGTCAACCCGACCATGATCCGCCACATCACCGAGGTGATCCGCAAACTCAACGCCGAAGGCATCACCCTCATCCTCATCGAGCACAACGTCGATTTCGTGATGTCGCTGTGCCGGCGCGTGGTGGTGCTGGAGGCCGGCCGCAAGATCGCCGATGCGCCACCGGCCGAGGTGCGCGCCGATCCGCGCGTTCTCGCGGCCTACCTGGGCCGCGCACGCGCGGCGGTGGATACACATGGCTGACGCACCGCCCGGCCCGGTACTGCTGGAACTCGAGCATCTCTCGGCCGGCTATGCCGACGATCCGGTGGTGGTCGACTTTTCAGCTTTGATACCAGCCGGCACCATCACCACCGTGATCGGGCCGAACGGCGCCGGCAAGTCGACCCTGCTGCGCGCGATCGCCGGCACCAACCGCCACTTCGGCGGCAGCGTGAAGCTGTCGGGCCAGGCGATCGAGCGCCTCTCGCCGACGCAGCGCTTGAAGCGCGGGATCGGGTGCGTGCCACAAGGACGCTGCAACTTTCCCCTGATGTCGGTGCGCGAAAACCTCGAACTGGGTGCATTCACCCTGCCGAAGGTCGCTGCTGCCCAGGCACAGGCGCGCGTGCTGGCGCAGTTCCCGATGCTTGAACCCAAGCTGTCGGTGCTGGCAGGCAACCTGAGCGGCGGCGAGCAGCAGATTCTTGAGACCGCGATGGTGCTCTCGACCAGCCCGAAGCTGTTGTTGCTCGATGAACCTTCGCTCGGCCTGTCGCCGGCCAATCAGGACCAGGTATTCGCCACCATCGCCGAATTGCGCGGCCGCGGCCTGACGGTGCTGGTGGTCGAGCAGAATGCGCACGGCGCGTTGGGCATTTCCGATCTCGGCATCGTGATGGAATTGGGCCGGCTGTTCGCGATCGGTCCTGCACAGGAGATATTGAACGATCCGCGCATCAAGATTGCTTATCTCGGCGGCGGGTACGAATAATCCCGGACGCCTGACCCTCTCGCAGAGGGCGCCGGTACGCGATGTTGCCGCCGTCGTCGTGCCACCGGCTAATTGGTCGGGATCCCGCTCAGTTTCACGGTGTTGGCAACCGACTCGATCTCGGCACTGATGAACTGGTCGAAAGCCTCGGGCGACATCACCGCGGGTGCGGCACCGACGCTCGCCAGACGCTCCACCATGGCCGGGTCCGCGAGAGCGGTGCTGACTTCGCGATGCAGGCGGTTGACGATGTCGCGCGGCGTACCGCCACGCACGAACATGCCGATCCAGACGTTGTAGGCCGACCCCGGTACGCCGGCGGCTTCGGTGGTCGCGATATTGGGCAACAGCGGGGTGCGGTCAATCGATCCGAGCGCGAGGGCGGCGAGCTTGTTGGCACGCAAATGCGGCAGTGCGGTGGTAATCGGCACAAATGCGAAATCCAGACGCCCGCTGATCAGGCCATTGACCACGTCCGGCGTTCCCTTGTAGGGCACATGCACGGCGTCGAAACGGGCCGCCGCGCGAAACTGCTCGGCATTCATGTGCGCGGCACTGCCAACGCCGCCTGATCCATAGTTGAGTTCGCCCGGCTTGGCCTTGGCCAGATCGATCAGCGCCTTCAACGAGGCAATGCCTTTCGCAGGTGACACCACCAGCACGTTGGGCAGCGTCACCAGCATGCTCACGCCGGCGAAATCGCGCCGGGTGTTGTAGGGCAGCGAGGAATAGATCGCCGGATTGACGGTGTGCGAGGACGAGGCGATCAGCACGGTATAGCCGTCGGGGTTCGACTTGGCCACCACCGCGCTGCCGATCGAGCCGCCGGCGCCACTGCGATTTTCGACCACCAGGTTTTGGCCCAGCGGCGTACGCAAGCGCTCGGCGAGCAGGCGCGCGATGAAATCGGTGGTGCTTCCCGCATCGATCGGCACGATGATGCGCAAGGCGCGGTCCGGGTAGGTTTGCGCGGCGGCGTTTTGCGCCAGCCAGCCCGCAGTGGCGAGCAACAGGATGAACAGACGTGCAAGCATCTGCCGGCGCCTCAATGACTGGTTGCCGGGTCCACGGCTTGCGCCGGCACGCCGCCGCGACTGCCGTTGTTGAATCGGTCGCCGAAGCCGGGCGCCAGCGGCCGCCCCTCGCGGCGATTCAGCCACAGTCGCAACAGCAGCCTGCGCTGTGCGGGATCGGGTCCGTTCGCGAAAGCCGTCCGGTTGTGCAGGATGACGTAGTTGTTGAGAAACTGCATGTCGCCCGGCCGGAAGTCCATGGTGGTGTAGAACTCGGGATCGTTGGCGAGGTCCTCGACGCACTTGATGGCCGCGTTTTCAATCGCCGTCAGCGGTTCTCCCTGCAGTTCGCGCGCGGTCCGGCTCGATTTGGAATTGAGGCAGCAACTGAGTTTGCCCTGGTAGTAGCTGAACACCGGGATCGGCGGCGTGGTTTCGCCGGTTGATCGCGACGCGCCCTCGCCGCGTACCGCATGCGGGAAGCCGCGGGCCAGCACCGCAAGATGCTCCGGGTGCTGCTGCGCAACGCGGTTGTAGATTGCCGTCGCGCTGGCAATCATGCTGGCGCCGCCGGTCGGCGCGGTACGCACGCACAAAAGCCCGACGACATCGCTCGGGTCGTTGTGCGGATTGGCCGCCGCCGCTGTGCTGTAGAGCCTGACATTGGGCATGCTGTAGTCGTCGCCGCGATCTTCGACATGCGAGACCAGATCGCCCGCCTTGTTCTGCAATACGGGATTGCCGAGGTGGGTACCGATCGCCCAGTAGATGGCCTTGATGTCATCCAGGCTGTAGCGTTCGATCGGCAGCCCGCGGATCACGAAGAACCCGCAGCCGTGGTCGAGTTCATGCCCGAAGCTCTCGAGACGCGCTCCCAGCCCGGGAATCACGAAATCCTCGCGCCCGAAGCGAGGCGGTGTCATGCCTCTTGCCTTGACGGCGCGCAGTGCGCCGTCAAGTTCGCCAAGATCGGCCGCACTCAACACGTAGAGCCAGGAACGGTCACTTGCGTAATCCTTGGCCAGCCACACGGAGGGGTCGCTGATGGGTTGTTCGCATATCGTCATGTGGATGTCTGCCTCGTCTGGGCTGGCGCTAAAGGAGGAGCCGTTGCTTGCGCAATGATCCCGTTGCGGCTGTTGGCATCGATTCAATATTGGCCCAAGGCCGGTCGCCGCAGTCTGAATCAGCAACTGTGGAGCAGTCTAGCAAATCACTATCGAAAGGTTTGTTCGCAAACAACCGCAGTTCATGAAGCAGTGCATGGAGGAATTTCCGCAGTCGGCACGGCAACTTGTCAATCGACAGGCCACAAGGTCTGGTGCGCCCCGAAAGACCAGTTGTAATGATCAACCATGTCTTGAGGACTGCCGTGTGAATGAACAGTCGTCGCGGCGTCCCGCCGGCTGAACCGATGATTTTCGCGCTGAGTTGATCCAGCCCGACGTTCTGACAGCGTTAGCTGGCCGGCTTACTCGCGAGCTTCGGCAATGGTTGCGGGGGTGGGGCGAGCAGCCGGGTTGTATCGGCAATGATCAGGCTGACGATGGTGCGCAACAGCCGGAGTTCACCGGCGGCATGGATTCGCGCCTGATCCGGCTCGGGCGATTTCGTGCTCAGCACCGCAGTTTCGTTCTCCATGGCCTTGAGCAGTTTTTCCGCGGCCACCGGAACATTTCGAACCAGCACGCCCAGTTCGCGCGCACAAGTCGCTCGAGCCAGGCCCAACTGTCCGCCTGCGGCCAGCAGGTCGTCGAAGCTTGCCCGATTGAAATTCGTCGCACCGCCCAGCGGGATAGTCAAGGCTTCGTTCGGCCACGTCGCCTTTTCGTTGGCCATCGCCTTGGTTGCCCATACCTGTGTGCTGAGCATGTCGTAAAAGGGCGCTATCTCCGCTCCCTCCGGCCCCTGGAGGAAGGAGACATTCTTGAGGTGGTTGTCGTTGTTGCCGATCAGAAAATTGAATACCAGCCAGCGATACAAGCTCACCCGTGCAGCTGTCTTTGAGCGGCAATGTTCAATGGCAGTAGCCAAGGCCGGCAATGTTGCGCCGCTGTATTTGAAGGCGCGCGATTTGTTCAGCAGCTGGCAGGTGTCGATGATGTGCCGGCGCCGGGTTGTGCCAGAGGCCTTGTCCGCTTGCCGATCGAAGCGCTCGATCAAATAAACCGGTTGCGGCACGTACATGCGTGATACCGGCGGCACGTTCAGGCCGACCATTGCGGCAAGCCGCATGCAAAAGTATTCATTGGCCACCGAGGCGGCATAGCTTTCGCCCGGATGATCCGGTTTCAGGATGTGGGTTGACGGTGTGTTTGCCAGCGGCTCGAACAACTCGCCGTCCTTGAAAACCACCAGAAGCTTGTGCTGCGCGCCGGCCACCGACATCTTTTTCGGCGAGTCCCGGGTCAGGGAACTTGTGCTCATGTCCAGAATGCGCTGGTTGAGCACCTTGAGCTCAAGCTTGCGCAAGCCCGTTTCGTGGGCAGGCGCGGTGCCGGGCGGCAGCAGCACCAATGACCCTGCGGATTCGGCGCCGTAATAAGCCAGCAATCCAAAGGCATCTTCCGCTTGCAGTCTTGCCTCGGCGGCCAGGACCCCGCGCATCGCTTCCTCCGGCAACAGATTGTCGAAGTACCACTGCACCGGCCGGTCGCTGGCGCCGTCGATGTGAGTGCCCTTGTCGCGCGAGAGGAAGGGTGAGAGATTGAAGCCGCCCTCGGCCGCCATCCATTCCGGGGCATAGTCGAAACGCCAAAGGTCGTCGGCCTCTGCGAGCGAACCGACGCGCTGGTCGTTGCTCCACACGTCGAGCTGTCGGTCAGCCATCCCCTAAGGCGCTTTTTCGCTGGTGTCGCCGGCTATTACCTTGCGTGGCTTGCGTGCTTTCAGCGGGCGCAAGCCTGCGGATCGCAGCTTCGAATATTCCTCGTTGGCGGACTCGGGAATCTCCACGGTCAGCGTCAGGCCCAACTCGCGCATCAGTTGCATCGCCTTGCCGAGCGTTACCGAGGCCTTGCCATGCTCTACTTCCCGAGCGAACACATGGCCGACGCCAGCACTGCCGGCGACATCGTCCAGCCGTAAGCGCTGCGCCTTGCGTGCCGCGCGAACAGCAATACCCAAGTCTTTTGGGCTTTGTATCGGGATCTTCATAAAAATAAACGATCGTTTGCCATCTATTTTATTCTACCTTTGCGGAAAAATAAATAGATGCTATGCCATCGTTAATTTCAAAAAGATCAAATTCAAAGGTCAATAGATGCCGATGCATCTTTTTTAAATCTTGATTTGCAGTACACGTCGAAATCGTGGCTGATCTAGATCACCCGCCCGGTCTTCTCCGGGATCGCTGCCAGGATGGCGGACCGCGCCGGTGCAGCTTCCGCATTTGGCAGCGCCGAGATCGTGATGACGCGTTCGACGAAGCGATTTTCCTCGCCATTGACGACCAGATCGAGAAAGCGGGTCACCCCTGGCGTATTCGCGCGCAGTCCGCGCCCGGTGGCGGCGTCGCCCTTCTTGCTCAGCAGCGCCTGGATGGTGCGCACCACGCGCGCAATCATGAGCCTGGGTGCTTCGTTGTCGATCTGCACCCGATAGACACCTTCCGGGTCGAC
>JANPGJ010000434.1:0-4461 GCA_031423955.1 Burkholderiales bacterium
GTCATCAGCGCCGAGCGGGTCGGCACGCAGTCGCTTTCGACATTGAAAATCAGGCAACGGGTGCCCAGCGCGGCCAGCGCGTCAATCCGCGGCGTGGGGGCACCGCGCAGCGCGCCGCCGCCATAGCAGCCGAGTTCTCCCCAGCCGAGGTTGTCGGCCAGTATCAGCACGATATTGGGCCGCCTGGCTGGCACTGCGGCCTGCTCCGCCGCCTTGCTACCGGTTGTATCCATGTGGGTCATCCTGATGTTTCAATCGAGTTTGAGGTTCAGCGTCGGCACCAGGCGATCCCAGCGCTCACCGGTGTCTTTCAGGAATCGATCGAAGCGCTCGCTGTTCATGGGTTCGGGATCGATCCCGATCTCCCGCAGGGTCTTGCGCACCTCCGGCAAGGCGACGATGCGGGTCAGTTCGTCCGACAGGCGCTGCACCACGGCCGGCGGCGTGCCTCGCGGGACGACGATGCCGACCCATTGCGTCAAGGCGATTTGCGGATACCCCAGTTCGGTCAGCGTAGGCACATCGGGCAGCGCGGCGTGGCGCTTGGGTGAGGTCATGGCGACGATCCGCACGCCGCCATTCTTGCGCTGGGCCAGCATTGGCGCCAGTCCCAGCACCGCCACCGGCACCTGCCCGCCGACCAGGTCGGTGGAGGCCTGGCCGCCACCCTTGTAGGGAATATGCACCAGCTTCGCCGCGGCAAGCCGGGCGATCCATTCGCCCACCACATGCTGCGAAGTACCGACCCCCGAGGTCGCATAGCCGATGCGGTCAGGGCTTTCCTGCGCGGCCTTGATCACGTCGGCGAACGAACGGTATGGCGAGCGCGCCGAGACCGCCATCACGATCGGCTGATCGCCGATCATTGCAATGGCCTGCAGGTCTTTCCTGAACTTCCAGGTCAGCTGGGGGCGCAGCGTGTCGAGCAGGGCCGCCGAGTCCGAAGCCAGGGCAAGGGTGTAGCCATCCGGCCTGGCCTGCGCCACCGCCTGCATGCCAATGGCCCCGGCCGCGCCCGGCCGGTTCTCGATCACCACGCTTTGTTTGAGCGCGCGGGTCAGTTCCTGGCTGACAATGCGCGCGACCGTGTCGTTGGTGCCGCCGGGTGCTTGCGGCACGACCAGTTTGAGTGGCTGCTCATCCGGCCAGGCAGCCATTGCCGGGCTCGCCGCGCCGATCGCAATCGCGAGTGCCGCACGCAGGTGCCATTCATGTCTTGCGAGTTTCATCATCGGTCTCGGTTGGAACTTGAAGCGGCTTTGGCCGGTAGTGTAGGCGAGTGAGCCAGATTCCATAATTTCGGACCGTAATAGTCAATCTTGAAACACCCAAGCACCGACCTACGCCAACCGCGGCAACCTCATCGGAGACGGCGCGCGCACCTGCGCTTGGGGCGTGCGCAACCGCCTGATCCGGGCGCGCGGAACCGGAACATCACCAAGACAGACGCGCTCCCGCGCAATCAGACATACTCTGATCGACGCTCTGCGGACTGGACTTGGACGAGTGGTACCTGAGAGCGTCCGGTATTTGAATCGATGAAAACCTCGCGGCCTATAATGTGACTTTCTCGTCCTATCGGGGGCCAACATGCTGACCGTCGCCATAGAGAATCAAGACCTTGAACGCACCATCAACAATGTCGCGCAGTCGGAAGGAAAAAGCAGCGCCGAGATCGTGCGCGATGCGCTGATGCGGCACTTCGACCTCAAGCCGGATCCGGTTGGCGGGAATCTCTACGAACTTGGAAAAGACTTGTTCGACGGCGCCGGCAACGCCTCAATTCAGGGCACCGAAGCGGAAAAGATTCTGCGGGCGTCCTTGCGTGGATAGTGTGCTGCTTGACACCGGCCCGCTGGTTGCGTTGTTCAATATCGATGACAAGCAAAACCAGGCGGTAAAAGGCTGGCTGCGCACCAACCGCGTCAAGCTGTTGACCACGCACGCCGTGATCACCGAGGCATGCTATTTGTTGAACTACGACAGCGACCGACCGGTCGCGATGCTCACATGGCTGGCGCGCGGCATCGACGCCGACGTGGTCGACATCCGCGAGCCGGGTGGCTTCCGGGCCAGACTGGACGATGTGATCGACCTGATGGCGCAATATGACAATGTGCCGATGGACTACGCCGACGCTTCACTGGTGCGGCTCGGCAACGAGGAAGGCATTTCGAAGATTCTGACATTCGACAGCGATTTCAGGGTCTACCGCATGAGCCGCCGCAAAGCCTTCGAGTTTGTTCTCGATGTCGGCGGTCAATAGTCAGCAGGACGGTTAGCACCGGAACCCCTCGGTGCGCACGCATCCCCGGGCTAGGTCCGGGCCACAGTTTCTGCCACGACACATCCTGCGCAGCTCCCGCCACAAGCGGTAAATTGCACAATCCGAAGGAAAGGAAATCCAAATGGTTTGCCGCGCAGTCACAGGTCGGCCGTTCCGCGGCTTGAGCTGCTGGTAGATAGATCGCCTGACTACGCAGACCTCGCCAGGCGCAGCGCTTCGCCGCCCGCGGCCAGCGCCAGCTCGGCCCGCACCAAATGCGCAGTCGGGTCGTGCGCAAGAAGCAGCGCAACGAGTCGTTCGCGCAACATCAAACCGGCGCGGTCCATCGCCATCTGCGCTTCCGCCTGTGTTTCGAATCAGCCACCACCGCATGCCGCGCATCGCGCTTTCCACTGGCTCAATCGCCTAACCTGAAAAATCAATGCTCCCGTTCAAGCCTCTACCCCTGTTTCGCTGCTGCCTGACCGCCACATTCGCGCTGGCGGCGCTTGTCGGCTTCGCCCAGGAATTTCCTTCGCGCCCGGTCAGGGTGATCGTCACGTTCACCCCGGGTGGTGCGGCAGACGTGACCGCCCGCATCTTCGCCGAGAAGCTCACGCTGCTGTGGAAACAATCGGTGGTGGTGGAGAACCGTCCTGGCGCCGGTGGTTCGATCGGCGCCGAAGCGGTGTACCGCGCGCCGCCCGATGGCTACACGCTGCTGCTGGCGACCAACACCCACATCATCAACCATGTGCTGATTCAGAAACTGGCCTTTGACTACACCAGGGAATTCACGCCGCTCGGCCTGGTGACTTCGGCACCGATGGTGCTGGCGGTCAACCCGTCGATTCGGGCGACCAACCTGAAGGAGTTGACCCAACTGTTGCAGGCGTCGCCCGGCAAATACCCGTATGCCAGTTGCAACATGGCCAGCCCGCATCACTTCGCCATGGAAATCTACCTGAGCGCGATGAAGATAGTGGCCACCCATATTCCCTACAAGGGCTGCACCCCGGCAGTCACCGACACGCTCGCCGGTCAGGTCGGGATTGTCGCCGCCAGCATTCCGGCGGTGGTGGCGTTTGCCAGGCAGGGCACCCTGCGGCCGATTGCGCTGCTGTCGAGCAGGCGCAGCGCGGCGATGCCGACAGTACCGACGGTCGGCGAATCCGGAATTCCGGAACTCAACGGCTTCTCCCTCGACAACTACTATGGCTTCATGGCGCCGCCCGGCCTGCCGCCGGCGCTGCAGAAGAAAATCGAAGATGTCATCCGCGCGGTCGCTGGCGTTGCCGACCTGCGTACCCGTTTCGACGCGGCCGGGCTGGAGCCACTGCTGGCGACGTCGGGCGAGATGATGAAGATGATTCGCGACGATGCGCAAAAATATGCGGCCGCCGCGAAGCAGGCCAACATCAAGACGGAATGAGGCGGCGATGAACAAATTGCAACTCAGTCTCGGCTGCTGCAACTACGATCGCACCCGCGCCTTGTTCGATGGCCGGGTCGCGGTCGAAGGCTGCACCCTGCTGCCGGTCGCATTGGAACCGGAGGAAACCTTCCACCGGGTGTTTCGCGGGCAGGAATTCGACATCTGCGAAATGTCGCTTTCCAGCCATACCCTGAACACGGCGCGCGATAGTGCGAACTATGTGGCGGTACCGGCATTCCTGTCGCGCGCGTTCCGGCACTCCGGCATCTACATCCGCACCGACCGCGGCATCGCCAAGCCGGCCGACCTGAAGGGCCGCAGGGTCGGCATTCCGGAATACCAGATCACCGCCAACGTCTGGATTCGCGGCATGCTGCAAGACGAATACGGCGTGCTGCCGCAGGACATCCGCTGGCGTCGCGGCGGGCTGGAGCAACCGGGGCGGCGCGAGCGCTCGCCGATCGCATTGCCTGCCGGCATCGAGGTGTTGCAGATTTCCGATGATGCGAGCCTGTCGCAGCAATTGGCCAGTGGTGAACTCGATGCGGTGTTCGGTGCCAAGGCGCCATCGTGCTTCACCAGCGGGGCGCCACACGTTGGCCGCCTGTTTCCCGACTATCGCGCGGTCGAGCAGGATTATTTCGCGCGAACCGCGCTGTTCCCGACCATGCATGTGGTCGGCATTCGCAAAAGCCTGGCCTTGCAACATCCGTGGTTGCCGGTCAGCGTCTACAAGGCCTTCCTCGAAGCGCGCGCGCTG
>JANPGJ010000435.1:0-19733 GCA_031423955.1 Burkholderiales bacterium
CGGTGCCTGCCCGATCCTGCCGCAGTACGCTGGCGAGATGCAATGCCGCTGCCTCGGCAGCGCGGTGTATGCGTATGACGAAGCCGGCAAGGCACTGACCGATGTGGTGGGCGAGTTGGTGTGCGCGCTGCCGATGCCATCGTTCCCTCTGTACTTTTGGAACGACAAGGACGACAAGCGTTATTTCGAAAGCTATTTCGAGATGTACCCCGGCGTGTGGCGCCACGGCGACTGGCTCAAGATCACGCCGCGCGGCGGCGCGATCATCTACGGGCGCTCCGACTCCACCATCAACCGCTACGGCATCCGCATGGGCTCGGCGGAAATTTATCGCGTGGTCGAGGATGTACCCGAAGTGCTCGACAGCCTCGTTGTCGATCTGGAGTATCTTGGCAAGGAGTCCTACATGCCGTGCTTCGTGGTGTTGAAACCCGGCTTCACGCTCGACGAAGCCTTGAAAGAGCGTATCAAGGGCCGCATTCGCAAAGACCTGTCGGCGCGCCATGTGCCTAACGACGTATTCGCCACCCCGGAGGTGCCGCGCACCTTGAACGGCAAGAAACTCGAAGTGCCGATCAAGCGCCTCTTGCTCGGTGAGCCGCTCGGAAAAGTTGTCAACCGCGACTCGATGAGCAACCCGGGCAGCCTGGCGTGGTTTGTCGAGTTCGCGGCGCGGCGCGCGGCGCGCGCTTAGCGTCTGCGAGCCCGCACGGCCATCCGGGCTTACTCGGCGATCGCGTCCGCCCAGGGTTGCGCGATCTCGGTCGCCCCGCTGTTGTGGTCGCTTTGTCGCGCCACCGCCGACGGGCAGGCGAATTTCATCGGCATGGTTTGCACCCGCGCCTGGGCGTAGTCGAACTTCCCCTGCAAGGCCGCATGCACCGCCGCCGGCATGCGCACGTCCCCGATCACGATCGCACCCTCGCTGGCATCGATGCGCGGAGTATGAAACGCGCTGTCGAGATCCATGCCGTAGTCGAGGGTGAATGACAGCAGTTGCGCCACCGCCGGCAATATGCGCCGCCCGCCCGATGCGCCCACCGCCAGCATGCGCCCGTCGCCGGCTTCGGCGATCACCGGCGTGTAGTTGGTCAGGCAGCGGCGGCCCGGTGCCAGCGAATTCGGCCCGCCGGGTTCGGGGTCGAACCACATGATGCCGTTGTTCATCAGGATGCCGGAACCGGGCAGCGTGTACTTGGATCCGAAAATCGACAACAGGGTCTGCGTCACCGCCGCCATGTTGCCATCGCGATCGACTACATTGAAATGGCTGGTGCAGGCCGGCGCCAGATGCTCGGCGCCGAGCGCGCGCCGGCCATCGGCGTCGCCCATGCCCTTGAGGCGCTCGCGGTAAGCCGCCTGCAGGGCCTCGGCGTAGGCAATGTAGGCGGCGCCATCGGGTGCCGCGCCATGCGGCGCCAGCGCCGGGTTGGCTGCGAGCAGGCGCAAGGTGTGGGCCAGTGTCGGCCCGGCGGTCAGCTCCGGCGTCGCATGCACGCGGCCGCCGCGATAGGGAATGGCCAGCGGCGTGCGCAGCACCGCGCGATAGGCGGCGAGATCGGCCACCGACAAATAGCCACCGTCACGCGCGATATCGGCAGCCATGCTGCGCGCCAATTCACCTTCGTAAAAATCGCGCGCGCCGGCTTCGGCCAGCGCTGCAAGGGTGGCGCGCAACACCGGTTGCGGCAGCCGCACTTCATCGCGGATGCCCCACATCGCCACCGGCGGCAAGCCGTCTATCAGGAAGCGCTGGCTGCTCGCCGCATAGCGCCGCAGGTCGGGCGCGCCGGTGGCCACCAGTTCGGTGGTGAACCAGTCGACCAGGAGCCCCTCGGCGGCCAGCGCGATCGCGGGCGCCAGCAGATCGCGCCAGGGCATGCGCGCGTAACGTTCGTGCGCCATCTCCATTCCTGCCACCACGCCGGGCACCGCCACCGACGCCGGGCCGTGCAGGTTGCGGTCACCGGCCACCCGCGGCCACGGAAACAGGTCGGACGCCGCGCCCTCACCGGTGAGCGCGAAATCCGCGGTGCGCAGGCCGCCCGGCGCGCGCATGCCGAAATCGATCACCTCGAAGCGTTTTTCGCGCGCGCGATACAACACCATCGCGCCGCCACCGCCGAGCCCGCTCATCCACGGCTCCACCACGCCGAGCGCGAATGAGGTGGCGATCGCCGCATCGACGCAATCGCCACCGGCCGCCAGCACCGCGGCGCCGGCCCGCGCGGCACCGATGTGCTGTGCCGCGACGATGCCACCGGCGGACGATACAGCGGGCTTGCGAATGATCTGACTGTTGCTGAAGTTGTCGCGCATGGTATCCACCCCCGAAGAACAGGCGCGGATTATGCCGCAGCCATGTCACCTATACTGCGAGCGGCCGGCAATGGCCCCGTAATTGCTTCGCGTCAGGGTTCAACAACCAACTTCAGGAAAGCTTCGGCATGAGCAAACTGCATTTCATCGGCGGCGAAAAAGGCGGCGTCGGCAAGTCGATGGTCGCGCGCATCCTGGCGCAATACTTCATCGACCACAACATGCCGTTCACCGGCCACGACTCCGATAAATCGCACGGCGCGCTGCTGCGCTTCTACGCCGGCTACGCCTCGGCGGTGGTGGTTGACGACTACGCCAACCTGGACCGCATCGTCGAAGCCGCCGCCGCCAACCCCGAGCAGCGCATCCTGGTCGACCTGGCCGCGCAGACCCATCACGCGCTGGCGCGCTGGATGGAAGATTCCGGCCTGATCGAACTGGCGCCCGAGGTCGGCCTCTCGCTCACCTACTGGCACGTGATGGACGCCGGCCGCGATTCAGTCGACCTGCTGCGCGGCCTGCTCGACGTGTTCGGCGGCCGCATGAAGATCGTGCTGGTGTTGAACGCCCTGCGCGGCGACCGCTTCGAGATCCTCGAAAAATCCGGCCAGCGCGAACGCGCCGAACAATTCGGCGCACGGGTGGTCACCATCGGCCACCTGGCCGACGCGACGATGCAGAAAATCGACGCCCGCGATACCAGCTTCTGGGCGGCGATTCAGCCGGCCGATGTGGGGGGCGCGAGCCTGGGGTTGCTGGAGCGGCAGCGGGTCAAGGTTTGGCTCAATCGGGTGTATGAGCAGATTGGCGGGCTGGAAGTGTAGTTAACGACGTTTGCGCGCCGAGGGCCGCCCTTTGGCGTCGGCGCGCGACCAGGCTAATCGCGACGCAGACCCGGCAACATTCGTGTGCGGCGCCGATCAAGATAAACGGTGTGGCTTGGCCGCAGTCGCACAACGGCGGCGCGCCGCTACAGCAAGCATTCCAAGACCCGCGATCAACATCGACACGGCTCCAGGTTCGGGAACCGGACTCAGCAAATACGAACGACCATTGCGGCCGAGGGCGACGACTTGACCACTGTTACTGATCGCACGCGCCTCGGTAAGCGTGACGGGCAGGTCACCCGCAAAGGTCACCAGGGTGTTGAGATCGGTCATGCCAGCGCCGTCCGGCCCGGTGATGAACGCCCGGTATCCCGTCGCGGACGAAATGCCGCTCACAAACGAGGTGCCCACCACCTGACCGACGCTATTGATACCGAGCGCGGATACCGCGTTTCCGAGGGTGCCAAGGTTCCGCGGTCCGGTACCGTTCGGGCCAGTGATGAATGCCACGTCGAAGCCGCTGGTCGTCAGCTTTCCGATAACCTGACCCGAGTCGTTGATCCCGGATGCCTCGCCGCTAAAGCTGCCTGGAAGAGTGATCTCGGTAGTAGCACCACCATTCGAATCGGTGAAGGACGCTTTGTTGCTGATCGACAAGCCGGCGATCTGCCCGCTTGCGTTGATGTCGACCCCGCCCCGAACAGCCAGCGTCGGCGTAGCAGCTGCCGTCATCCCGGCCCCGTTCGCTCCGGTGACAAAGCCGGCGGTCCGAAGAGACCCCGAAACGATGACATTCGATGGGTGCGATGGCACCTGGCGGTGCAAACGCATGCCGCCGTCATTGAACCGGCTTGCAATGACTCGCGACGATTGGCGATTTGGGCTTCGGCGATTGCCGGCACGCCATGCGGCCAGGGAGAGCGTGGCGCAATGCGGCGGAAGTGCGGCAGAAGCGATTGTGACTGTCCTTGCGCACGCGGCATACCAACTCGTTGACTCGCGCGCTCAAGGGCTGCACCAGCATCGTCAACCGCTTCACCGGCTCAACCAGTGCGTAAATCAGCGCGTCTTTCTCGGCGACACTTAACTTGGGTAAATCTGGATTCTCAAGTACAACATGAAATATTCGGCTTTATCGATTGAATTACAAAAAGAACCTGAGTAGTTGCGCCAAAGTAAGAATTTTCTCTAATTAGGTAAAATATATAAAGTGGGAAATTGTTTGAAAAAGTGGCCTTTTGGCCTATACTTGCAGCATCCATCCAACATCGCATGGGAGTCCAACATGATCGCCACCGCATTGCATGCTACCGACGCCAGATTCGCCCAGATGCGGCGCAAGCCCGTTTCGGACGTCAAGCGCGAGGGCTGGCGCGGCGTGATGAAGAGCGTCGGCGCCGCCGGCAAGCTGCTGATGACCAACCACGAACAGCCCGAGGCCGTGATCTTGTCACTGGAGGAGTACCACTTGCTCTCCGAGCTGGCCGAGAGCGCGCTGCGGGTAAAGCAGAGCAAGCTTGAGGCGCTGAGTCAAGCTTTTGATGCCGATCTGGCGATACTCAAACACGCTGACGCCGGCGACCGGCTGCGGCAGGCGTTTGGCGCACCGCTGGCGTTGAATGGCAAAGTTATCGCGGGCCGCAGCTACTGATCGGCTCATGGCCCGCCAACGCCCAACTGTCCCGAGCGCGAAGCGCAATGCGGGGGCGACGCCTGCACCACGCGTGGCGGCCGGACCAAACGCCACCAGGCCCGTATTGCTGGTACTGGCCGGCGTCAACGGCGCGGGCAAAAGCTCCATCGGCGGCAACGTGATGCTGCGCGGTGCGGGCATGGCCTGGTTCAACCCGGACACTTACACACGCTTGCTGATGCAAGGGGGCCTGGCCCTGGACCAAGCCAATGCGCAGGCATGGCAACACGGCGTGGACTTGCTCGATCAAGCGGTGGCGGCGGGTCACAGCCACGCGTTCGAGACCACCCTGGGCGGCGCCACGATGACGCAAAGGATCGCGGCGGCTTCAAGTACGCATGACGTGCTGATTTGGTTTTGCGGCTTGTCATCCCCTGAACAACACATCGCTCGCGTGGCCATTCGGGTCGCAGCCGGTGGTCATGCCATCCCCAAGGCCAAGATACGCGAGCGCTGGGTTCATGCGCCGCTCAATCTCATCGGGCTGATGCCGTGTTTGAGCGAATTGCGGGTCTTCGACAACAGCGCCGAGGCCATGCCGGAGCGGCCGGTCGATGATCCGCAGTTGGTCTTGCACCTGCGTTCTGGCGCGGTGCTGTTTCCGGCGACGCTGGCGGACCTTGCGCGTACCCCTGCCTGGGCCAAACCGATCGTCAAAGCGGCTCGAGATCTCGGCGGCCGGTGAACACGGCGCAGCAGCGCGCGCTCCACCGGCGGGCGTAGCGAACCCGCAGGTCGATGGGGCCGACAGCTTGCCTGCTGCCGCTTGCTGATTGTCAGCGGAAGTGGTGCAGGTAGCTCTCATCGAGTCCGCTGGAGCGCTGGGCTATGACGTCGTGTTCCTGATTCGGCCGGCGCGTTCGGCAAAGCGCGGCGAGATGCGGGTATTGATGGCGGATTGAATGGCCGCTGTACCGGCTGGGGCGCGGTTTGACTGGCGCCGGAAGAAAGTGAATTCGCGGCCAGTGAACTCAATAGCGTCCGAATGGCTTGCAAGTCAACCAGCCAGCCGAAACGCTGCGGCCATGCGTTCCTGTTCCCGCGCACCAATTTTCAAACGGTCGGCAATCATTGGCCATTGCCGCACCACTGCCTGACTGTGCGCGATCACCTCATTGGCCATTTTCTTCGAAACCCGGAAGTAAGGCGCCACCGAGCGTGCGAGATCGAGATCCAGCGCATTGTCGGCCTGGCTTACATTGAGCGTCAGTCCATGCGAATCCGGCACCGGATTCATGTCAAAGACGGCCGACAGGCGCCAGCCGCGGCCGGGCACCAGGATGAAGCCGTGATTGCGCAGGTGATCGTCGGTATTCGAAACCAGCATGTTGAACACGATACGCGACCACAACTCACGCAAGTCAGAGCCGGTTTGCGCGCCGTGGTCAATCAGGACCCGGACGATTTCCAGGTAGCTTGCGCCGGCGGCTGCATCGTCGCCGTCGCGGTGACCGGTGAGCGTCATCGCCGAGGCGAAGTGAAGCCTGCCTTCCGGCGTGCGGTCGAAACGTCGCACCAGAAAGGTGTGGTGCGAATTCGCAAATCGCCGCACCTGGCTTTGCGGCACCGCCAGCCCGCAACCCTGTGCAAGAGTCTGCAGCAGCAGTTCCCAGGCACCGGCATCATGTACGTCGCGGACGCTCGGAAACTTGGCGATCCACAATTGCCCCTGCGGATCGACCACACTGGCCTTGGGCCGCGCGCCACCGAGCGAGCCGCCGGGTGCGATCAACATGCGCAGCCAGTCGTCGCCGGCTGCCGAGGTGTTGTCCTCATCACGCTCAAGCGCCAGGCTGGCAGCTTCGAGTTCGCGCAGTTGCACGAAGGGTGGCACTGCGCCGCCCTGATGATGATCGAGAAATTCGCTGGCGTCATCGAGGCGCAGGCGCAGCGCACCGGAGCGATAGGCGTCGTGCACGCCCAGCAGGTAATCCGATTCGTGCAGGCGCACAGTGCGTCCGACCTGCCCTGCCCGCTGCGCACGCTCGAACCGGCGGCGCATCAGCATTCGCCCCCAGCGATCCGGGCTCGCATCGGCGAACACGCCGAAGGTTTCATGTCCCTGCGGCGGATGCTGCCGCCCCTCGAAAAGACCGATACGGGGATCGATGTGCAGGTTCCGAAACGCATGGAGGGCAAGGGCGGCCGCGTCGAATTCGAACTCGAAGATTTCGCGACTGGCTGAGCGCCTGCCATGCAGCCAACCTAGCCGCAAAGGCTCGGTGAGTCCGACCCAATCGGCATAGACGGCGATGCGTGTGCTCATTCGTTCAACACGCATTCCGCTTGCGCGATGGCACGGGGTCGAGCAAGCCGGCCAGTTCCTCAGCGCTGACGAATCCGCCTTCCACGATCGAGGCATGTGGATTTTTCAAGATTTTCCTGGCCGTGCGCGGTTCCGCGGCAGTAGCCACCGCCTGCACCAGCGGCTTGGCGTTCGGTGACGCTTTGCCGCTTGCAAGCAAGGGAGGCGGCGGTGTCCTGGCGCGCGCAGACAACTGCGCATCCTGCAGGTCGCGGCCCACAGGATCAGCCTTGCCAAGCAAATCGAGGTCCTTTTCGATGCCCAGCACCTGCATGACGGCGAGATAAGCGCCGATGGTGACACCGGACCCGCCACGCTCGAGGCTGCGCAGGGTCATCGGTGCCATGCCGGCCCGCTCCGCCACCTGATTGGCGGTAAGCCGCCGACGCCGGCGTGCCAGGCGCAGCCTGTCGCCGAACTGATGCAGCAGTTCGGCAGTGCTCGGAAGCAAGGGTGCGGTCTTCTTGGCCATAGTGCCAATATTTTATTCGATAAACTTACTTATCGCTAAAATATTTACTTATTTGACACGGGCCTGGAAAAACGAAGTTGCAGTTTACGACAATTAATTCACGCTATCGCTTAGAATTCGCCACAATATTGGCATTTTTAGTGCCTACCGGATTCCAGCGGGCCGCGCATCATCCCCTCGGTAGCGCATAGTGGCTTGAATACCTCTTGCACCCACGGCGCGACTTGCTATTTTCGTCGCGCCGCTCCCTCAAATCGCCCCAGCCTCGCGCAAGCGCCTGATCGCCTCGGCATCCTTGCCAAGAATCTGCCCGAGCACCGCATCGGTATGCTGCCCGAGCGTCGGCGGCGGGGTCTTCTGCTCAAGTGGCGTGGCCGAAAACTTCATCGGACTTGAAATCATCGGCACGCTGCCGCCGCTCGGGTGCGGCAGGTCGAACTTGACGCCGCGCGCCTTGACCTGCTCTTCCTCGAAGGCTTCGGCGATCGAATTTATCGGGCCGTTGGGCACCCCTGCTTCCTCCAGAATCGCGACCCATTCCTTGGTGGTTTTTTGCGCGAACACCGCGTTCAACAGCGGCACCAGAATGCCGCGGTTCTGCACCCGGCCGGCGTTTTTGGCGAAGCGCTCATCAGTCACCAGATGCTTGCAGCCGGCGGCTTCACAGAATTTCGAGAACAGGTTGTCGTTGCCGCAGGCCAGGATGACGCTGCCGTCCCTGGTGGGGAACACCTGGTAGGGCACGATGCTCGGATGGGTGTTGCCGATGCGGCCCGGGGCCTCGCCGGTGGTCAGGTAGGTCATGCCCTGGATCGACAGGAAGGCCATCGAGGTGTCGAGCAGCGCCAGGTCGAGATGCTGGCCGACGCCGGTTTCGGCGCGGTGCGCCAGCGCGGCGCAAATCGCCACCGAGGCATACATGCCGGTCAGGATGTCGATGATCGGAATGCCCACCCGCATCGGCCCGGCACCGGGGGCGCCGTCGGGTTCGCCGGTCACGCTCATCAGGCCGCTCAAGCCCTGCGCCATGAAATCGTAGCCGGGCCGTTCGGCCCACGGCCCGGTCTGGCCAAAGCCGGTGACCGAGCAGTAGATGATCTTCGGGTTCACCGCCTTGATGTCTTCGTAGCCCAGGCCATAGCGCGCGAGGTCGCCGAACTTGTAGTTCTCGATCACCACATCGCAAGTCTTCGCCAGTTCGCGCAGCATGGCTTGCGCCTGCGGATGCGAGAGGTTGGCGGTGACCGACTTCTTGCCACGATTGGCGGCCAGGTAGTAGGAGGCCTCGCTGGTCGGCTTGCCGTCGGCGTCCTTCAGCCACGGCGGGCCGAAGGCGCGCGAATCGTCACCCTTGCCGGGTCGCTCCACCTTGATGACTTCGGCACCCATGTCGGCAAGATTCTGCCCGGCCCAGGGGCCGGCGAGAACGCGGGAAAGGTCGAGAACGCGGATGTGCGAGAGCGGGCCGGGCATAGGTTCTTTCAGGACTCAGGAAATTCGGGTTGGGTCTTGCTGACGAAGGCGCGCACGCCTTCACGGTAATCGGCACTGTCGAAAAACGCGAAGTGCTGGCGGATCTCGTCTTCGCTCAAAGGCTGCTGCACCGGCGACAGGCGGGCAATCCAGCGCTTGTTGGCGCGCGCCGCCATCGGGCTGCCGGCGGCGATGCGCTCGGCGGCGGCATAGGCCTCGGTCTCCACCTGGTCATCGGGCACCACGCGGGTTAGCAGCCCCTTGGCGTAAGCCTCATCCGATCCAAACACCCGCCCTTCGAGCAATATCTCGGCGGCTACCGCGCGCCCGACCAGGCCCAGCATGGCCTGCAACTCGGTATGTGCCAGCGGAAAGCCCAGCTTGTTGATCGGCACGCCAAAGCGCGACGAGGTGGCGGCGATGCGCAAATCACACGAACATGCGATCTCAAGCCCGCCGCCGACGCAGGCGCCCTCGATCAGCGCCACACTGGGAATCGGGCATTCGGCGACCGCGACAATCGCCCCCTTGACCGTTTCCTCGTGGTAGCGGGTGCCTTGCTCGATGTTCGAGCGCACGGTAGTGAATTCGGAAATGTCGGCGCCGGCCGCGAAATTGCCGTCACTGCCGCGCAGCACGATCGCGCGCACGGTCTTGCTGGCGGCCAGTTCGACAAACGCCGCCTGCAGCGCCTCCCAGGCCGCCACCGACAGCGCATTGAGCTTGCCCCCGGTGGCGATGACCACCGTGGCAATCCGGCCGTCGATCTCGATTCGCACCGGCATCGCGGGCTTCATCAAAGGTCGATCTTGGCGCCGGACGCCTTGACCACCAGCGCCCATTTTTCGATTTCGGCACGAATGAACTTGCTGAAGTCGGCTGGGGTATTGCCGCCGGCTTCGGCGCCCTGGTTGAACCAGAATTCCTTGATCGCCGGTTCCTGCATCACCTTCGCCACTTCCTGCTGGACCCGGGTGACGACCTCGGGCGGCGTGCCCTTGACCGCCCACAGCGCATACCACGTGGTGGCCTGGTAGCCCTTGATGCCCGACTCGTCCATCGTCGGCAGGTTCGGAAACGCCGGCACCCGCTTGGCCGAGGTCACCGCCAGCGCCTTCAGCTTGCCGCCTTTGATCTGCGCCGCCGAGGTACCCATGCCGTCGAATGCGAAATCCACCGAACCGGCGAGCAGGTCCTGCATCATCGGCCCGGCGCCGCGATACGGAATGTGGGTCATGAAGGTCTTGGTCATCTGCTTGAACAGTTCGACCGTCAGGTGATGCGAGGTGCCGTTGCCGGCCGAGCCGAAATTGAGCTTGCCCGGGTTCTTGCGCGCATAGGCGATGAAGTCGGCCAGGGTGTTGATCTCGGTGTATTTCGGATGCACCACCACTACATTCGGAATGTAGGCCAGCACGGTGATCGGCATGAAGTCGCGCTCGATGTTGTACGGCAGGCGCGTGTAGAGCGATTCGGCGATGGTGTGGTGCACCGCGCCGCAAAACAGGGTGTAGCCGTCGGCCGGCGCCTTGGCCGCTGCCGACGCACCCACGGTACCGCCGGCGCCGCCCAGGTTCTCCACCGTGAACTGCTGGCCCAAAATCTGGGTGAGGCGCGCCGCCACCGGCCGCAGAAATGCATCGGTGCCGCCGCCGGCCGGGAACGGGTTGATCACCCGCACCGGCTTGGTCGGCCAGGCGCCCTGCGCGAATGACGAACCGGCGGTTGCGAGCATGCCGGCGGCGAGGCCGCCCTTGATCAGATCACGACGTGAAAGCATTCAGCCTGTCTCCATTGAATTTAACTGCGGGCGCGGTGTGATGGCGCCGCATGACACGGTTTTATCGAGGCTGCGATTTTACCGTGTCACCGCTGTCGCACCACCGCAATGCCCGCTTGCCCGCTCGTTGCGTCGCGTCCAGCACTGTCAGCTTACCCAAATGGTCGCCGCGGAACGCGGAATGGCGCTGCACTTCCTGCTCAAGGTGCGAACTGCGCTGCGAACGCGCGGCCAAAGCGCTCGAATTCCGCCTGCGGCAGGTGATTGATGCCCGCCGCCCGCGCACGCCCACCGCCGGTCATGAAGGCGCGGCACAGGGTATCGGCGCCATCCGGCCGCGCCAGCGATGCGCGTACGCTCACCACGTAGCCGTCAGCAGTTTGCACCAGAATCGCGTGCGCGCGGCCGGGGTGTTCGCGCGCCAACTCGTTGGCGAACACGCCATTGACGCGCCGCGACCACGGCGCCGCCGGCAACACCACAATCACCGCCCGCGTGCCGGCGGTCTGCGGCAGGCACGCGCGCGCGCGCGTCATGTCGTCGGCCATGCCCTGGCGCAGGCGCGGCACCAGGTCGGTGGCCGCGATGAAGGCGAGCGGGTCGGAAAACGGCGCGATCTGCGCAAATAGGGTCGCCGGCGCCACATGGAGGTCGGCCACCGTTTCACCATAGGCGTTGTAATTGATCAGCTCACCCAGTTCGCAGATTGCATGCGTCGCACTTTCAGCCAATCCGGCGGCGCCCGCTAGGCCACGCGCCACGGCGTGCAGATTGTCGCCAAACGCCGCGGCAATCGCCCAGGCCCGGTAGCGCCCGCCTAGCACCGCGTCGACGATCAGGCTGGAGCAGGTGTCGCTGCTGATGTCGACATGCGCTTCTAGCGCGGGCGACACCGGGATCGCGCCGGCATGGTGATGGTCGTACCAGGCCACTCTGGCGCCGCCAGCCAGGAGGCGCAGCAAGGCCGCGCGGTTGACATCGAGCGAGATATCGGCCACCGCCACCTGATCGCCAGGCGCTGCCGACACCCGTTCAAGCAGGCCGATGTCGCGCTTGACGCCGGTCAGCACCTGGTCGGGCACAAAGCCCGCCAGACGCAACTGATGGGCGGCGCAAATACCGTCGGCATCGCCGTTGAACACCAGCCAATGTCGCCCCTGCCGGCCGCCGCTCATGGCGCGCCCCGATTGGCGCTGGCGGACGCTGGAAACACATCGATCGGGAGGCGCATGGACATGGCTTGCCGGGCCTGCAAAGCAGGCCGTCGGCTATAATTTTGAATTGCCCGAATTATCCGTCATGCGTCGATCGAAGTCGCGCATGGCCGACTCCGCCCCATGGCGATCAAGCATTTCCTGCAATTCCGTGACTTCTCGCGCGAGGAACATGAGTACCTGTTCGCGCGCGCCACGTGGTTGAAGGCGAAATTCAAGGCCTTCGAGACCTATCACCCGCTGTTCGACCGCCATCTGGCGATGATTTTCGAGAAGAACTCGACCCGTACCCGGCTGTCGTTCGAGGCCGGCATGCAGCAACTGGGCGGCTCGTCGATCTTTTTGTCCACCCGCGACACCCAGCTCGGGCGCGGTGAACCGGTCGAAGACGCCGCACAGGTGATCAGCCGGATGGTCGACATCGTGATGATCCGCACCTTCGAGCAGGACATCATCGAACGCTTCGCCGCCCATTCGCGGGTGCCGGTGATCAACGGCCTGACCAATGAATACCACCCCTGCCAGGTGCTGGCCGATATTTTCACCTTCATCGAGCATCGCGGCCCGATCCAGGGCAAGACGGTGGCCTGGATCGGCGACTCCAACAACATGTGCAATACCTGGCTGCAGGCGGCCAAGGTGCTCGACTTCAATGTGCATGTGTCAACCCCGCCAGGCTACGAGGTCGAGCATGAACGCGCCGACCTGTTCGGCGCCGACAATTTCGAGGAATTCGCCGACCCGATGGACGCCGCGCGCGGCGCCCACCTGGTGACCACCGACGTGTGGACCAGCATGGGCTTCGAGGCCGAAAACGAGGAGCGCAGATTAGCCTTCGCCGACTGGTGCGTCGATGTCGACATGATGCGCGCGGCCGAGGCCGACGCCTTGTTCATGCACTGCCTGCCGGCGCACCGCGGCGAGGAAGTCGAGGCTGCGGTGATCGACGGCCCGCACAGCGTGGTGTGGGACGAGGCGGAAAACCGCCTGCATGTGCAGAAAGCCCTGCTGGAATACCTGTTGATTGGAAAAGTGGAAGCGACATGAGCGACAAGATCAAGAAAGCGGCGGCCAACAAGGTCGACAAGGTGGTTCTCGCCTATTCAGGCGGCCTCGACACCTCGGTCATCCTGAAATGGCTGCAGGACGTCTATCACTGCGAGGTGGTGACTTTCACCGCCGACATCGGCCAGGGCGAGGAAGTGGCGCCGGCGCGCGCCAAGGCGCTGAAGATGGGCATCAAGCCGGAAAACATTTTCATCGACGACCTGAAGGAAGAGTTCGTCCGCGACTTCGTGTTTCCGATGTTCCGCGCCAATACCCTCTATGAAGGCGAATACCTGCTCGGCACCTCGATCGCGCGCCCGCTGATCGCCAAGCGCATGATCGACATCGCCCGCAAGGTGAAGGCGGATGCCATTTCGCACGGCGCCACCGGCAAGGGCAACGACCAGGTGCGCTTCGAACTCGGCGCCTATGCCCTGATGCCCAACGTCAAGGTGATCGCCCCGTGGCGCGAATGGGACCTGCTGTCGCGCGACAAGCTGTTGGCCTATGCCGACAAACACGGCATCCCGGTCGACTTCAAGAAGCGCAAGGGCGGCGGCGCACCGTATTCGATGGACGCCAACCTGCTGCATATCAGCTATGAAGGCGGGATTCTCGAAGACCCGAATTTCGCGCCGGAAGAATCGATGTGGCGCCTGACGGTGTCGCCGGAGAAGGCGCCGAACAAGCCGCAGCTCATCGAGCTCACGTTTGAAAAAGGCGACATCGTCGCCATCGATGGCAAGAAGATGTCGCCCGCCACCGTGCTGGCCACCTTGAACGGCATCGGCGGCAAGCACGGCATCGGCCGCCTCGACATGGTCGAAAACCGTTATGTCGGCATGAAGTCGCGCGGCTGCTACGAAACACCCGGCGGCAGCATCATCTGGAAAGCCCATCGCGCGATGGAATCGATCACGATGGACCGCGAAGTGCTGTCCTTGAAAGACGACCTGATGCCGCGCTATGCACGCCTGATCTACAACGGCTACTGGTTTTCCCCCGAGCGCAAGCTGCTGCAGGTGCTGATCGACGAGTCGCAGAAAACCGTAAATGGCAAGGTACGGCTCAAGCTCTACAGGGGCACCATGATGGTCACCGGGCGCGAGTCGAAAACCGATTCGCTGTTCGACATGAAGATCTCCACTTTCGACGACGACGGCGGCGCCTACAACCAGGCCGATGCCGGCGGCTTCATCAAGCTGAACGCGTTGCGCATGCGGATCGCGGGGAATCTGGCGAAGGCGCGCAGGAAGTAGGATTGCTTGTGTCGCGCCTGCGCAAGCGGGTGCGCAAGTCTTGCCGCTTCACTTCACCCATTTCCACACCCTTCCCGGTGATCGGCATATGGCCTGAACTGCCGTCCGGAATCCGGCATTCACTTTACAATTGTCGGTGGAATCACGAAAAGTCGCCCCGATAGAAAGTTGCCCATCCAGACCGCCATGGCACACGCCCTGCAGAGACCGATCAGCGAAGATGAATATCTTGCGTCCGAGGCATCGAGCCAGGCCAAGCGCGAGTTCGTCGCGGGCAAGGTATATGCGATGGCCGGCGCCAGCGCCAATCACAATCGCATCGCCTTGAATCTGGCCTCGGTTTGCAATGCCAGCGCCGGACCCTGCCAGGCATTCATGAGCGACATGAAGCTGCGGCTTGACGCCGGCCAGGCTTATTACTATCCGGATGTGATGCTGGTGTGCGACCCGGCGGACAACGACGCCTATTTCAAGACCGCGCCGTGCATGATCACCGAAGTGCTGTCGCCGGGCACCGAAGCGCTGGATCGCCGTGAAAAATTGCTCGCCTACCAGAAGCTGCCGTCTTTGCGCGAATACCTGCTGATCGCCCAGGACCGCATGCAGGTGGAGATATTCCATCGTGTGAATCTGCGCGAATGGGGGCTGACAATGCTCGGCTCCGACGATACTCTCGCCCTGCGCTGTACAGCCGTCGCGATAACGGTGCGCGATCTGTACCGTGGCGTGGATTTCTCCCAGCCCGCCTGAAACTACTAATTTCCGCCTACCGGCTCGCCAGGGACCAGTTCCCTAGCGTCTGCGAGGTTCCTCTTCGCCTCTCGGTCGTTCGTCCTGCGACTTTGGCGCATCGCCTCGCGGTGCGTTCACTCTTGGCGCCTCAACTCTTGTTGCCTCAACTCTTGGCGCATCCTCTTTCGATGCGTCCTCTTTGGCCGCCGCGACCCTCGCAGCTTCGGCCTTGCGTGCATCGGCCTTCGCGGCGGCGTCCTTCACCGCCTGGGCGTTGGCATCGGCCGCCCGCCTGGCATTGACGGCCGCAACCCTTGAGGCTTCCGCCTTTGCGGCGGCGGCTCTTGCAGCCTCGGCATTCGCGGCTGCAACGCGGGCCGCATCGGCTTTCGCGGCCTCGATGCGAGCCGATGCCACCTTGGCAGCCTCAGCCCTATCGGCCTCGCCCTTGGCGGCAGCGGCACGAGCGGCGGCTGCCTTTGCGGCTTCCTGCCGCGCGGCGTCGGCCTTCATGGCTTCACCTCGGGCCGCCTCTACCCTCGAGGCTTCCGTCTTGGCGATCGCCACCCGGGCTGCCTCGACTCTAGCGGCCTCGACTCTAGCGGCCTCGGCCCGGGCAGTCTCAGCCTTCGCCGCCTCAGCCTTCGATGCTTCCGCTTTGCCACTGGCTACCCTGGCCGCTTCGACTCTTGCAGCTTCGGCCTTGCTCGCCTCCGCCTTTGCCGCTTCTGCCTTTGCCGCTTCCACCTTTGTCGCCCTCGCAGCCTCGTCCCTATCGGCCTCGCCCTTGGCGGCAGTTGCACGACCGGCGGCGGCTTTCGCAGCGTCCTGCCGCATAGCGTCGGCCTTCGCGGTTTCACCTCTTGCCGCCTCTACCCTGGCGGCTTCCGCCTTGGCGTTTGCCGCCCGAGCTGCCTCGGCTTTGGCGGCCTCGAGCTTGGCGGCTCCAACCCTGGCAGCCTCAGCCTTCGCCGCCTCCGCATTCGATGCTTCCGCTTTGGCGCTGGCTGCCCTGGCCGCTTCGGCCCTTGCAGTATCGGCCTTGCTCGCTTCCGCTTTGCTCGCCTCCACCTTTGCCGCCTCGGCTTTCGTAGTCTCTGCCTTGCCGATCGCGGCCTTGGCGGCATCTGCCTTCAACGCATCGGCCTTGAGGCTCTCCGCCTTGGCCGCTTCCCCCTTGGCTGCTTCTATCTTGGCTGCTTCTATCTTGGATGCCTCTCCCCCGGTGCCTGCTGCCCTGTCAGCTTCGCCCCCGCGGCTCGCCGCCTTGCCTGTCTCGTTGCGCGTTGCTTCGGCCTGGCGCGCTTCCGGCGATTTGCCGGCCGGCGCCGTGACGGGCGGTGGCGCACTCGGCGCCGGTGCCTGTGCAGTCGCCACCACACTCACTGCAGCTGACGGCACCGCGGGTGCGACCTGCTTGATTTGCCTGCGCTCGGTCTCCCCGAGCGGGCGCCCGGGCCTGGCCGCCAATTGCTGCTGCTGGGCCGCAAAGGAAACCGGCGGCGGCGGCGGCGCGGTGCGGGCAACGATGCCGCGCTCGCGCGGCGGCGGCCGGGCGGTGGCGTCGCGCGCGCCACCATGCACGCTTTCCGGCGCCGGCGCCACCGCGGCGACGTGCGCCACCGGCGCGCTGGCAAGCGTGTCCTTCGATAGCTGCACCACTGCGCCTGCCACCGGGCGCGAGCTCGCGAACACCGGTGCCGGGACGGCCACTACCGCACCTGTCACCTGCTGATTCACATACACCACCCTGTTGACATTGGTGGTGTTGTTGACAATCGTGGTGTTGTTGACGGTGGTCGAGTTGTAGATGTTGGTGATCGCCGCCGGCGCGATCACCGCGTTGCTGCGGTTGATGTTGTTGAAATAGCCGCGACTGACCGGATAGGCGGGCTGAAATACCTCGCGCGGGGCGAGCGGAAACCATCCCACGGCCGCAGCGATGGCGCTGCCGACTGACGGCGCGACGCCTGGATTGTTGCCGCCGACGAAAGCTACCAGGGCCGGCGCATATACCGCACGCTCGCGCGGCGGTCCCGGCACCCAGCTCCAGCGACCGCGGATATTGGCCCAGCGCCCGTAATGCGAGACCGCGTAGCCCCATGGCGCATCGTCCACCCAGGTCCACCCCCAGGGGTCAATCCAGGCCCAATGGCCGTCGCGATAAGGGGTCCATCCGGGCGCCACGCGCGCCGGCGTCCAGACATTGCCGTATTCGGGTTCGACCCGCCAGGCGCCGCTGGCATCGAGATCCTGGTAACCCACCACATCAGACGAGACAAAGCGCGCCGAGGCCGAATTATCGTACCGCCGATCGCGCGTGCGGGCCCAGCGATCGAAGGCGTCGTCTCCGGCGCCGGTGATGCGATCGTAGTCGGACAATCCGGTCCCGTAGAAGCGATACCCCGCTCGTGGCGTAACGGTGTATGAGGCACCCTCGCCATACACCTCGCCCTGGCCGCTTTTCACCGTCACCGCGGTGGCGTCGCCATTGGCGTCCACGTCGATCCGGTAATCGCCGGCGCGCCGCATGGTGAAGGCGAGATTCGGGGTGTCCACTTCGAACACCTGGTTGGCGGCGAGGCGCCGCACCCGCAGCCTCAGCGTGCCTTGCGACAGCTGCACCTGGGCGATCCGGTCATCGAGGTTCAGAAGCCTCACGCTGGTAGCCGCGCCCAGGCGCAGCGCGGCACCGCCGACCTGCAATTCGGCACGCGCTCCCCTGTCGGTCCACAGGCGGTCCCCGCTGGTCAACGGCCGGTTGACCACCGCCTGGACCCAGCCGGGTTGACCGGCGGGCGAAAAGCTCACCGTCCCGTCCGCGTAGGCCAGGCGTGCGGCACGCAAAGGCGGTTCCGCAACCGCGGGGCCGCCATGCGTCAGCGCCAACAGGCCAACCATTGCCAATAGCCAAGACCGACATGCCGACTTGTCCATGAAGATCTCCTTCTGTGAATCTGCAGCGAGCAATGACTGCTTGAAGCCAGCATATTTGGTCGCAGCGGCATTGGCTGTGCGCAAGCGCACGTACCGCTGGGCATTGCGGGTCGCCTGCTCTGCGCCTTCGACTCCGGCCCGGCTCTCGAGGATGACCTGACCGCCACCGGATGGGAGTCCCTGACGATTGCGAGCCCTTCGCCGCTCGATGGCGGACCGCGAACCGATGCACGCCCTGCCGAGGCATTGGGCCGGTTGCTGGTCAAGTCTGCCGGACCGCTGGTGCCGCGCCGCTATCGCGCTGTTGCGACCGGCACCCTCGCACAGCACACGTTGGCCGCCGTATACGAGGCATTACCGGGCCGGCGGGTCATCGAACCAGAGCAACCGCACTGATTCGATGCGAAAAAACGGTGTCGGCCGCGCGACGCCTGCGGCCAACGGCGATCCGAGTAATCTCGAGCCGACTATCGCTGATAATTCACCAGCCACGATCTGGCTGCCTCCACCCTTTTCAACGACCATCAAGAATCCGTCCTCATGACCGCACCTGCCCGCAGCCTGCCCCCGATTCTCAAGAACATCAAATTCCCCGTCATCGGTTCACCGCTGTTCATCATCAGCAATCCGAAGCTGGTGATCGCACAGTGCAAGGCCGGGGTGGTCGGCGCGATGCCGGCGCTCAATGCCCGCCCGGCCGCGCAGCTCGACGAATGGTTGGCTGAAATCACCGAGGCACTGGCCGCGCACGACCGCGCCCACCCGGATGCGCCGGCGGCACCGTTCGCCATCAACCAGATCGTGCACAAGAGCAACGACCGCCTGGAGCACGACATGCAGGTGTGCGCCAAATACAAGGTGCCGATCGTCATCACCAGCCTGGGCGCGCGCGAAGACGTCAACCAGGGTGTGCATGGCTGGGGCGGAGTGGTGCTGCACGACGTGATCAACAACGTGTTCGCCCACAAGGCGATCGAAAAAGGCGCCGATGGCCTGATTCCGGTGGCCGCCGGCGCCGGCGGGCATGCCAGTGTTAAAAGCCCGTTCGCCATGGTGGCGGAAATCCGCGAATGGTTTGGCGGCCCGCTGGCGCTTTCCGGCGCCATTTCCTCGGGCGGCGCGATCCTGGCGGCGCAGGCGATGGGCGCCGACTTCGCCTACATCGGCTCGGCCTTCATCGCCACCGAGGAAGCGCGCGCGGTGGAAGGCTACAAGCAGATGATCACGCAATCGGATTCGGACGACATCGTCTACAGCAACTTCTACACCGGCATCCATGGCAACTACCTGAAGGGCAGCATCAGGAACGCCGGCATGGATCCCGACAAGCTTCCGCAAAGCGACCCCAGCAAGATGAACTTCGCCACTGGCGATGCGGCCACCGCCAAGGCCTGGAAAGACATCTGGGGCTGCGGCCAGGGCATCGGCGCAATCCGCGAGGTGATGCCTGCGGCTGCGCTGGTGGCCCGCTTCAAACGCGAATACGCCGAAGCAAAGGCGCGCATTTGCTGCCACTGAGTCCGCCCGGTCAAAGATCCGGTCGACCAGCCACCCCGCCAACCGATAGAGGAAACCGAACATGAGCAAGCCCGTCTGTCTGATCGTTGGTGCCGGCGCCGGCATCGGCGGCACCGTGGCCAGGCGCTTCGCGCGCGAGGGCTACCATACCTGTCTG
>JANPGJ010000436.1:0-2650 GCA_031423955.1 Burkholderiales bacterium
GCCGTCAGCCGGCCGGCGTGGTCAGCGGCCGCGGCCGCCGGAACGATGGTTGGCGGCCAACAGGGCCGGTTGCGGGCGGCCGGCGCGCGCTGCCGGCGGCCGGGCGCCGGTGGGTGCGGCCGCCGCCGCGCAGACCCCGCCTACGCGTTGCACCGGCCGCGGCTTGCCCGCAGCCGACGCGGTGGTGCGTGGCGCGAAGCGGCCCTGACCAGCGCCATTCGAGCGCGGCGCACCACCGCGGCCATTGCCCGGCGGGCGTCGCGCGCCGGTCTGGATCGGCTCCGGCCGGGCATGCGGATCAGGCTCGAAGCCGGGAATCACCTGAGTCGGGATTTCGCGCTTGATCAGCCTTTCGATGTCGCGCAGAAACGCATGTTCGTCGACGCATACCAGCGAAATCGCCTCGCCGGTGGCGCCGGCGCGCCCGGTGCGCCCGATACGGTGCACATAGTCCTCGGGGACGTTCGGCAGGTCGTAGTTGACCACATGCGGCAACTGGTCGATATCGATGCCGCGCGCGGCGATGTCGGTGGCAACCAGGGCCTGCAGTTTGTTGCTCTTGAATTCGGACAAGGCGCGGGTGCGCGCGCCTTGGCTCTTGTTGCCGTGGATGGCCAGGGACGGGATGCCCTTGGCGTTGAGTTGCTCGGCCAGGCGATTGGCGCCGTGTTTGGTGCGGGTGAACACCAGCACCTGGAACCAGTTGTGTTCCTTGATCAGGTGGGCCAGCATTTCAGCCTTGCGATGACGATCCACCGGATGCACTTTCTGCGCGATGATCTCGACCGTCGAATTGCGCCGTGCCACCTCGATCATCGCCGGCTTGTTGAGCAGGCCGTCGGCCAGCGTCTTGATCTCCTCGGAAAACGTGGCGGAGAACAGCAGGTTCTGGCGCGCTTTCGGCAGCAGGGCGAGGATGCGCTTGATGTCGTGGATGAAGCCCATGTCGAGCATGCGGTCGGCCTCGTCAAGCACCAGGATTTCCACCTTGGTGAGATCGACTGCGCGCTGCTGATGCAGGTCGAGCAGGCGGCCGGGCGTCGCCACCACGATGTCGACCCCCTTGCGCAATGCGTCGATCTGCGGATTGATGCCGACCCCGCCATAGATCACCGTCGACTTGAGTTTCAGGAATTTGCCGTAAGTGCGTACTGACTCTTCGATTTGCGCAGCCAACTCACGTGTCGGTGTCAGGATCAGGCAGCGCACCGGGCGCGGGCCGAATGGTGAGGTCGGCTTGCTGCCGGCGGACAGGCGCTCAAGAATCGGCAGCGTGAAACCGGCGGTCTTGCCGGTGCCGGTTTGGGCTCCGGCCAGCAAGTCGCCGCCGGCCAGCACGGCGGGAATCGCCTGGATCTGGATCGGTGTCGGGGTGGTGTAACCGGCATCCTTGACCGCGCGCAGGATAGGCTCGGACAAGCCGAGGGTGGTAAATGGCATTTGGGTTTCTTTTGGATCATGGCGGGAATTGCCGCGGCAACCGGAGGTTTCCGGGGCGACGCATCGAGCCTTTGTGGAAGGGCGTACCGGCGACGACGTGAGCCTTGATGGCACGGTCGGGGGCAGCACGAAAATCCTATTTTAGCAGGGTCTGGCGCCAGCGCCGTGGCAGGGCCAAAACGACACCGGAAGAAGGAGGCCGAACCTGATGAAAATAAAGGGTTTTCCCCGATTCCGAAAGCGCCACAAAAGGAGAGTTTTTTGATAATATGCGGCGGCCTGTAATTCGTCAGGTGACCCACTTCATGTGGGCATTTGCCCACTTTTTCGAATTTCGAGAGGAGATACCATGCAAAAGCTGTTCGCCCTGATCATCGCCGGCGTGTTCGCCGCCACCGCTTCGGTTGCTATCGCTGCCGACAAGAAAGACGAGAAAAAAGCGGAAATGAAGAAAGACGACAAGAAGCCTGAAGCCAAGAAAGACGAGAAGAAAGCGGACAAGAAGTAATCCGCGTTCAGTTCGGCAAAAGCGGGCACATGCCCGCTTTTTTTCGCCCTGCGTGGCGCCAGGTACCCGGCGGACCCGATCGCCAACCGTTCAAGACCGATGAAATCATCCAGCCCGGACGCTTGTCCGTGCGGCCTCGGCCCGGCCTACATCCAGTGTTGCGGCCGCTTCATCGCCGGCGCTGTTGCCGCCCCGACGGCCGAAGCCCTGATGCGCTCGCGCTATACCGCCTACGCCAGGGAAGATGCCGCCTACCTGCTGGCCACCTGGCACGCATCCACCCGGCCGCCGGTGCTGGACTTCGAGGCGCCGGCACCGCGCTGGCTCGGACTTGATGTGCGTTCGCATGTACAGAGCGACGCCTCGCACGCGAGCGTCGAGTTCGTCGCCCGCTATCGCTTATCCGGACGCGCGCATCGCCTGCATGAGCGCAGCCGGTTTGTCCTTGACGCTGGCCGCTGGTACTACGTCGAAGGCGAAATGCCGGCCTGACATTCGCTGCCATAGCTCGGACCGGAGAATCGCAGCAGGCTTATTTCGCCTGCCGCACCAGTTCAATCACCCGCACGCATTCGCGAATATGCACGCGGCCGACATACTGCATCGCCGCGAAGCCGATCGCCGCCGACAGCGCCTGGCCGGCCAGCGGTACGTATTTGGCGACCTGCTTGACGGTCAGCCGCACGCCAACCGCCTTGAGCG
>JANPGJ010000437.1:0-7694 GCA_031423955.1 Burkholderiales bacterium
ATCGCTCTTCGGAATCACTCAATCAATGTCGGATTGGTTTATGGTCAGATGTTGATTTAGGAAATGCTTCTGATGATTATGTTGGATGTGATGTGATGCGTGGTATAGGTTTTTGTTATAATGGTGATAATGATGACGATGGTTCCTCAGGATACAGATTAAATCCTCCTGCGGTGGGAACTGATTTTTTGCAAGGTGCTATTGCAGATGCCAATGATGGAATAGATAATAATATGAATGGAACAACTGATGAGTTGGGTGAAGAATGCACCATGTCAAAGTTTGTATATTACGAAGATGGTAATGGAATTGTATGGGTGGGCACGTGGTCGGGTGGATTGAGTAAGTATAACGTACAAACAAAAAAGGTAAAAACCTATACAAGAAATGAAGGCCTTCCTGGTTGATACAGGCATCCTCTATGCGCTGTTTGCGGCAAACGACCGTTGGCATGAGCGCGCAAGATTGTTTGTCAACGGATATCCAGGCAAGCTGATCGTCACGGCCTGCGTCATTCCGGAAACGGTAAACCTCGTCAACAAGTTTCTCGGCCAGCGTGCCGAGACGGTGCTTGTCAACGCTGTCGCACAAGTCGAACTGGGTGTCGAAGAACTGCAGACCAGGGACTAAGCCCGTGCCGCCGTGCTGATGGCGCAATATAAAAAGCTCAATATCGGCTTTGTGGATGCCGCCAACATGGCCGTTTGCGAACGGCTCAAGCTGGCCGATTTCGCCACGACCGACCGCCGCCATTTTTCCGCAATCCGGCCATCGCACCGGACCAAGCTCAACTTGCTACCGGAGGATTGAGGACTGCACAGGCACTACGCAGAAACGCCCGCCCATGGTTTCCGGTGGCCAAATAAGCTTGGCGAACGCGGCAGCCGAGGCTGGCTAGCGCTGACGCAACGGCACCCGGGCTATAACTGCGCCGCCGCCCGGCGAAATTCCATGCGAGCCAGGACTTTGCCGGCGCGCTCCACATGCACCAGCGCGCCGGGAAAGTGGCGCGATCGGATTTGGTATTCCAGCAGGCGATCGATGCTATCGGTCATGTGCGTCACCAACAGAAATGTTCGAACCGGGGAGTGTAAACACTGCCCGCACTGGTTTGTGCTTCCGCGCCTACTCGATCACCCGATCCGCACGCACCAGAATCGCCCGCGGAACCTTGAGCCCCTGCGCCCTGGCGGTCTTGAGATTGACGATCATTTCAAATGTGGTCGGCTGCTCGACCGGAAGATCCGCCGGCTTCGCACCTTTGAGTATCTTGTCGATGTAGGGTGCCACGCGTCGCCAATGCACGCGATTGTTGATCCCATAGGCGAGAAGACCGCCGCTGTCGGCCCATATGTCCGTGGCATACACCGCTGGAATCTGCGCTGCGCCAACGCCAGACACGATTTGCTGCCGCTGCGCCGAGTTCAGCAGATTGTTCATTACCAGAAACCCGGCGATCTTTTCGCGCGACAGCCTGGCCAGCGCAGGCGCGATCTCCGCTTCCTTGCTCGCATTGAAAATCACCAGTTCGACACCGATGCGTGGCGCGCTGCGCCGGATTTCTTCGATCGCCCTCACATTGAACGAAGCGGTTGGATCGGTGAGCACCGCCACGCGCGCACCCTCGACAAGAAATTCCCGCAGCAGTTGCAGGCGCTTCGGCACCAGTTCAGCGCTTAAAGTCGAAAGCCCCGTGATCGTGCCGCCCGGCCGCGCCAGGCTTGCCACCAGACCATCGCCCACCGGATCGTCGGACACCCCCACCACGATCGGCAACCCGGGCGCGGCGCGCTGCACTGCCCGCGCCACGAGCGAGGTTCCCGCCACAATCAGCTCAGGTTTGAGGGCGAGCAGTTCGGATGTCAATGCATCGATGCGCTTGAAATCCAGCTCGGCCAATCGCAGGTCCGACACCAGGTTGCGCCCCTCGATCCAACCAAGATCCCTCAAGCCCCCACGCAGCGCCTCGACCAGGGGCATCACCAGGTCGGACTTGCCAGGGAACAGCATGCCGATTCGGCGCATGGCGGCCGATTGCTGCGCGAGTACAAAATCGGGTCCAACCAGAATGGTGCCGCCAAGAACCGCCAGCGTGCGTCGCCGGCCGATCATTCGATCACCTCATCGGCGCGCAACGAAATGTCCTGCGGAATAGTCCATCCAATCGCATCCGCGGTCTTGCGATTGACGATCAACGTCAGCTTGATCGATTGCTCGACCGGCAGATCAGCCGGCTTCGCGCCCTTGAGAATCTTGTCCACGTATCTTGCAACATCCCGAACCTGCGCGCCAAAGTCCTGACCGTAGGCCAGCAGGCCGCCGGCACGCACGAGTTGGTGATTGACCGACACGGAAGCGATGCGCTGAGCTCTTGCGAGGCCGGCAATCAGAGGCGATCGCTCGACATAAAACTGGTCGCCCAGAGCCATTACTGCTTGTATCCGGTCCGCCTTCATCGCGTCAAACGCGGCTGTGATCTGGCTGTCATTGGCAGCCTCATAAACGAATACCTTGATTCCGAATCCCTTTGCAGCAGCCTGCACCTCCGGCAGGAATTGCTGATGCGCAGGGTTTCCGCGGTTGTGAAGAACACCCATGGCACTCAGCTTCGGAAACATCGCGCGCAATAGCTCAACGTTCTTGCCGTGTACCTCGTTTGAAAAGCTTGATAGGCCAGTAACGTTGCGTCCCGGCCGCGCGAGACTCTCGACGAACCCGCTGGCTACCGGATCCGCAACCGCGTAAAAAACAATCGGAATCGTGGGGGTTGCCTTGCTGGCCGCGCTGACTGCGACATGCGGTGCCGCGACAATCACATCGACCTTGGCGTCGACCAGTTCACGCGCGAGGACGGGCAAACGCTCCAGCTTCAAGTCGGCGAATCTCCATTCGTATTGAATGTTTCGCCCCTCTACATATCCAAGATTCTGCAACAGCCGCTTCAACGCGGGATCGAACGGCACAGGTCGCGTACCTGCGGCAAGAAACCCAACCCGCACCATTCTTCCGCTTACCTGCGCGACCGCCCGCAGCGTCGAGAGCAATGCGACAGCCCCGGCTACTCGGGTCAGGTCGCGGCGCTTCATTCGATCACCTCATCGGCTCGCAGAAATATTTCCGGCTGGATCGCAATGCCCAGCGCCTTGGCCGTCCTGGCATTGACCACCATTTCCAGCCTGGTCGATTGCTCCACCGGCAATTCGCCCGGTTTCGCGCCCTTGAAAATCTTGTCCACATAAGCAGCCGCGCGCTTGTACTGCAGCGCCAGGTTTTGCCCGTAGCTCATCAAGCCGCCGGCTTCGATCAGTTCACGGAAATTCGAGAAAACCGGAAACTGATGCTTCAATGACAATTGCGCGATCGTCTGGCGTGCCTGCGGAAAATTGGTAACCGGATCCAAAATGACGAACATGGCACCCGCGTTCTCGCGCTTAATCGACACGAACGCCGCTTCAAACGCTTGTGCGTCCTGTATCTCCACCCGCAAGACCTTCACCTTGAATTTGGGTGCGGCGGACTGGATGCCGCTGAAAATGGCCGCGTGCCCGGTGTTGCTGGGGTTGGTCATCACAGCCAGGCTGGAAAGGCGGGGCAGTGCCGCCAAGATCAACTCCAGGTACTTGGGGCCCAGGTCGCCCGCCATGTTCGAAAGGCCGGTGATGTTGCCGCCCGGCTTGGCAAGACTGCGCACGTAACCGTCCCGCACCGGGTCGAGACTGCTGCCCATCACAATCGGGATCGTGCTCGTGGCCTTTTGCGCGGCACTCGTTGGTTGCGAGCCTGCCACGACGATGACGTCCGGCTTGAGTGCCACCAAATTGGCGGCGACCGCCGACAGTCGGTCCATCTTGCCGCCGGCAGAGCGCCACTCGATCGCCAAGTTCTGGCCTTCGATATAACCAAGCTCGCGCATGCCCTGCGCGAACGCGACTCCGAGGTGGCTGGCCGGGCCGCGCATTACTTCAGTGGCGCCGACCCCGGACAAATACCCGACACGCCAGACCCTGCCCGGTGCCTGCGCGAAAGAACCCCGCGCCAGGCAAACTCCCAGGCTTGCTGCCGTGCCCAAAATCCACTTGCGGCGTTGCATGGCATTCCCCTCCCGCCACTGCCCGATCGTGCGTTCCCTGGCACGCCCGAAGAAAATATCACACTGGCCGCACCCAAGTCACTGAGAAACTTGCTTCGCGCCATTCCGCGGCGGCGCAACATGACAGCCATGCCATCGAAAGTAACCTTCGAAAAAACCCGGCAGCCGGCCAGTCTGGTGAAAATATGTACCTGTCGCCCGCGCCGGCGAGTTGCTTGAATCACGCGGCCAAATCAGCACCGCACGATTGGCACGCGCACGGCAGGCAGTGGCGCCATGTCGACGTTGGCGCGAGTTGTGGCGAGGGTTGCGATGCAAATGCCGGCCCGACTTGTTCGACTCTGTATCATCACGCCGATGGAAACCCGGCGGCCCGCCGAATGGCCGCCACGGTTCGAACCCGGCGCCCTGAGGCGTTTGCCATCGTGAACCCGGTTTCGGCACCCCGCCTGCAACGGCACTGACGCCATCATCAATCTGAGGACTCCGATGCGCCCGCAACTTCTCAATCCAGGCGAACTGTCGTTCCTGTTCAGGAAACAGTTTGAGCTTTGCCAGGTCAAGCCGGGCGAGACCCTTGTCGTGCTCTGCGATCTCGGCACCCGGCGCGAATACATCGAGTCGGCGTTCGCGGCGGCGAAGTCGCTGGGCGCCAACATCTACAGCATGCTGGTGAGCGAGCAGCCGAGCTGGACCCGGGTCGGCGTCGAGACCGTCGGCGCGTGCGCCGGCTCGGTCGAGGCGCTGACAGCGGCCGACATGCTGATCGCCATGCACGTGCCCCTGTTCACCAAATGGATGAAGGAGGTACGGGCCGCCGGCACCCGGGTGTTGATGGTGGTCGACCATCCGGACAACCTGCGCGCGCAGATGTCGACCCTGGCGGTCAAGCAGGCGACACTGTACTCGCGCGACCGTATCGCCCGCGCCAGGTCAATGCGCATCACCAATGCGGCGGGCACCGATCTGCGGGTTGCGACCGGCGACTACCCGTCGCTGTGCCAATACGGCTTCGCCGACGAACCCGGCCATTTCGATCACTGGGGCGCCGGTCATTGCTACACCTTTCCGAATGAAGGCACGGCCAACGGCACGGTGGTGATTCAGCCCGGCGACATCATCGTGCTGCCCTACAACCGCTATGTGGTCGACCCCATCCGCATCGAGGTGCAGGACGGCTTCATTCGCAAGATCGAAGGCGGTCTCGATGCGCGGCTGATGAACCACTGGCTGGAGAGCAATCGCCGCACGCCGGCAGACCACGACGGCCACGCCATCAGCCACCTGGGCTGGGGCACCAACCCCTATGCGCGCTGGGATTGCATCGCCATCGACGGCGATGATCCGGAGCACAGCAACGGCGGTACCCGCGGCTTCGCCGGCAATTTCCTGTTTTCCACCGGACCGAATTCGCAGGGCGGCGGCAACCGCCACACTACCGGCCACTATGATGTGCCGATGAAGGACTGCACCGTCTACCTGGATGACGAAATGGTGCTTGATGGCGGCCGCTTCGTCGACCCGCAGATGGCGGCGCCGATCGAGCCGCGCGATTCGCATGTCTGAACAGGACGCTGCACAGACGGAAGTGAAATCGCGGCTCCGCGTGCGCAACGTGGAACTGTCCTTACTGATCGTTCCCAAAAACATGACAGCCTCGCCAGAGGCATGTTTTTGTCATGAATTATGCAATTCTCAATAATGCAATCCGAAAAGCCGGCGATTGGCGCACCGGCACCAGCCGCCCGCGCCGATGTCGAGCAACACCCGACCATGAGGTATCACCATGCAGCTTGAAGACTACCCGCCACAGGAGCCGTTGCCGGAGTTCGCGCGCTCGTACCATGAAGCGGTCTGGCAACGCTCCAAAGGCATCACGGTACGTGAAGCGCAATACGGCCCCGACCCCTATCAGGGCATCGCGCTGGCGGTGCCGCCAAAGCCCAACGGCTCGGTGCTGGTTTTCATGCACGGCGGCGGCTGGACCTGCGGCTACAAGGAATGGAACCTGTTCATGGCGCCGCTGTTGAACGATGCCGGCGTGATCCTGGCGTCGGTCGGCTATCGGCTCGCACCCGGCACCCTGTTCCCCGGCAATTTCGAGGACTGCGCGCGCGGCCTGACCTGGCTGCACGCCAACATCGCCAGCCATGGCGGCGATCCGCGGCGACTGTTCGTCGGCGGCCATTCGGCCGGCGGCCATTTGGCGGCGCTGCTGGCGGTGCGTCAGGACTGGCAGGCCGCGCTTGGTCTGCCGCCGGACGTGGTGCGCGGCTGCTTGCCGATCTCCGGGGTGTATCTGTTCGGCGCCGATGCCGGCCTGTCGAAGCGGCCGCGCTTCCTTGGCGAAGCGGAAGATTCCGCCCTTGATGCCGCGGCCAGCCCGCTGGCCCACCTGCGTTCGCGGGCCGCGCATGGCGTGCCGCCGTTTCTGCTTGCCTGGGGTGAAAAAGACTTTCCGCACCTGATCGTGCAGGCGCATGCAATGCTGGCCTTGCTGCGTGAAAAGAAGGCTGACGTCAGCGACCTCGTACTGGCCGGCAAGACCCATCTCGAGGCCCACCTGGCGTCGGCGGAACCCGATCAACCGTGGATCGGCGCGGCCGTGCGCTTCATGGCGACGCGTTAACACGAAACAAACCCAATGTCGTTCCCGTGCAAGCGGGAACCCAGAAGCGCAATGCGCTGGATGCCCGCCTGCGCGGGCATGACAGGTTTCATGGTTCGGGGTGGCGGTTACTACATGACTGTTGGTAACCCGCGCGACCAGGGTCTCAATCAGCCACTCGCTGGGCTCGGAAACGCCTGGTCAGGATGGTCATGCGCCTATCCTCCGCCTTGCACCGGCCGCCATGCAAGCAGCCAGTCTTCGAGTTTTTGCAAGGCGCTGTTGGCGACAAAACCAAGCATGCCCAGCACCAGAATGCCGGCAAATATGTCGGCGCTGCGAAACGCGCGCGCCGCCACCAGCATCAGGTGCCCGACACCGGGTTGCGAGGACAGCATCTCGGAGGCCACCGTGACGATCAGGGCGATCGCCAGCGACACCCGCATGCCGGCGAAAATGTCGGGCAGCGCATTCGGCAACGAAATCTTGAACGCCAGGTCACGGCGCGACAACCGCAACAGGCGCGCCACCTCGATCAGGCGCGCGTCGACCGACTTGAAGCCGTGGATCGCGCCGAGCAGGATCGGCCAGATCGATCCGAAGGCCACCACGAAAACGATCATCGAATTGGAAAAACCCAATACCAGGATCGCCGGCGGCAGGATCGCCGAGGCCGGCAGCGGTCGCAGAAATTCGGCCGATGGTTCGAACAATTCGCGCGCCAAGCGCGATGAGGCGATTGCCGCGCCGAGCGCGACACCTGCCACCGAGGCAACGAGCCAGCCGGCCAGCATGCGCCACACGGTCTTGCCCAGCGGGTCCCACAGTTCACCGGAGCGGACCCAGTCGACCAGCACGCCGGCCGAACGCCCGGGCCCGGGGAACCAGAGCGGATTGATCAGTTTGGCGTCGGCCGCGAATTTCCAGGCGAGCAGCGCGGCGGCGAGAAAACCAAGGCTGGCGGCGGGCCACTGCAAGCGCTTCATCCCGGCCTCG
>JANPGJ010000438.1:0-4643 GCA_031423955.1 Burkholderiales bacterium
ATCGACTATGGCTTTGGCGCCGGCACCAATGTCGACACCATGCTCTGGCTGTACGACAGCGCTGGGGCCGTGCTGGCCCAGAATGATGACAGCAGCATTTCCGTTGGCGGTGCCGGGTCGACCAGCACGAACGATTCGTACCTGCAATACAACGTCTTTGTCGACGGCAATTATTTCGTCGCGGTGAGCGCCTACAACAATCGTAGCGGCGTCGGGGCGGTTTTCAACAACGGTGGCAATGCCGCCAGCAACGCCGGCGACTACGTGCTCAATGTCAGCCTGCGCGGCAACGCAGGCAGCAGCATCACCGGCGCGGTGTCGGAGAACGCCGCGCTGCGCGAATTGACCGCCAGCGGGACCTTGAACTTCAACGATGTCGACCTGGTCGATACACACACCACCAGCGCGGTGGCCGACGTGGCCAACCCGCTGGGCGGCACCTTGACGCTGGGCGCGGTGGCCGAAAGCGCACTGACTGCCGAAGGCGCGGTAGCCTGGACCTACACCCTGGGCAGCGGCGCTGCCGATCGCCTGCTGGCCGGCGCTACCGTGACCGAGCGCTTCACGGTCAGCATCGCCGACGGCGATGGCGGCAGCCTGGAGCAGCAGGTGACTGTCAGCGTGACCGGCACGCGCGACACACCTGCGCTCGACGTAGGACCCGACCGCCACGCCGACGAGGGCAGTCTGGTCAGCATCGGGTCGGTGTTCAGCAACCCGAATGGCCACACGTTCACGCAGGATTACGCGCTGACCCGGCCGAACGGATCGGTCATCACGCTCACTGGCGACAGCTTCACCCCGGCCAACGACGGCACCTATGTGTTCACCCAGCGCGCCATCGACAGCCTGAACGGCGCGGTGTTTTCCGATAGCGCGGTCATCACAGTCGACAACGTGGCGCCGGTCTACACCCTGGGTCCGGCGGCGCACATCCTGCGCGGCCAGACCTATACGCAGCACTTTTCGATCACCGACCCCGGCGCCGACAGCTGGTTCGTTTTTATCGCATGGGGCGACGGCGGATTCGAGAACTTCACCTCGGCCGAGCGCGAATTCAACCTGCAGCACACCTACCAGGCGGCGGGCGACTACCGCATCACCACCAATCTTCAGGACGATGGCACCCAGGTCAACCGCACGCTGGACGTCTCGGTGACCGCGGTGGTCAACGCCGGCCCCGACCGCCAGGTCGACGAAGGCTCGGTCGTGACCATGGCCTCGAGCTTCGCCAGCCCGAACGGCCATGCGTTCACCCAGGGCTATGCACTGACCCTGCCGAACGGCTCGGTAACAACCCTCGCGGGCGATAGCTTCACCGTGGCCAACGACGGCAGCTACGTGTTCACCCGGCGCGCCACCGACACCGTCACGCAGGAAACCTTCAGCGACAGTGCCCTGGTCAGGGTCGCCAACGTGTTGCCCGCTTACAGCCTGGGCGCGGCCGCCAGCGTTGCGCGCGGCGCGGTCTTCACCCAGGACTTTGCGATCACCGACCCCGGCGCCGAACCGAACGGCTGGTCTGTATACATCATCTGGGGCGATGGCAGCGACCAAAACTACACCTCGGCCACGCGCGATTTCAGCCTGCAGCACACCTACCAGGTAGCCGGCGACTACACGATCTTGAGCTTCCTGTTCGATAACGGTACGCAACAGGTCAATGGCGAACGCGCAGTCACGGTGCTGTCGTCGCTGGGCACGATCGTCGAAGACAGCGGCGCGCGCCTGATCACCCAGGCCGACCTGCTGTTCGCCGCAACCCCCGCCGGCAGCACCGGCGCGGTCGCAAGCCAACTGGCGATCGCCGCCGGGCGGGGCAGCGTGGCCGACCTCGGCAACGGTAGCTGGACCTACACGCCGGCGCCGGACGACGATACGGCGGTGCGGCTTTCCTACCTCGTCACCATTGGCGGCATCGTCTCGGCGCGCGCGGCGACCCTCGACATCATCCCGGTCAACGATGCACCGGTGCTGGCGACGGCGGATCTGATCGGCGCCGTGTTCGGACCGGGCGCCCGGCCTGCCATCGTGCCTGCCGGCATGACCCTCACCAACAGCGCCAACATCCTGCTGGCCAACGGCCAGGTCGAGAACGGCGGTGACACCAGCGCCAATCCGAACGTCGTCAACGGCGGCGTCGGTCCGCTGCTGTCGTACAGCGCGACCGGCAGCTTCGCCACCGGCGCCGCTTACCTCGCGGACCGTCTCAACGATGGCGACATCGGCGCCGGCATTGCCAGCAATGGCCTGTACGCGCTCCCGGATGCCGGCAGCGCGTCGCTGACGCTGGACTTCGGCGCGGTCAGGACGATTGGTTCGATCGCCATCTACAACGGCTACGGCAATCGCGACGACGGCACCTACACCCTGAAGGACGGTGCCGGCAATGTGCTGGGTGCCTGGACCATCGCGGGCACGTCAGGCGGCAGCAATGAAGGGATGGACTCGTTCTGGCTGGTCTTCAAGACCCCGGTCACCACCGACAAGCTGGTATTCGACACCACCAACGCGGATGTGGGCGGCACCAACAGCTACCGGGAAATCCAGGTCTTCGGCGTCGCCTCCAGCCACGGCGACAGCGGCACCATCGCGTTTAGCGATGCCGACCTGACCGACGTGCACCTGGTGTCGGCGAACGGCACGCCGGTCGGCAGCGTCAACGGTTCGCTGACGGCGCTGATCAACACCGACACCACGGGCAGCGGCACGAGTGGACAGCTGACCTGGACCTACACGGTTGGCGATGCGGCGCTGGCGCGCCTGGCGGCCGGCCAATCCAGGGTCGAAAGCTTCAGCATCGCGCTCGATGATCAGCACGGCGGCGTGGTCAGTCGCCAGATCGATGTCACCCTGACCGGCAGCAACGATGCGCCAGTCATCGTCAATGCGGCGCCGCTTGTTCGCAGCGAACGGGAAAGCAACAACACGCTGGCGACAGCGGATGTGATCGGGCGGGCGCAGTTCGGCGTCGCGCCGAGCGCGGATGTCGGCGATGCGACCCTGCCGCGGGTGTCGATCAGTGGCGTGATCGGCCCCGGCAACGGCGGTGCCAACGACGTCGATTTCTACGCCTTCAGCTTGAAGGCCGGTGAACTGATCACCTTCGATATCGACTACGGCGCCGCCTCCGGCACCAACGTCGACACCATGCTGTTCCTGTTCAACAGCACCGGCAACCTGCTCGCTGCGAACGACGATGCCAGCATTGTGTTCGGCGGTGGCGGATCTTCCAGCGGTCTCGATTCCTACCTGCAGTACAGCGTAACGGCCGACGGCACCTACTACGTCGCCATCAGCGCGTTTGAAAATCGTGGCGAAGCGGGGCCGGTATTCAGTAACGGCGGCAACCCCAATTACAACTACGGCGACTACGTCCTCAACGTCAGCCTGCGCGGCCTCGCGGTCACCACCGCCAGCGGCGCGCTGTCCGAGAACGCCAACCTGGTCAACCTGACGGCCAGCGGGACGATCCGCTTCGACGACCTCGACCTGACCGATGCGCATACGGCGTCGGCGAATGCCGGCGCGGCCAACCGCCTGGGCGGCACGCTGACCCTGGGCGCGGTGAGCGAAGACGCCGCGACCTCGCAAGGCGCGCTGGCCTGGACCTACACGGTCGCCAATGCCGCGGCCGACATTCTTGTGGCCGGCGAGAGCGCGATCGAACGTTTCACGGTCAGCATTGCCGATGGCCATGGCGGCAGCGTCGAACAGGTGGTGAGCATCACGGTAACCGGCACCATCAACGCGCGCACCGTCGATGCCGGGCCCGACCGCCGGGTCGATGAAGGCAGCGCGGTGACCATCGCTTCCGCCTTCAACAACCCCAACGGCCACGCCTTCGTGCAGGGCTACGAGTTGACCCTGCCGGACGGCTCGGTGACCACCTTGGCCGGCGACAGTTTCACCGTGGCCAACGACGGCCGCTACGTGTTCACCCGCAGCGCCACCGACAGCCTGACCGGCGCGCGCTTTTCCGACAGCGCGATGATCACGGTCGACAACGTGCTGCCGGCCTACAGCCTGGGCGCGGCCACCAGCGCCTCGCGCGGCGCGGTCTTCACGCAGGACTTTTCGATCACCGACCCCGGCGCCGAGCCTGGCGGCTGGTTCGTGTTCGTCGATTGGGGTGACGGAGGTTCCGAGAACTTCAGGTCTGCCGCGCGCCAGTTCAGCCTGCAGCACGCCTACCAGGTGGCGGGCGACTACACGATCTCGAGCAACCTGTTCGATGACGGTCCGCGCCAGGTCAACGGCGAACGCGCCATCACGGTGACGGCGGGCATCTTCGGCGGCGCGGGTGACGACACGCTGCACGGTCTTGCCGGTGACGACTACATCGAGGGTCGCGCCGGCAACGACACCATCGACGGCGGCACCGGCGACGACACCATCAACGGCGGCGCCGGCGACGACAACCTCGACGGCGGCCCCGGCAGCGACCGCGCGCTGTATCGCGGATTTGCGCGCCAGTACACGATCAGCGGCAACCCGGCGCTGAACGACCCGGGCAGCGCCGCGCAGGTCGCCGGCGTCGACGGCAGCGACACCCTCACCCAGGTCGAGCAACTCAGCTTCGCCGATGGCAGCTGGATCTACAGCGACGCCGGCGCGGCCAGGGTCTGGGTGGCCGACGCCGG
>JANPGJ010000439.1:0-4808 GCA_031423955.1 Burkholderiales bacterium
TCCTGCACCAGGGTCGCGATCAGGCTCACCTTGGTGCCGCCCTGGTGCAGCAGCCCGATCAGGCGGTGGATGTGCTGCGCGGCGGCGGCCAGGCCGGCGAGGTCGCCGGATTCCATGATCTGGATGCTGATCAGGTACGAGTGGTTCGACAGGAAACTGAACAGGTCAAGGGCTTCGAGCACGCCGACAATCCGTTCGCCGTCCACCATGCCGGCGCCATCGACCTCGGCAACCACCACCCGGTGCACCCGCTTGCGCACCATCAGGGCGAGGGCGTCGCCGAGCTGATCGGAAGGCCGCACCGAGATCAGCGAAAAATTGGTCAGCTGCCGCACCGGCAATTCGCGCAACGGGATATCGCTCAGGATCGCCCGTTGCAGGCCGGTGTGGGTGAAGATTCCCAGCCGCGGCGGCTGGCAGGTCCGGTCACGGACCAGCACCGTAGTGGTGCGCTCGGCCTGGAACAACTTGACCACCGAAACGATGTCGGTATCGGCATCGACAAAATGGGCCGGCCGCACGAACGCCTCGTCGACCCGGGCCATGGTCAGTGACTGCAGTTCATGCTGGCTCTTGCGCTCGGAAATCGCGCTCAGCTTGTTGGAAAGGTCGGAAAACAGCAGCGCGCCGAAGGTGGCGTTGCTGGCGATCAGGCTGCTCACCGTCTTCTTCACCAGCTGATAGGCCACAACCTCCTCGGCCGCCACGAAGCGGCTGCTGACCCGGTCGGCAACCAGTCCGCGGCCGTCGAAGCAATCATTGATCCCGTAGGTATTGATCACTTCAATGCCATCGTACTGATGAACCACGCCCTTGATGATGACGAACAGATGGGTTGGCTGCACCCCGCGGTCGAGGATCGCCACGCCTGCCGGAAAGTACGCGATGTCGACACTGTCGCGCACCAGCCTTTGCTCGTCGGCATTGAGGCTGTCGAACGGCGATTCGGCGAAATTGAAGGCGTTTGGCATGCTGGCCACGTTTCGTTTTCCCGGCGCAACCACGGCGCGGGGAATGATTACGCATTCTATGGGCAACCGCCGGGCGTGTGCCGGACCAGCCCTGCAGGCCCGACCACCGAATCGAGCCTGCGCTCGCCGACTGCCCGGCGCGTCGCGACCGCTGCCGTGCGGCGATGCGGGGCCAGGGAAACACTGAATAAGTCCGTAGGTTGAGAAGGCCGCTTCTGCAACCGATTGAATTCAAAAGTACTTCCGTTCCATATCCTGCATGCCAGGGACTTATTCAGCGTTTTCCTAGTACCCGATCGCCGCCCCGTCGCTGCGCGGATCCGCGCCGCCGTAACGCATGCCCGATTGCGGGTCGATCACAATGCCGTGCGCGTGGCCGGCAAACTCGTTCCAGTCGCCCCAGCGGTCGAGGATATGGCCACGCCGTTCGAGCTCATCGATCGTCGCCCTGGGGAAGCGCGCCTCGATGTGCAGGGTGTCACGCGCTTCGTGCAGGCCGAAGCGGCCGGACAGCCAGCGCGGCGCTTCCAGCGCTTCCTGGATATTGCGGCCGTAGTCGATCAGGTTGATGTAGGTTTGCAGATGGATCTGCGGCTGGCCGTCGGCGCCCATGCAGCCGACCACGCTCCACAGCTTGTCGTCGCGAATCCCGAGAGAGGCGATCAGGGTGTGCAGCGGCGTCTTGCCGGGCGCCACATGGTTGGGATGCGCCGGATCGAGATTGAAGTAGGCGCTGCGGTTCTGCAGCACCACGCCGGTGTTGCCAGCCACCACCGCCGAGCCGAAGATGCCGTACAGGCTGTGGATCAGCGACACCGCGTTGCCTTCGGCATCTACTACCGCGATATAGACGGTGTCGCCGGACAGGCTGCCGTACGACGGCACTTTGTCCCACGGCAGGGCGCGCGCCGGGTCCATCAGGCTGCGGCGCTCTGCGGCGTAGGTCTTGGAGATCAGCCGCTCCATCGGCATCTCCGCAAAACGCGGGTCTGCCAGGTAGCGGTCGCGGTCGTGATAGGCGATCTGCTTGGCCTGCACCAGCAGGTGCGCATGGTCGGCGCCCTGGTACTCACGCTTGTGCAATTCCAGCGGTTCGACCAGGTTGAGCATTTCCAGCACCGTAAAGCCCTGGGTGGGCGCCGGCGTTTCGTACAGGGTCAGGTCCCGGTAGGTGCCTTTGAGCGGCTCGCCCCAGCGCGCGCCTTGGGCCTTCAGGTCTTCAGCGGTGAAAAAGCCGCCCTTCTCCCTGGCGAAGCGCGCCATCTCGCGCCCGACCTCGCCCTCGTAGAAGCCGGCAGCACCGTCGCCGCCGATGGCTGCAAGCGTGCGGGCGAGGTTGGGGTTGGCGAGCTTCGAACCTGCACGTGGCGGTTTGCCGTCGGGCATGAAGATGGCCATGGTTTCCGCATGCGGCGCCAGGTCCGGCGCCGCCAGTTCGATGAACCCGGCCAGGCGTTCGGTGACCGGGAAACCGTCGCGCGCGTAGCCGATGGCGGTGTCGAGATCGCGCGCCAGCGGCAGGCGGCCATAGGCGGCATGCGCCGCCGCCCAGCTCGATACCGCGCCCGGGGTGGTAAGGGTGGCAGGCAGGATGCCGCGGAACGGAATTTCCGCATGGCCGCGGCTCCTGAACCATTCCACGTGGCTGCTGGCTGCGGCGCGGCCACCGCCGTCGAGGTAACGCACGGCCCGGGTCCGGGCGTCGTAGATCAGCCAGAAGGCGTCGCCGCCGACGCTGGTCATGTGCGGGTAGAGCACCGACAGCGCGGCGCTGGTGGCGATCGCCGCGTCCACCGCCGAACCGCCGGCACGCAGTACATCGACGCCGGCCTGCGAGGCCAGCGAGTGCGGGCAGGTGACCATGCCGTAGAGACCCATCGTGACCGGGCGGCCGGTGGTGATTTGCATACTGTGAGAATCCTGTTGGTCTGAAGGCGGATCGCCGCGAAGCTGGGAGACTGCGCCGCAGTGTGCACCATCGGTGGAGCCGGCGCGACGCTTGCGGATAATGCAATTTCGCGCGACATGTGATACTTCGGGCCCGGACCGATTTGCATTGCCAGCGTTTTGCACGACCCCTACGCGCCGTTTCGCCACCGCGACTACCGCTTTTTCATTGCCATGGTGCTGATCGCCTCGCTGGCGCAGCAATCGCTGGGCGTCGCCATCGGCTGGGACATCTACGAGCGCACCGGCTCGGCACTGGCACTGGGCTGGATCGGCCTGGTGCAGTTCATCCCGGTGCTGGCGTTCTTTCTGCCGGCCGGGCAACTGGCCGATCGCCATGACCGCCGCCGCATCGTCGCCGCCAGCCTGGTGGTATGGGTCGCCGCTTCGTCCTTGCTGGTGTTCGTCGCCTGGCGTGCCCTGCCGGTGGTGTGGATCTATGTGGCGATTGCCGCGGTCGGCATGTCGACCGTGCTCAATCGCGCCGGGCGCGATGCCCTGCTGTCGCAACTGGTGCCGGCCGACACCCTGGCGCAGGGCGTGATGTGGAACAGCACAGTGTTCCAGACCGCCTCGGTCGCAGGTCCGGCCCTGGCCGGATTGTTGATCGCGCTCGGCGGCTCGGCGATCACGGTCTACGGGTTCAACCTGGCCGCCATGCTGGTGGCGATGGCCCTGGCGCTTGCGATCCGGAGCCGCCCGATCACCCGTCAGAACCGCCCCTCGACCTGGGGCGACGTGTTCGGTGGCCTGGCCCATGTGTGGAAAACCAAGGTGGTGCTGGGGCTCATCACGGTCGACCTGTTCGCCGTGCTGCTCGGCGGCGCCACCGCGTTGATGCCGATTTTCGCCAAGGACATCCTGCATGTCGGGCCGGCCGGCCTGGGCTGGTTGTCGGCCGGCCCGGCGATCGGCGCGGTGATGATCGCCACCGCCACCGCGCGCGGCTGGCGCCGCACCTCGCATGCCGGCCGCACCTTCCTGTGGGCGGTGGCGGTGTTCGGGCTGGCCACCATCGTGTTCGGGCTGTCGCAGTGGTTCTGGCTATCCTTGCTTGCGCTCATCGTGCTGGGCGCGGCGGACAATGTCGGCGCGGTGATCCGCCAGACCGCCGTGCAGCTCTACACCCCGGATGAATTGCGCGGGCGGGTAGCCGCGGTCAACCGGGTGTTCATCAGTTCGTCCAACGAGTTGGGCGCGGTGGAGTCGGGCCTTTTGGCAAGCCTGACCAACCCGGTGTTCGCGGTAGCTGCGGGCGGGGTGGCGACGCTGCTGATCGCGGGGTTCGGATTCCGCGTGTTTCCGGATTTGAAGAGCTTGAAGACAGTGGGCGGTTGAGAGTATTGCGCGTGGTGCCGGGCAAAGCGGCTTGAGAAAGATGCGGCACCGGCCCATTGAACAGCTTGACGATCGATGCGGTGCGCGATGACGGGCACACCTTGCCACCCGCGGTGGCGGCTTCGTTCAGATGGGTGAGAATCACCGACGCCGGCCGTTTCAGAGGGTTCATCACGTGGTCGGTCGTGCGCATCGTGCCGGCACTGGCGCCGAAATTGAACAGCGCCAGATTGGCCTTGCGCGAATCCTTGGCTATTCCGTGCCGATCCGGATGCGGGCCTCGGGCCTGGCGCCGGGCGCCAACAATCCCTGCCTTCTTGTAGTGGAGTACTGAAGGGAGCCGCCGACTACTCGGGCTTGATCCCCGCAGCCTTGATGATCTCGGCGTTCGATGCCATTTCTTCCCTGATGAGCCCATCGAACTGCTCCGGGCTCAGCGGCAGCGCCTCGGCGACGAGGGCTGTGAAGCGCTCGCGCACCTCGGGCGCCTGCAGCGCCTTGTGGGTCGCCTGGTTGATTTTTTGCACCACGTCGCGCGGCGTCTTCGAAGAC
>JANPGJ010000440.1:0-17431 GCA_031423955.1 Burkholderiales bacterium
GATCAATCCGCAACAGCGCGCCACAGGCTTCCAGGCGCAGGTACAGATCGTCAATCGACGTGGCCTGGGCGCAGGCTTCCATCTGGTCGGCCTGGCCACCAATCACCTCGTTGAAGAACTCGGGCGCCGGTTGGGTAGTGATGCGATTCACCAGCCACGAATCACGCGGCATCACCCAGGTGATGGCATCCGGGCTGGCGCCGGCGTTCATCAGCCAGATGGCGGCATCCATCGCTGTCTTGCCGGCACCGACGATCGCAAAGCGGCGCGGCAGGCTGCCTGCGTGCGCGCCATGCCACAGTTGCGGCAGGCCGTTCGGCGGCATCAGCCGCACCCCCGGCGCCACCTGAAAACGCGGCTTGTGGGTGGATGGAACCGAGGGGCTGAAGTAGGTGGCGTCGACCACCTTCTTGCGCACTGTCACCTGCGTGCGCGCACCCGAAAGGATCGATTCGAATGCGCCGTCGCCAAGAAAGTTGCACATCGGGTGATAGGCCACGCGGCCGCTGGGCAGCAGCTTGTGGTTCATCACGCGGTCGTAATAACCGTTGATCTCCGGTCCGGACGCCAGTTCGTAGAGCCCCTGGTTCAGGCCGAAGCTGTCCTTGCGGCGGCTGCCCAGCTCCAGCGAATTGACGCCGTAGAAGGCCGAAGGCTGGTGCAGCGTCACAAATGAATAGGCGTCATTCCAGTGGCCGCCGGGCTTGCCGTGGCGGTCGATGATGGTGAGGTGGGCATCGCTCTCATCGATCAGCGTGTCGGCGAAAGCCAGGCCGACAGCGCCGCTGCCGATGATCAGGTAATCAGTCTCGATATGTTTCATGATGGGTGTCGGTATCCGGTGGAGTCGCGCATGTTGGCACGAAGTCGTGGCGCTGCGGCGCAGCCGGCGCGCGGCGGCGGGCGCCTCGCGTTGATCCGGCGCGGCATCCGGCAGCGGCCGCCAAGGGTCAGGGCATTTTCAGGCCGAGCTTGTTGACCAGTTCCGTTTCACCGACCAGCGCCGCCTGGTAGTAGCCGGCAAACGCCTCGGGCGTCTCGGCGGCGATCGGCTCCGATCCCTGCGCCAACATGTAGGCCCGGAAGTCCGGCTCGGCGGCGATCCGAGCGAGCACGCCGCGCAGCGTGCGCGCAAGCTCCGCGGCCAGGCGCGGCGGGGCGTAGATGCCACCCCAGCTCACCAGGCTGAACCCGGGGTAGCCGGATTCTGCGATCGTCGGCACCGTCGGCAACAGCGGCGAGCGGGCGCTGCCGCTTACCGCGAGCGCGCGCAGGCGGCCGGCGCGCACCTGCGTCAACACCGCCGACATCAGGCCCGAGACGAAATCAAGGTTGTGCGCCGCCACCGCATTTACAGCCTCGATCGCGCCCTTGTACGGTACATACACCGCGTTGAGCCCCGCTACGCGCAGGCGCAGCGATTCAAAGGTCATGTGGCCGGGCGTACCGATGCCGCCGGAACCGAAATTGAGCTTGCCTGGTTGCGCCTGGATCGTGCGAATCAGGTCGGGCAGCGTCTTGTAGGAGGACTCGGCGTTCACTGCGATGACGAACTGCGACATCGAGAAGCGCCCGGCCAGCGGCAGGAAGTCACGCACCAGGTCGATCTTTGCGCCCATTGCCTGCAGGGTCAGGTGGCCGGCATGCAGGTAGCCGATATTCGAGCCGTCGGGCGCTGCGGCGGCCAGCGCCTGCGCGCCGACCAGGCCGCCGGCCCCGGCCTTGTTTTCGACCACCACATTGACGCCCAGGAGCGCCCCCATGCGGTCGGCGATCCGCCGGCACAGCACATCGACGCCGCCGCCGGCCGGTACCGGCGCCATGAATTTGATGGTGTTCACCGGCCAGGTTGTCGCTGCCGCTTGCGCCTGGTTGCCGGCCGGCAACCATGTCAACGAAACCACGCCCGCCAATCCGCGCAGCAACTGCCGTCTGTCAATCCTGCCCATCGCTTTCTCCTCTCGGTGATTTCATGTCGCGCAGCCTAAGCGCGAAGCGAAGTGAAAAACGGCACTCGATTGTTGGCCGGACCGCTCACAAGCGCGCCGCCAGTCGCGCCGCCTGGTCGATGGCGCGCTTGGCGTCGAGCTCACCGGCCGTCAGCGCGCCGCCGATCACATGCGCCTTGCGACCCTTGGCATCAAGCGCATCGGCCAGTTCGCGCAAGGGCAACTGGCCGGCGCACAACACGATGCTGTCGCAGGCCAGCCATTGCGCGCTCTCGCGCTTCTCGCCGTGCGAAATCAACAGGCCTTGGTCGCCGATGCGTTCGTAGTTGACCGCGCCGATCATCTCGACCTGCTTCATCTTGAGGCTGGCGCGATGAATCCAGCCGGTGGTCTTGCCCAGGCCGCGACCGAGCGTGCCGGCCTTGCGCTGCAACAGCATGACCTTGCGTGCCGGCAGGGTGGGCGCGATGCCATCCGGTGCCAGGCCGCCGCGTGCGACCGCCGGGTCAGTCACGCCCCATTCGCGGCGCCAGGCTTCGGCGTCGAGTGTGGTCGAGGTGCCGTGGTGCACCAGGAATTCCGCCACATCGAAACCGATGCCGCCGGCACCAATCACCGCCACTGTCGCTCCGACCGGCTTGCGATGGCGCAATACGTCGATGTAGTTGAGTACCTTCGGATGCTCCTGCCCCGGAATATGCGGGTCGCGCGGCAGCACGCCGGTGGCGATCACGATCTCGTCGAAGTCCTGCAGGTCGCCAGAGGCCACACGCTGCCCGAGATGCAGGTGTACCCCCGTGTCGCCGATGCGCCAGGCCATGTAGCGCAGCATTTCGTGAAACTCTTCCTTGCCCGGGATCACCTTGGCCATGTTGAGCTGCCCGCCGATCTGCTCCGCCGCGTCAAACAGGTGCACCTCGTGCCCGCGATCGGCAGCGACGGTGGCTGCGGTGATGCCGGCGGGCCCGGCGCCAACCACCGCGATCCGCTTGCGTGTGCCAGCCGGCCGATACACCAGTTCGGTTTCATGACAGGCGCGCGGGTTCACCAGGCAACTGGTCAGCCGGTTCTTGAAGATGTGATCCAGGCAGGCCTGGTTGCAGGCGATGCAGGTGTTGATGGATTCCGCCTTGCCCTGCGCCGCCTTCTTCACGAAGTCCGGGTCGGCCAATAGCGGTCGCGCCATCGACACCATGTCGGCGCTGCCGTCGGCCAGCAGCGCTTCGGCCACCTCGGGCGTGTTGATGCGGTTCGAGGTGATGAGCGGCACCGTGATGCCGGCGGCGGCGAACTCGGCCTTCATCTTTTTGGTGAGCCAGGCAAAGGCCGCGCGCGGCACGCTGGTGGCAATCGTCGGCACCCGTGCCTCATGCCAGCCGATGCCGGTGTTGATCAGGTTGGCGCCGGCACGCGCCACCGCGGTGCCCAGCTGCACCACTTCATCCCACGAGCTGCCGCCGGGCACCAGGTCGATCATCGACAGGCGGTAGATGAGAATGAAGTCGCTGCCCACCGCTGCCCGCGTGCGCGCCATGATCTCCAGCGGCAGGCGTATGCGCTGGCTATAGTCGCCACCCCATTCGTCGCTGCGCCGGTTGGTGGGTTGCGCGATGAACTGGTTGATCAGGTAGCCTTCCGAGCCCATGATCTCGACACCGTCGTAGCCCGCTTCGCGCGCCTTCGAGGCGCAATTGACGAAGGCGCGAATCTGCCGTTCCACCCCGCGCGCGGACAGCGCGAACGGGGTGAATGGCGAGATCGGCGACTGCAGGCGCGATGGCGCCACCGCCAGCGGGTGATAGGCATAGCGGCCGGTGTGCAGTATTTGCAGTGCGATCTTGCCGCCGGCTTCGTGCACTGCGCTTGTGACTACCTGGTGCCGGCGTGCCGCGCCAGAGGTGGCCAGCGTGCCGGCAAAGGGCTTGGCCCAACCCGCGATATTCGGCGCAAAGCCGCCGGTGACGATCAGGCCTACGTCGCCCGCGGCACGCTCGCGAAAATAGGCCGCCAGCTTCGAAAGGTCGCGCGAGTCCTCAAGCCCGGTATGCATCGAGCCCATCAGCACGCGGTTTTTCAATTGCGTAAAGCCCAGGTCAAGTGGCGCGAGCAGGTGGGGGTACGGGGCCGCCCCCGGTGCGGCAGCGTGCGGCGCAGGACTCGGCGTGGCGGCAGCGGCGAAGTCGCTCACTGATCGGTCAAGGCGTTGCGTGCCTCGATGGCGGCGGCGCGCTTGAAGTCGTCGCGATCGGTGCGAAGCGCATAGTCGACATGGTGCAGCCGGCCGCCGAAGCGGAACGGCGCGGCATAGTCGTCGCACACGGTGGAGCCGTGGTCGGCGCCGATATCCAGCCCGGCCACGGTCTGGCGAAAGGGCAGCAGCGTAATCGCCGCCTCGCCTGCTGGCATGCCGTTCACTTCAAGGGTCGCTATGCCTTCATTCGGCGCGGTCTTCCTGAACGTCACCGCGACTTCGCATTCCCCTGCCGGCAGTTCGCTGGTCGACACCAGGCGGGTGATGCGGCCGATGCGGTTGTAGGCGAATACCACGCGATTGTTCAGGATGAACAGGCAATGTCCGCCAGTACGTGCGCCGCAAGCGACCAGCACGCCTTCCTCTGCACTTGAGGCGCGCGTCACGCGAGCGCGGATGGTGAACGAGCGGTTGCGGATGTCGGGCACGGCGAAGCGATCGATGTGCGGCGTGCCCGGCAGATAGCGATAGGCCAGGCGCGGGCCGGCCGCATCGGGGCGGCGCAGGGTGAACAGTTCAATGCCGCGATCGTCCAGCGGCAACACGTTGTAGCGGCCGGCCTCGGCCCACCAGGCGGCCACCAGTTCCTTCAATTTTTCGGGTTCGGCATCGGCCAGGTCATGGCATTCGGCGAAGTCGCGTGCGGTGTCGTAGAGCAGCCACTGGTCCTCGGCAAAGGGCTTGCCCTGTCGATGGCGGGTGACCGCCTTCCAGCCCTCTTTCCAGATCGCGCGGTGGCCGAGCATTTCGTAATACTGGGTGCGCCGCGCGCTGTGCGGCGGGTCGCCGGCAAAGGTGTAGGCCAGGCTCACCCCTTCCACCGCAATCTGCGGCACGCCCTTGTAGACCTCGGGCGCGGCCACGCCCACGCATTCGAGAATGGTCGGGTAAAGGTCGATCACGTGATGGTACTGGGTGCGCACCACGCCGGTACTGGTGATTCGCGCCGGCCACGAAACGATCAGCGGGTCGCGGATGCCGCCCTCATGGGTGTTCTGCTTGTAGAAGCGCAGGGGCGTATTGCCCACCTGCGCCCAGCCGCGCGGATAGTTGTTGTAGAGGTTGGGGCCGCCGATGGCATCGATGCGCCCGATCATTTCCGCAACCGGCTCGGTCAGGCGATTGAAGTAGGCCAGCTCGTTGAGCATGCCGTCGTTGCCGCCCTCCTGGCTGGCACCGTTGTCCGAGAGGGAAATCACCAGCGTGTTGTCGAGGCTGTCGATCGATTTCAGGAAGTCGATGAGGCGCCCGACCTGCTTGTCGGTATGGTCGAGAAAGCCGGCGAAGGCCTCCTGCATGCGCGCATACAGCCGCTTCTGGTCGGCATCGAGTTCCGCCCAGGCCGTCACATCAGGATTGCGCGGCGACAATTGCGCATCGGCCGGCACGATGCTTAAGTCCTTTTGCCGTGCGAACCAGACCGGGCGTGCGGCGTCCCAGCCGGCGTCGTAGCGACCGCGATACTTGTCGATGAATTCGCGCGGCGCCTGGTGCGGCGAATGGGTTGCGCCGAAGGCCAGGTACATCATGAAAGGGCGGCCGGCGCCGGTCGAGCGCTGCGCGGTCAGCATGTCGATGGCCTGGTCGACCAGGTCTTCCGACAAGTGATAGCCGGGGCGACTGGGCGGATCGAGCGGCCGGTTGTCGACCGTGAGCTCGGGCGAATACTGGTCGGTGGCGCCGCCCAGGTAGCCGTAGTAGCGGTCGAAGCCGCGCTGCAGCGGCCACTGGTCGAAGGGCCCGGCCGGGCCGCAGTCTTCCATGTTGGCCAGATGCCACTTGCCGAGCGCGAATGTGTTGTAGCCTTGGTCGGGCAGCACTTCGGCAATCGTCGCCGCCTGCGGCGTGATCTGGCCGCGACAGTTGGAAAAGCCGGTATCGACGTTGGACAGGAAGCGCATGCCCACCGAATGGTGGTTGCGCCCGGTCAGCAGGCAGGCGCGGGTCGGCGAGCACAGCGCGGTGGTGTGGAAGTTGTTGTAGCGGATGCCGCGCGCGGCGATCGCATCGATGTTGGGCGTGTCGATGTCCGAGCCATAGCAGCCGAGATGGGCGAAGCCGGTGTCGTCGAGCGCGATGACCAGCACGTTGGGCGCGCCTTTGGGTGCGGCCGGACGTGCCGGCCACCAGGGTTCGGAGTCAGCGGTGGTGGTGCCGATACGGCCTTTGAAGGGTTCGCCCATGCTTGTCTCTTGTGTTGGTGTTGGAAGCGCGCTGGGCGCAGTCGTGGACCGTGTCCGGCGCGACGTATGGATGGATGATGATAGCCCGCTCAGGTCCGACGTGCCGCGACCGCATCGGCCGGGTGATGGCGACAGGTGCGGGATGACTGGAACGACGTTGCCGGGTCGCCCTATTCCAGCTCGATGCAGTAGAGGATAATGCGGTTTCACGCGTTTGCTATTGCCGCGTGATTTTGTGACGGAGGGTCAAGTGGATCGCGGTCAAGTATTGCAGTTGCTGACCCGGCACAAGCCGGTTCTGGCCGAGCGTTTCGGACTCACCGAACTCGCCCTGTTTGGATCGGTTGTGCGCGGAACGGCGCACGCCGACAGCGATATCGATGTGCTGGTCGCGTTCGACGGCCCGGCAACCTCACAACGATATTTCGGCGTGCAGTTTTACCTTGAAGACTTGCTGGGCCGGCCGGTGGATCTGGTCACGCAAAAGGGTCTGCGCGCTGAACTCAGGCCCTACGTTGAGCGCGAGGCGGTCAGTGTCTGATAGTGCACCAGGCGTGGCGCCGCGCGAATGGCGCTTCTACCTGGATGACATGATCGCATTTGCGGAGAAGGTGCAAACCTTTACGACAGGCCTCGATCAGGCCGGCTTCGAGTCAAGTGCTTTGCATTACGATGCCACTGTACGAAATCTTGAACTGATTGGCGAGGCGGCAACGCACATGCCTGCGGAAGTCCGTGCTCGTGCATCGGAGATTCCCTGGCGACAGGTGATCGCCACCCGCAACCGCTTGATTCACGGTTATCTTGGTATCGATGGCGATACGCTCTGGAGCATCATCAAGAATGACATCCCGCAGCTGTTGGCCAATCTAGTCACCTTGAGGAACGGCGGGTAGCGGTTCGCTGCGCAACTCTCTACGTCTTGTAGTCAGGGCAAGTACGGTCGAGTTTGCGCAAAAGGCCCGGCCACTCCATCAGGCCATAGGGCCGGCGCGTGCCGCGCTGGTAGTTGTTCCAGGTTTCTTCCAGTACCGGTTGCGCCACCTCCGCAAGCGGCGTATTGCAGGCCATCGCCGCCAGTTGCGCGCGCGCCGAAAGCTCGATGCGATGCATCCAGTTGAACGCCTCGCCGACTGTGCGGCCGACAGTGAGCGCGCCGTGGTTGCGCAGGATCAGCGCTTCGCCCTGGCCCAGGTCGGCGATCAGCGATTCCTTCTCGCGGTCGTCTAACACCACGCCCTGGTAGTCGTGATAGCCGATCTTCAGAAAGCGCATTGCCGTCTGCGTCAGCGGCAACAGTCCGCATTTGAGCGACGACACCGCCATTGTCGGCCAGGCGTGGGTGTGGATCACGCAGGCCACCTCCGGCCGCGCCTCGTGGATCGCGCTGTGGATCACATAGCCGGCCTGGTTTACGCCGTAGCCCAGCGCACCGAAATCCGGCGCCGCCAGGATCTTGCCGGCATGATCGAGCTTGATCAGGGACGAGGCCGTGATCTCCTCGTACATCATGCCGTAGGGGTTGATCAGGAAGGCGTCCTTTTCGTCGGGTACGCGCACCGAGATGTGATTGGCCATCATGTCCGACATGTCGTACTGGTCGACCAGACGGTAACAGGCGGCGCAATCGATGCGCGCCTGCCATTCGGCTTCCGAGCAATGCTCGCGCATGGAGGGGATCTTGAGGTCGGTCTTCGCGTTCATGTGCATCTTCCGGAAAAGGGTTGCGTTCGCATGGCGGACTATAAGGCCTCGTCGTGTCATCGTGGACGACTCGACCACGCCGCCGACCTTCCGGACCGGGAACCATGATGGGGCATCGATCGTGAAGCTTCAGACGCTGGGTCGCACGTGCGGGCTGCGGTCGTTTGTCCGTCCGCCTTGTGGCGCTTTGCCAGGGCCAGGCTTGCGTTGTCGGCATGGATGCAGGCGATCGCCCCGGTCCGCGTGGCGGTCGGGCAATTTCACTGCGTGCGCGCAGTGAGTGGTCCAACACTGCGCGGAAAACGCGCTGCACCGTGCCTTGCCGGTGCGCATCGTGCTGCGGGCGGCAACGCCGCCGTTTGGGTGCGGCAGGCATCCACCGCCGCAGCGCAAGCGGCGGCAGCAGATGCGTATCGCTTTGCAATCAGTTCTTGAAGATATCGCGCTTGTAGGTCTCGGGAACCATGAACAACCCGATCAACACGGTCGCCAGCGCGATCACCACCGGATACCACAGGCCGTAGTAGGAGTCTCCGGTAGCCGCCACCATGGCAAACGAGGTCGCAGGCAGGAGCCCGCCAAACCAGCCATTGCCGATGTGGTAGGGCAGTGAAAGACCGGTATAGCGGATGCGCGTCGGGAAGAACTCCACCAGGGCAGCGGCGATCGGGCCATAGACCGCGGTGACGTACAACACCAGAATGGTCAGGATGCCGATGAGCGTCAAGCGCTGTTCGGTGAAGATGTCGAACATCTTGGAGAAGTTCCACAACCCTTCCTTTGGATCGATCGCGATCTTGACCAGGGTCGGATTGCTGGCGCCCGGATAGCCGGATTTCTGCAGCGCGTCAGTGACTGCCTTGGCGAAGGCCGCAGGAACCTTCTTGGCATCGTCGCCAGTCAACTTGCCCACGTCATAGGCTTCGATCTCCGTGTCGGCGATCTTGATCTTGGTGGTGGTGCCGGCCGGCGCCGCCACGGTCGTGTAGTTGGCCGAGTTGCGCGCCAGCAGCGCCTTGGCCACGTCGCACGACGAGGTGAACTTCGCGGTACCGGTCGGGTTGAACTGGAACGAACACTGGTCGAGGTCTGCCGTCACCACGATTTTGGTTTCCTGCTGCGCCTTGTGCAGGGCCGGATTGGCCGTCGCTGTCATGTATTTGAACAGCGGAAAGAAGGTGAGCGCGGCGATCAGGCAACCACCCAGGATGATCGGCTTGCGGCCGATCTTGTCGGACAGCCAGCCAAAAAACAGGAAGCCGCCGGTCCCGATGGTGAGTGACCATGCGATCAGCACATTGGCGGTGAACTGGTCCACCTTCAAAATGTTCTGAAGGTAGAACAGGGCATAGAACTGCCCCGTGTACCACACCACCGCCTGGCCCGCCACCATGCCGAGCAGGGCAAACAAGGCGATTTTCGCGTTCTTCCATTGCCCGAACGCTTCCGACAGCGGCGCTTTCGAGTGTGTGCCTTCTTCCTTCATTTTCAGGAAGGCGGGAGATTCGTTCATCTGCAGGCGGATGTAGAGCGAGATCCCCAGCAACACTACCGATACGATGAACGGAACTCGCCAGCCCCAGGCGGCAAACGGCGTCAGCTTGGTGCCGTTCGCGAGCACCACCTCCGGCCAGTTGGCGTTGACGTAGATCTGCGTGAACAGGATCACCACGAGCGAGAGCAGCAAGCCCAGGGTCGCGGTGGTCTGGATGAAGCTGGTGTAGAAGCCGCGGCGATGGTGCGGCGCATGCTCCGCCACATAGATCGCGGCGCCGCCATACTCGCCGCCGAGCGCCAGGCCCTGGGCCATGCGGAGCAGGATCAGCGCCACCGGAGCCACCCAGCCAATCGTTTCGTAGCTCGGCAGCACACCCACCAGAAACGTCGACAGGCCCATGATCATGATGGTGATCAGGAAGGTGTATTTCCGCCCGATCATGTCGCCCAGCCTGCCAAACACCAGGGCGCCGAACGGGCGCACCAGGAAGCCGGCGGCAAAGGCCAGCAACGCGAAAACGTTGCGCGTGGCCTCCGGATACTGGCTGAAGAACTGCGCACCGATGATGGCGGCGAGCGAGCCGTACAGGTAGAAGTCGTACCATTCAAAAATGGTGCCGGCCGAAGAGGCGAGAATGACTTTCTTCTCCTCCCGGGTCATCGGTTTGCTCCGCTCTGCGGCGGTAACCGTTCCAATCGCTGCTGTTGCCATCGCCAAATCTCCCCTGTTTTCCTGATCTATTGAATGCATCTGATGCCGCAGTTGGAAATACCGTGACCGACTGGCGGATGTGCAGCATTCTATGAAGCAATACTTACATGAGCCTGAACCCAAGCTGACAATCCGCTTGCTTCAGCCGCTCCTAGATCCCGGCTGCCCTGGTCCATCTGGCATTGCGCAGCACTGCCCGCGACGAGGGCGGCCACGGTTTCGACAGCATTGAGCCGCGTCGCGGCTAGCGGGTGGCCGTCGCTTCAGCAACGGCCTGTTGGCCTCGGGCGCCGGACATCGAATCACCCGCGGCGCGCAAATGGCCCGGCTTGCAAAGGCAGAACGAGTTGAGCAGAGCAGGCCCGGCGCTGCATGACCGCACTCAAGGTACGATCATGCGCTGCAGGCTATTCCGGGTCGCGCACGTAACGAGGTGCCTTCGCAACAAGGTCTGCGCCGCCATGCCTAACGCCGTCCGGGCAGTACTCCGCCGCCAGTTGCACCCGGCCCGCAGCATCGTCGCCGGCCAGCGCGGCGATGAACGCGAGGGTCATGTCGATGCCGGCCGAGACCCCGGCCGAGCACCACACATTGCCATCGCGCGCTCCTTGCGTGGTCGGGTGCTGATTGTGCATCGTGGCTCACGGCCCTCGGTATTGCTCCAGCAACTCACGCTGTTACGGATCGAGTGCACGGCCTTGCCGGCTCACGCGGGAAAGTGCATCGGTCTTCCGCGAAATCAGTGCTGACAGGCTGTCTACGGCCAAACCGGCAACCCGGTGAGTCCCGCGGTCTCGGGCTGCCCGGTCATCAGGTTGGCGTTCTGCACCGCCTGCGCGGCGGCACCCTTGCCAAGGTTGTCGATGGCGCCGGTGGCGATCACGTGGCCCGTGCGCGAGTTGATCACGTAGGTGAGAAATGCGAGATTCGAGCCGGTGGCCCAACTGGTGTGCGCGCTGCGGCCGCTTTCCGCAGACACGACCTTCACAAAAGGTTGGTCGCGGTAGCAGGACTCGGCGGCTTCAACAAGGCGGCGCGCATTCACTGTGCCCTTGGGGCGTGCGTAGCAGGTGGCGAGAATGCCGCGCTTCATCGGGACCAAGTGAGGAGTGAAGGCGATGGTCGCTCTGGTTCCCGCAATGCGCGACAGCGCTTCTTCCATTTCGGGCACATGCGGGTGCGATTCGAGGCCGTAGGCGAACACGTCCTCGCTGGTCTCGACATAACCGTAGTCACTGGCGCCGCCGCGGCCGGTGCCGGTGACGCCTGTCTTGGCGTCGATGATGATGCCCGCAGGCTCGATCAGCCTCTCCTTGATGAGTGGCGCCAGCGCAAGCAGCGCAGCGGCGGGAAAGCAGCCGGGGTTGGCGACGCGGGTGGCGCCCCGGATGCGCTCGCGCTGCCCCGGCAGCTCGGTCAGTCCGTAGGTCCAGCCGTCAATGAAGCGGTGGTCGCCGCCGACGTCGACAATGCGGATGTGCGCGGGCACGCGCGCCAGGGGTTCGCGTGACTTGCCGGTCGGCAGCGACGCGAACAGCAGGTCGAGGCCGCCGGTTTGCTCCGGGTCGAAAGGGTCGATTTGAAGTGCGCCCACCGGGTGCCCGGCAAGTCCGGGAAAGCGCTGCGCGAGCCGCTGACCCGCGGTCGAGTCCCCGCCCGCGTAGGCGATCTCGAACGTGGGGTGGCTGGCACACAGTCGCAACAACTCGCTGCCGCCGAATCCGCTGACACCTGCGATTCCGATTTTCATGGCTTGATTTTACGACTCAACAGGTATCGAAGTCTTTGCGCGAAGGGAGGTTCACGCCACCAGGTAGATCGCGATTGGCTCATTGCGGTCCTTGGCCAGCACCGGGCCGATGAGCGCCCCTCGGTGTGCCTGGTCGCCACCGGCATTGATGACCTCGGCCTGCGGCGGCGCGTCAGCTCGCGGCGGTGCCAGGCCAGCACGGCTGACTTGAGGACGCGCCCCGAACGCCCCTTGGAATTCCTATTCTTCGTAGTCGAACCCGGATGTGGTTCGATCACGCCATGAAGCGGGCTCAATAGTCTAGTTCGCGTTGATGGCGCAACCCGAGGATGCGCACCTGGTCTGCCACCGGGTCAAACCGGTAGAGCGCCAGGTAGCCGGTCACCCCGTATGAAATCACCAGCTCGCGCAATCCATGCTCTGCCGGACGGCCAATTTGTGGATGCCTCTCGAGCAGGTCTATCGCCTCGATGATTTCTTCGACCGCACGGGCGGCAACCACCGCACCGGCCTGCTCGATCATGACGTCATGCAAGCGTTCCAGATCGCGGGCGATGCGCGCCGCGTACTTTACTTGCGCCATGCCTTGAGCTTGGGCTTTTGGGGCTTTTTGCCGGCCAGTTTGGCCTTCCAGTAGTTGTGCAAATCGTGGGCGTCGTAGGCGAGCCCGCTTCGCTCCATGTCCCTCTCCGCCGCCAAGGCATCGTCGACAAAGGCTTGCCGTTTTTCGGCGAGTGCGGCTTCGCGCTCAATTGCACCGAGCATGTAAGCGTGTGCGGTTTTGCCGGCTCGAGCCGCCAGCGCGGCGACACGCGCCTTCAATTCTTCCGGCAATTTCAGGGACGTGGTGGCGCTCATGGCGATGTCTTTCACAAGGTCAAAGCGGTTGAGGTGACATTATGGTAACACCACGCACAATCCGCGTCACGCCCCGTTCCACTTGCTTGACGCGAGGGTTTACTTCCCCTTGAAGTCCGGCACCTGCTTCCAGGAGAACGCCTTGCGACCTTCCTCGAGATCTTCAATGGCGAAGCACGCCTCCACCATTCAGTACCGCTGCCGGGTCCGGCACCGACAGTATCGTCACAACACAGGAATGTCGGCGCTCGAAGCCAGGCTGTCGATGCGCTGCATGCACTCGAAGAATTCTCGTGCGTGCGGTTCCGCGATCGCGCCGGCGCGGGCGCAGTCGGCGAACTTGGTCCACAAGCCGTCGGCGGACAGCGGCGCGTCGGCATGCCCGGAGGCGCGCTTGACCGGCGGCGATACCAGGGTGGTGCCGTCTTCAAATGTGATGGTCACGTAATCGGCCGGCGCGGCGCCCGGATAGCCGGGGTCGGTCTCGGTTACGCGATCAAGCGTGGTGCGTGCGATCAGCGCCTTGATCGGCGCGCTTGTCACCACCGCATCGGTCAATTCGGATAAGCCCACCTTGCCGTGCAAGAGCGCGCAGGCGGCTGCGAATTCGAGGCTGAACTTGGCTTCCAGAGCGGTCTGTGGCGCATGGAAATTCATCTGCGCGGCCTGGCGTGCCGAGATCAGCGGCACGATGGTCTTGATCTTGGTCGTGTCGATCGCGTTCGTTGCGCGCAGCGCCAGAATTGAATCGATGGTGCGCTGCGAGGCGCCGACGGTGGGGTATTTCTTGATGTTGAGGCGCCATTTAAGAATGCGCCATTCGCACCCGGCCGCCATCGGCCTCTCGAGATCGACGGACCCCTTGGGCGAGAGCGCGCGCATCAGGCCGCGCTCACCTTCCAGCGCCACCGGGCTGGCATCCATGCCGGCCTGCGCCAATCGTGCGGCGATCACGCCCGACTGTGCGCCGCGGCCGGCGTGCAGCGGCTTGACGCCGGTGCCGAAGTTTTCCATCAGGCCGCCGGCAAACGATCCGGCGATCGCCAATGCGTTGCGGGTGCGTTCGGTATCCAGGCCCAGCACGACAGAGGCCGCCGCTGCGGCAGCTACTGGCCCGAAGGTGGCGGTCGGATGCCAGCCCTTGGCGTGATAGTGGTCGGTCTCGCGCAGGTACAACTCGGCCCAGGTCTCGTAGCCTGCCACGTAGGCAGCAGCCATCCGTGCGCCGGAGGCACCATTGCTGTCGGCCAGGGCCAGGATGGCCGGCACCAGCACTGCGCTTGGGTGGTTGGAAAACGCGTAGTCGTCGTAGTCGAGTGCGTGGGCGCAGGTGGCGTTGACCAGCGCTGCCTCCGGCGCCGGCAGGCGCTCGGGCCCGAACAACACGCGGCTCTCAGCGCGCCCGCCGTTGGCGCGCGCCATCGCCGCCACGGTTTTGGTGGCTGCTTCCGGCAAGCCTGCCAGGAGCGAAGCACAGCAATCGGTGAAACCCAGGCGCACCACCGTAAGGGCCTCTGATGGAATCGATCGCGGCGTGATGCCCGCCACAAAGGCCGCCAGTTCGGAGGTGAGCGCGGGCGCGGTCATGCCTGCTGCGCCTTGAACGCCGCCAGCACTTCGCTTGCGGTGGCCGACCACACCCCGGCATGACCGAGCATGAAATCAAGCCCGCGCTCCAGTGCGCCGATGCGGTGCGGCACGCCGATCCACCAGGGCGTGAGCGGCAGGGTGACGATGCGCCCGCCATGCGTGCCGGCCTCGCGGTACAGGAGCTTGAAGTGGTCGATGATTTCTTCGACATATTCATCGGCGCGATGCTTGTAGGTATGCAACAGCCGCAGATCGGCGATTTCGACCGCGTTGGGGATCGCGTACAGCGGCCCGCCCCTGGTCTGCATCGCATACGGCAGGTCGTCGTTGCCCCAGTCGCACGCATACTCGATGCCGAATTCGGTCAGCAGGTCGGGCGTGTGCTGCGATTGCGATTGCGCCGGCGACATCCAGCCTTTCACCGCCTGGCCGGAGAGGCGGCGCAGGGTCTCGACCGATTCCTTGACCAGCGCGCGCTCATCCTCGATGGTCAGCCCGCTGTGATGCAGGCGCCCCATGTCGACCCCGTGGGCAATGATTTCATGGCCCTGGGTGTTGACGTAGTTGGTGAGGAACGGGTGACGTTCGGCGACGCGCGAATTCATCGGCACCGTGGCCTTGAGTGAACGCTCGGCCAGCGACTCGAAAATCCGGTAGCAGCCGACCCGCGTGCCGTAGTCGCGCAGGGTGTAGTTCCAGTAATCGGGGTAGGCGCGCTCCATGCCGCCGGGCGCCAGGAACGGCTTGGCTTCCATGTCGAGCGGGAAGAACTGCAGGGTCGGCAGGATGATGAGCGCGATGCGCGCACCGTTCGGCCACTCCACCTTCTTGCGGGCGAACAGGTTGGAGAACGCATAGCGTTCATGGTCCATGCCAGGGCGGCGCCACGGGTATTCAAGATAGCTGTTGTCGACGGCCATGATGTTGCTCCCTCATTCGCCGGCCAGGCGCTTTTGCTGCGCCAGTGCCGCGTCATAGTGGTGATCGAGATACCAGTCGGCGATCTCGCGGCCGGTGGCCATCCACACGCCGGCATGGCCACAGATGTAATCGAGCGCGTAGCGCAAGGGTTCGACGCGATGCGGAAAGCCGATCATCCAGGGGTGGATCGGCAGCGCCATCACCGTGCCCGAGCGTTCGCCCTCGCGATACAGGCGGTCGAACTGGGCGCAGATCAGGCGCGTGTATTCGCGCGGCGGCAGGCCGAGAATGTTGAGGCCGGTCCAGTCGTTGGTCTCCAGCGAATAGGGCAGGCTCACCAGCCGGCCCGATTTGAGCTTGAGCGGCTGTGGCTGGTCGTCGATCAACAGGTCGAGGGTGTACTTGACGCCGGCGCGCACCAGGAGTTCCATGGTTTGCGGCGTGTTCGACAAGGCCGGCGACAGCCAGCCGTCCAATTTCTGGCCGGAGTGGCGGAAGATCGTGGCCTTGACATCCTCGATCACCGACAGCTCCTGCTCCTCGCTCATGCCGTACAGGTAGCGCGTGTTGTAGATGCCGTGCGAGAACAGCTCCCAGTCGCGCTCGGTGCAGGCTTTCGCGATCTCCGGCAGGTGGTCGAACACCGCCACATTGAGCGAGATGCTGGCGCGGATCTTGTAGTCGTCGAGCATTTCGGCCATGCGCCAGAAGCCGACACGGTTGCCGTAGTCGCGAATGGTGTACATGCCGATATCCGGCGCCGGCCGCGGATAGGCCGAGCGCCCCGGCCCCTGTGGCGGCAGCAGTTCATAGAACTCGACATTCGGCGCCACCCAGAAAGCGACGCGCGCGTTGTTGGGCCAGGTGATGCGCGGGCGCTCGACCCAGGGCGAGTAGTAGTACAGGTCGGGATCGGATACACGGCTCATGGGTTCATCTCCTCAAGAAATGTTCAGGCGGTTGCCGCCGTCGGCCACGCGCAGGCACGCAACCGTGCGGCCGCTGTCATCGTGGGCGTTCAATCCAACCGCTGCCTCGCTGCAGCGCGGCAGCGCCACCGGGCAGCGGCCGGCAAAGGCACAGCCTGGCGGCAGATCCAGCGGGCTGGGAATCTCGCCCTCCAGCAAATGGCGGTGCAGCGGCGCCCGCGGGTCGGTCGGCAGGTGCGCCGACAGCAGGGTCTGGGTGTACGGGTGCTGCGGGTCGTCGAACACCTGCGCCACCGTGCCGCACTCGACCACCGAACCCAGGTACAGCACGATCACCCGGTCGGCCACCAGCCGCACCGTGCCCAGGTCGTGGGTGATGAAGAGAAACGCGGCCTGCGATTCGCGCCGCAGTTCGGCCAGTAGGTCGAGGATTTCGGCACGCACCGAGAGATCGAGCGAGCTGGTCGGTTCGTCAAGCACCACCAGCTTGGGCGCGGTGGCAATGGCGCGCGCGATCGCCACACGCTGCAACTGGCCACCGGAGAGTTGTGCCGGATGGCGGCCCAACAAGCGGCGGTCGAGGCGCACGCGTCCGGCCAGTTGTGCCGCCGCTTCGGCGCGTTCGGGGGCTGACAATGTGGTGTGCAGCAGGAACGGTTCCTCGATCAGGGTGGCGATGTTCATGCGCGGATTGAGCGTGCCCCAGGGGTCCTGGAACACCATCTGCATGCGTGCGCGCTGGGCGCGCAGTTCGCGCGCCGACAGGCTTGCAAGATCGCGGCCCTCGACCACCACGCTGCCGGCAGTGGGTGACTCAAGCCTCAGCACCAGGCGGCCGATGGTCGACTTGCCGGAGCCGGATTCGCCCACCATGGCGACTGTTTCACCGGCGGCGATATCGAAGCTCACGCCATTGACCGCATGCACCAGGCTGCCGCGTGCCGGCCCCGGAAAATGCTTGATCAGGCCGCGCGCCTCCAATATGTTCATGCGCGCACCTCTTCTGGGAAATGGCAGTGCGCAAGGTGGCCAGCGCCGAAGTCGGCGGCGGGTGGCGTCTGGCTGCACGGCGCCTGCGCGCGCGGGC
>JANPGJ010000441.1:0-12900 GCA_031423955.1 Burkholderiales bacterium
TGCGGCTTCTGCACGCCCGGCATGATCATGGCCTCGGTCGGCATCCTCAAGGACAATCCGAACCCGAACGACGAAGATATTGTCAAGGGCCTTGAGGGCAACCTGTGTCGTTGCACCGGTTACGTCAACATCGTCAAGTCGGTCAAGCGCGCGGCGGAGTTGATGAAGGCCTGAATCCGCTCGCCTGCGGCCGCCGGCCGTGGGTGGGCTGTGCGGCGCGGTTTCTGCCTTGTTGGCGCCCTGCATCGTCGGCGGCACCGCTGCCGCGGGTGCGTGCAACTATTGCGCGACCGCGAATACGGTAGCCACTGCTGCGCTGGCGTCGCCGATCGCATCGGTCAGACGCCCGCCATAACCTTGACGCAAGGCACCGACGGCAAAGAGGCCCGGTGTTTTTGTGCGCAGCCGGGCGTCGGTGACTACTGTGCCATCGGGGCCGCGTTCGACAAGGTCGCCAAGCCAATCGGCGTTCGCCTGCAAACCGATATACGGGAACACAGCGTCGCAGGTCAGGCTGGACATGTTGCCGGAGGCAACGTCGCGGATCACGACACCGGTGAGGCGGTCCGCACCGGTGACCGACGTCACTTCACTGGAAAACAGCAGTTGCACTGTCTCGTCGGCGGCAACCTGTTCGACCAGGGTCTGCCGCGCCCGTACCTGTTCGCCGCGCATGATCATCGTGACGCGGGCGCCGCTGCGCGCCAGGTGGACCGCTTCCTGAAACGCGGCATCGCCGGCGCCAATTACGGCCACCTGGCGGCCGCGAAACAGGCCGGCGTTGCACCATGCGCATTGAAGCACGCCATTGTCACGAAAACGTTCCGCGCCCGATACTTCGAGAGGTTTGAGACGGGCGCCGGTAGCGGCGATGACTTTGTCGGCGCGCCAGTCACGTGTGGCCGCGCGCAACACGAACGCAGCGCCCTTGGATGACAGGAATTCCACATCGATCGGTTGGAAACTCGCGCCCAGCGCCTGCGCCTCGTTACGCAGATGTTCGGCAAGTGCGATGCCCGACGTCGGTGTGATGGAAGGAAAGCCCTCAAGCTTGCCGATGTTGGCGACCAGTCCACCCGGCAACTGCGAACCGCTGAACACGATGACGCGTGCACCGTGTTGCGCAGCATGCCACGCCGCGGTCAATGCTGCGATTCCACCCCCGGTCACCGCCACGTCGTATTCATTCGGATTCATCTGGACCCCAGTCTCGCCTGGTCGCTGGCGCGCCGCTCGGCAAGCAGATCGTCCCAATCATCAGGCAGGCATACTTCCTGGCTGATGCATGCTGGCGGAAAGCCCCAGGAAGGGCAATAGGCATGCTGCGGGATCGGCAGGTTGCCACCGGCGACCAGCAGCACAAGGTCCTCGGCACGCGCCACCGCAGGCACCGCACCGGCGCTTGCCGCCGTGCGCACCGCCTGTGGCCAACGCTCGATATCGCCGATGGTCTGGAACAGCCAGGATCGGCGCCACTGCTCGGCCGGCCAACGGCCGTGTTCGAATAGCCAGGTGCGCACCGCTTGCTTGCTCATGCCTTGTTGTGCCAGTGTTTGCGCCAGCGACGGCGCGAGAATCACTGTCGAGCGACCGCTCCACATGGCTGAAAACGCCGATGCTGCCGTGCCCATCACGCTGGCGACCTCGGCCAGCCCGCCGGTCACATTGATCACGCTCTCGGCGCGCATCACGGTCACCACGCTGGCGTCGGCCGCGAAGCCGGCATCGACATGCAGCGGTTGCCATGGACTCTCGGCCTCGTTCTCCGCCAGGCACAGCGTATAGCGGCCGGGTTGCCCGAGCCCGGCGAACGAAACCGCGCCAGGCCAGCCACCACCGAGGTTGTTCATCACCATCCGCACGGCGCGACCGATCGCAGCATTGGCGCGCCGCCCCGGACCGAGCGCGCCGAATCGCGCATTGACCGCGAGCGCACCGGCCACCGGCCCGTTGATCACCAGCAACGGTGCGACATTCTCGTCGGTGGTCTGAACCCCGCGCAGGTTGAAATCGCGCGCAAGAATCGCCTCGACGGCTGCCAGCACGACAGGAAAATATTCCGCCAGGCAACCTGCCATCACCGCATTGGCTGCCACTTTCTCGACCGTCGCCATGCCCTGCAGTGGCTCGACCTCGCCCAGCGAATGGTCGGCACTGTGATTGGTAAAGCGCAGCATGCGGCGCACCCGCGCCAGGGTCGGCGCCGCGATCGGCAATCCATCGGTCCAGCCGCGAGCGCAAAACAGGGCGTCGACGAACGCGTCAGTGTCAGTCGCCGATACGGCTTCAACGCGTGTCCTGGGAAAGCGGCCGGCCAACGGAATGCAGGCGTCGAGGCCGGCTTCGCGTACCCGCTGGGCAAGCGTATCGTCGATCCACTGACCGGCGGCCCGTTGGCCGGCCGGGATCAGGACCCAGGTGCGTTGCGCTCCCCCTGCCATGGCGTGGCGCGCCTTCTCAGGCGGATTGCGCCAGTTTGTCCTGCCATTGCGCGGGGAGGACGATTTCCTTGGTGGTCGGGAATCCCAGAATGCCGTTGTGCACCATGACATAGCAGTTCGAACGCAGCGGGTCGCCGCTGACTGCGATCATGAAGTCATCCGGCTTGCCGACGATCGGCACCAGGCGTTGCGGGTCGTTGCTGGCGCCATACGCGCGTGGCGCTTTGCCCAGACGCGACATCTCCAGCAGCGAGCGACGGCCCGGAACCAGGTTGGTCCATCCCGAGAGGTAGCGCTCGAAACGCTCGGCCGGCATGCGCGCGTGCTCGTACAGCCACTGTTTGACATCGGCCTTCGACCATCCGGCGCGGGCGATGGTCTCGGCGATCACCGGACTCAGGATCAATAGCGGCCGGTACATGCCGGTGGACATGCCGACGGCGAAAATCACCTCCCAGGTGGTGTGGGTGACCAGCGCGTCAGCCAGATAGGGCAGGCACTTTTCGGGGGTGTCACCGAATACCGAGGCCACCACATTGGACCCGGTGAAGCGCGAAATCGTGACCGCATTCGCGCCGGCGGTGGCGCCCATGTCGGTGGCGATATTGTTCCAGCCGATGCGCCGCAGCACCTCCTCGTTTTCGGCCAGCACCACGCGCCAGGTGCCGCCATAGGTTCCCTTGTCGTTGTGATGCAGCAGAAATCCGGCGACGTTGCGCAGGTACAGGCGCCAGAAGCGGCCGATCGCGGTGTTGGCCTGGAAACCGTCGCGCAATGCGCCTTGCTCGTAGTTGAAGCCGAGGTCGCGGGCGATCGGACCATTGACCACGATCTGGGTCTCCGAACCCGGCGTGTTGCCGCTGTGCTCGACGCCATAGACCGGATCGACCATCGCCTCCACCGCCGCAACGAGGATCGGCATGTATTCGGGCCGGCAGCCTGCCAGCACGCCGTTGACGGCGATGTTCCAGATCGTCGCTTCGCGGTTGTCCGGCAGAAGTTTGCCAAGAACCTCATCGGCATCGCGATCGGTGAAGTCGAGAAATTCGGCGATCTTGTCCGGTGTCGGCGGCACGATGGGCAGGCCGTCGCTCCAGCGGTTTTCAAGGAAATGGCGATTGACCTCCTCGAAACTGCCTTCGAACACGATGTCGCGCGGTGCGGGATCGTGCCCGGGTACCACTGCATCGACCTGCATGGTCAGGCAACGCACCACCTCATCGACAGTGACTGCGAGCACGTTCCTGCGCAGTTCCTCCTCGGACTGCACATCGACATGTCCGGGGACACGGGCCACCTGCAGATTCGGGTAGCCGAGTCCTTCCGAGGTCGATTTCGCCTGGCCGACAAACCCTTCACAGCAGAGCGAGGCGGTGGGAATACCGGCTTGCTCGGCAACTGCGCTGGCCCGCAACACGGCGGGCGTGCAACTGCCTCAGCAACCCATCCCGGAAACCATCGCGTCGATCTTCATCTCGGCGATCACCCTGGGCATCGAGTTGAGCACCTGGTGCTCGTCCTCGCCGTGGGTCGAACCGAAGGTGTCGTGGTCGACAAACCTGAGTCCCTGGTAGCGGGTCGACAGTTCCCGTTTGATCAGCGGCCAGATTTCATCGCCGCGAAACAGGAAATCCCACACGAATCCGATCGTCTTGCCTTCGAGCGAACTCAGGCGCGGCGCCAGCGGTTTGAACTCGACGGTCCTGGCGCTGCGCGGCCAGACCACCCGATAGGCATTCGATGTCATGGCTTCCCTCCAATATGAAAGATTCGGTTCTCGAATCGATTGTTCGACGCATCGAACGTGCGTCGATGTTCGAATCATGATAACTTACCTCGCATCGCGGGTTCAATTCCGCGCACTGCGTGAACCAGCCTTCGCTCGCGCAATCGACAACAGTGGTGGAAGCAGATGCCCGCAGAAGGCATGCAACAGTGATCGAGGAGAGTTCGAGCCTCGACGGCGCCGCCAATCAACATGCTTTCAGGGAGAGACAATGAATCTGATCAAACGCGCCGCGTGCTGGCTGACGGCCCTTGCGGCACTGCCGTTTGCCGCGGCAGCGCAGGCGCAGGTACAGCAGTGGGACATGTTCGCCTTCCCGGGCGCGACCCATCCGATTACGCTCCGGCTCAGGGAATTCTCCGACGAGGTCAGGAAGCGCAGCAACGGCCAACTGGTGATCACGGTGCGCCCGGCTGGCGAATTTCCGTTCAAGGCCAACGAGGTCGTTCGTGCAACCGGCCTGGGTCAGGTGCAGTTGGGTGAAGGCTATTCCGGCTTCATTTCCGGCGCGGTGCCGCTCGCATCGGTGGCCAACCTGCCGTTCCTTGTGCGGACCTCAGATGAACTCAACAAGGTATGGCCGATCATCAGGAAGTACGCCGAACCGGAGTTCGAAAAGGCCGGCGTGAAGACCCTGTTCTATTTCGAGTGGCCACAGCAGAATCTCTACGGCCGCGGCGCGCAGGTGAAAAAGCTCGAGGACTTCGCCGGGCGCAAGTTCCGCACCACCGACGGCAAGCAAAACGAGATGCTCAAGCGTCTCGGCGCGGCGTCGGTGTCACTGACCCTGGCCGAAGTGCCGGTGGCGGTGGAGCGCGGCGTGGTCGACGGCTTCGTGACCGCCGGCTTCAACGTCATGGGCGCCAAATGGTACGAGTTCGTCAAATGGGCCTACATGCCGAACATTCATGTCGGTGGCCCCGACTATGTGCTGGTCAACCTTGCCGCCTACAACAAGCTGAGCCCGGCGGTGCGCTCGGCGCTTGACGCCGTGGCGGCCGAATGGGGGCCGCGCATGACCAGACAGAATGCGGCCGACGAAGTCCGCGATCTGGAAACCCTGCGCACCAAGCACGCGGTTGACGTGTTCAGTCCGCCCAAAGATGAAGTCGACAAGCTCACCGAGCGCATGCGCCCGTACTGGACCACCTGGTCGGAAGAGCACGGTGCCAACGGCGTGGCGCTGGTCAAGGAAATCCGCGCCGCGCTGGGGCGCTAGATTGCGCCCGCGCGCTTGCCTTGCGCGGCAGCCGAAGCCTGGATCAAGGCGCGCCCGGTGATCGGCCGACTGGTTGATCGCCTGGTGCGCGGTGGCGGCTACCTTGCTGGCCTGTCGGTCGTCCTGATTCTGGTGCTGGTGTGTGTCGAGGTGGTGGCGCGCATGTTCAACCATTCCACCATGGTGGCCGATGAACTGGCTGGCTACCTCAATGTGGGGATCATCTTCTTCGGGCTGGCCTATACGGTTCGCGAGGGAGGCTTCATCCGCATCGAGTTGCTCTATGACCGCCTGCGCGGCAGCTGGCTGGTCGCGGCGCGCTGGTTCATCGTCACGACCAGCCTCTTGTTTACACTGGCGCTGACATTCTTCATCGCCCTGCATGTGCAGTACGCATACGTGCGCGACACACGTGCGATCTCGGTTCTCAATACGCCGGAATACATTCCGATGACCATCATGGTGGTCGGTTGTGCCTTGCTGCTGCTGCAGTTGCTGGCATTCCTGTTCGACCGCGTGCGCAGGATTCCATAGTGACGCGCCCGCGATGAGTTCGACGGTCCTGATGGTGGTGCTGTTCGGAGCGCTGGCGCTGTTCCTGCTGGTCGGGCAATGGACGGCGTTCGCGCTGGGCATTGTCGGCGTTCTCATCATCGTGCTCAGCAAAGGCTACATCGGCCTGCAGGGCCTGAGCTCGGTGGTCTGGAACAACGCCAACAGCTACATCCTGATCGCCGTGCCGATGTTCCTGCTGATGGGCGAGGTGATCCTGCGCAGCGGCGTCAGCAAGTATTTCTACGCCGGCGTGGCCACCCTGCTGCGCCGCCTGCCGGGCGGATTGCTGCATGCGAACATCGTCAGCTGCGCGATTTTCTCGGCCGTCAGCGGCTCGAGCGTGGCCACCGCGGCCAGTGTCGGCACGGTGGCGATTCCGGAGTTGTTGCGCGCCGGCTACCAGCCGCGGGCGGTGTTCGGTTCACTGGCCGCCGGCGGCACTCTTGGCATCCTGATTCCGCCTTCGATCGTGATGGTCCTGTACGCGGCCCTGGTCGAGGAGTCGGTCGGGCGCCTGTTCATCGCCGGCATTTTGCCCGGCATCCTGATGAGCGCAGTATTCATGATCTACATCGCGGTGCTGTTGATCCGCAACCCATCGGTGGCTCCGGCGCGCTCTGCGGCTGACTTGTCTGCCGATCTGCAGTCGCAGCGCCCATTGCGCGATGTGCTGCCGATCGTGATGTTGTTGACCGGCGTGCTGGGTGGAATCTATGCCGGCATCACCACGCCAACCGAGGCATCGGCGGTCGGTGCCGCCGGTGCGCTGGCGCTGGCGGCCGCCTACCGCAGCCTGACCTGGCAGATTTTCAGGGACTCGGTGATGTCGACGGTGAAGACCACCTGCATGGTGGCGATGATCATCATCGGCGCGCAGATCCTGTCGACCGCGCTCACCTTTTCCGGCGTCAGCCGCGAATTGAGCGAATGGGTGTTGACGCTCGGCTTGTCGAAGGTGGAGTTCTTCCTGATGCTGGTCGTGCTGTACGTGATTCTCGGCTGCTTCGTCGACGGCATCTCGATGATCTACATGACGCTCCCGGTGCTCTTGCCGATCATCAAGGTGATCGGCTTCGATCTGATCTGGCTGGGTGTCATCATCACCATCCTGATCGAATTGGGTCAAATCACGCCGCCGGTCGGACTGAACCTGTTCACCATCCATGGCATCTCCGGCGGTGCGAAGTTTTCCGAGGTGGTGGCCGGATCTTTTCCCTATGTGTTTCTGATGCTGGCGGTAATCGCGATGCTCTGGTTCTGGCCGGAGATCGCGTTGTGGCTGCCGACCACGATGCGCGGCAAGTAAGGCGCGCCGGGCTGTATCAAGCCGCGCAAGCCATCGCTCAGGGAGTTTGCGGCAAGTCCTTGCTGCCATGCCGGCCATGGTAGGTCCGTGGATCGTACCGGTCCAGCCTCGAGACCGTACATCTTGAATCAATCCAGGTGATTAGGGTTTCTACTAATATACCTTCTAAATGGTCTGACATTAAAATTGGTCGACAATTTTTTCAGAAGGCTGCGGATTGGGATTCATCTCCCTCCGGCCTCGGTGGAGATGCGGTGGAAGAGCATTTGCGCAACGGGTATGCGATTCGCCTGGTCGTCGTGGGCGTGCTCCTGAGCCTTGCAACCCCGGTCGTTTCGCAAACGGCTGCGGAGGCTTTTCCCGCGCGCGCAGTACACATCGTGGTGCCGTTCGGACCAGGCAGCGGCACCGATATCGCCACCCGCATGCTCGGTCAACACTTGGAGGCGGCGCTGAAACAAGGCGTGGTTGTCGACAACCGACCCGGCGCCAACGGGTCGATCGCCGCTGCTGCGGTGGCACGCGCGCCGGCCGACGGCCACACCCTGCTGATGGGGACCAATTCCACCCATGGCGCCAACTCCGGCCTGATGGCCAAACTTCCCTACGACCCGATCAAGGACTTCGTCGCCGTCGGCCTGGTGGGAATTTTTTCGAGTTTCCTGGTGGTCAATCCGGCATTGCCGGTGCGCACGGCGGCCGAACTGGTGGCATATGGCAAGGCCAATCCCAAAGCCTTGTCGTTTGCCGCAGGCAATACGTCGAGCCTGATCATGGGCGAGATGTTTGCACGCAGCACCGGCATCGAGATGCTGCGCGTACCGTACGCCAGCAATCCGGCCGGCGTGCCGGATGTGATCAGTGGCCGGGTGTCAGTGATGTTTCCCGATATTTCGTCGAGCATCGCGCACGTGAAGTCGGGCAGCCTGCGGGCACTGGCCGTGGTGACACTGGGGGAGCGCAGCCCGATCGCGCCCGATTTGCCGACGGTCGCCGAAGTGGTGGTCCCGAATTTCAATTTTGTCGGCTGGATCGGCATGTTCGCGCCCGCCGCAACGCCGATGCCGGCGGTTGCCCGGGTGGCCAGCGAGATGCAGAGGATCATGGCCTTGCCCGAGGTGGTGCAGCGCTTTCAGGCCATGGGCGCCGAAGCCAGGTGGATGGGACCTGCGCAATTCCGGCCATTCGTCGCGGCGGAAGTCGCGCGATTGCCGAAGATCCTGGCTGACATCGGCGTGCTGCCGCAATAATCCATGCCCCTGCATCCGCATATACAGGCCACCCTTGCGGCTGCCCAGGGCGGTACGCCGTACCACCAGTTGCCGATCACCATGGCGCGCGCGCAGGCCAGGCTAGGATATCCACCGCGCAAACAGGTGGTGGCGGTCGGCGTCGTGCGCGACTCGGTGATTCCCGGACCGGCGGGCGGACTGCCGGTTCGGGTCTATGCGCCAGTCGCACCGGGGCCGCACCCGCTGATGGTGTTTTTTCACGGCAGCGGGTTCGTGCTGCTCGACCTTGATACCCATGACGACCTGTGCCGGCGCCTGTGCGCAGGTGCCGACTGCGTGGTGGTATCGGTGGACTACCGGTTGGCGCCCGAACACAAATTTCCGGCAGCCTCCGACGACTGCCTTGCCGCCGCCCGCTGGGCGGCGCAACATGCTGCGTCCCTGGGTGCCGATCCGGCCCGCATGGTGGTGGCCGGCGACAGTGCCGGCGCCTGCCTGGCCGCGGTAACGGCGATTCGCCTGCGCGATGAAGGCGGCCCCGCCTTGCGCGGGCAGTTGCTGTTCTACCCGGTGACTGCCTATCCGTCGCCGCCGCCGGCATCCTATGCGACCTACGGCACCGGTTATGGCTTGACCACTGAAGGGATGCACTGGTTCTGGCGGCAATACCTGGCGGATCCATCGCAGGCCGGCCATGCCCATGTCTCGCCGCTGCGTGTGGAAAGCGCCTGCGGCCTGCCGGCAGCCTGCGTGCTGGTCGCCGAGTACGATGTGTTGCGTGATGAAGGCGAAGCCTATGCAGAGCGCATGCGCGCGGCCGGCATCGCGACCGTGTCGCACCGCTACGACGGCATGAACCATGGGTTCCTGAAATACGCCGGCCACTTGACCGAGGCTGACGCGGCGCTTGCCGACGCTTGCGCCTGGTTGCGCGCAACAAGCGGCAGCGCACCTGCCCGCCGCCAGGCGGAGGCGGCATGATCGACATCACGCCGGTCCATGTGCCCAAGGCCGCCGATGTGCTGGCCAACATCCTGCGCGAGAAGATTCTTGGCGGCGAGTTGACCGAAGGCGCGGGTTTGCCGAATGAACGCGATCTTGGCATTCAGTCCGGCCTGTCGCGCGCGTCGGTGCGCGAAGCGCTGCGTATTCTCGAGGGCGAAGGCCTGATCGCCACCCGGCTGGGCCGTAACGGCGGCTCGGCGGTGGCCCGCCCGAGCGGCGCCACCATCGAACGGTCGGTCGGCATCTTCATTCGTGGCCAGCGCATCCGCTTCGAGGCGGTGCTGGAAACCCGCGCCGCGATCGAGCCGCCGTCGGCGCGCTTTGCGGCGCTGCATCGCACCGCTGCGGATATGGACGAGATTCAGAAGAACCATGTCAGGCTGGAGCAGGCCTCGGCAGCAGGCGATGTGCCGGCCTATGTGCGGGCAAACCTGGACTGGCATGTGCAGGTGGTGCGCGCCAGCCACAACGAGTTGCTGATCGCATTCATCTCGGCGGTATCGCAGTCGGTTTATCTGGCGACCGACCTCGAAGGATTCAATTCGGTGACGGTGCGCAACGCGGTGATCCGCGCGCACCGGCGGGTGATGGACGCCATCGAGGCACGCGATGGCGACGCCGCGGAACGCCGCATGGGACGCCATGTCGCGGCCTATATCAGCGATGTGCGGCGCACGCAAAACGGCACGGACGGCGCAACGCCTGAGGAGACCTGATGGCTGGGATTGTCGGCATTGATGTGGGTGGCACCTTCACCGACCTGTTTTATTCGGGCGATGCGACACGGCCGCACCAGATCCTCAAAGTGCCATCGACACCGCGCGACCCGTCGATCGGCCTGCTTGACGCATTGCAGGCGGCGGGCCTGGGCCCGCATGAACTGGCCGCCATCCTGCACGGCACCACGATCGCCACCAACGCGGTGATCGAGCGCAAGGGCGCGCGCTGCGCGCTGGTCACCACCACCGGCTTCCGCGACATCCTGGAACTCGGTCGCCGTGATCGTCCCACCATGTATGGTCTCGAAGGCGCCCATGAACCGCTGGTTCCACGCGACCTGCGCTTCGAGGTCGATGAACGGCTGGACCATGAGGGTACGGTAATCACCCCGCTTGATGTCGGCCAGTTGCGCACCATCGGGCAGGCACTGCTCGAAGCCCAGGTCGAGTCAGTCGTGATCTCCTTCATGCACGCCTACGCCAATACGGCCCACGAGGATCAGGCGCGCTCCGAGTTGCAGGCCATCAACCCGGCCTGGGAGGTGGTGACGGCGACCTCGGTGGTGCGCGAATACTACGAGTTCGAACGCACCAGTACCGGCGTGGTGCAGGGTTACCTGCAGCCGCTGGTGGCGCGCTATGCGAAGAATCTGGCGGCCAAGCTGTCGGCCTGGGGCTATGCGCGGGAAGTCGCGATCATGCAATCGAACGGCGGCGTGGCGCCCTTGCGCCAGCTTGGCCAACGCGCCGCGTACATCGTGCGCTCGGGTCCGGCCGCCGGCGTGACCGCGGCTGCCCGCCTGGCCGGCGAGGCCGGCTTTTCGCACATCATCACCGCCGACATGGGCGGTACCAGCTTCGATGTGGCGGTGGTGATCAATGGCGAGCCCAAGGTGGCCGAGCTCACCAATCTGGACTTTCGCATTCCGCTGCGCCTGCCGATGATCGATGTGCACACCATTGGCGCCGGCGGCGGCAGCATCGCGTTCCTCGATCGTGGCGGCATGTTGCTGGTCGGCCCGCGCAGTGCGGGCGCCGCTCCGGGCCCGGTGGCCTATCGGCGTGGCGGCACCGAGCCGACGGTGACCGACGCCAATCTCGTGTTGGGCCGCATCAACCCGGAGAGCCGGATGAACGGCGCCGACACCACGCTGGATGTGGAGGGCTCGCGCCGGGCGGTGCGCGCGCTGGGCGACAAACTCTCCCTGGGCATCGAGCAAACCGCCGAAGCGATCCTCGCGGTGGTCAACCAGCGCATGGCGGGGCGCATCCGCCTGATGTCGATCGAGCGCGGTCTCGATCCGCGCGATTTCGCGATGGTCGCCTTCGGCGGCGCCGGCCCCTTGCACGGCGGCGCGCTGATCCGCGAAGTCGGCATCAGCACCATGCTGGTGCCGCTCTATCCGGGTGTCCTGTGCGCGCTGGGGTGCGTGTATGCGGACTTGCGTTACGACCTGTCGCAGACCATCGAGAAGCGCATCGACCGTCTGCAGCCCGGCGAACTGGCCGGCATCTTCGCCGCCCAGCGGGATGAGGGGCTGCAACAATTGCACGAGGCTCGTGTACCAGTGGACAAGCACACCGTCACCCATGCCGCCGACATGATCTACCAGGGCCAGATCCACGCCCTGCGGGTGAACGTCCAGCCCGATTGGGAGGCCGCCCATCTGGAGCGCGCCTTCAACGACGCCTATCGCGAAAAGTTCGGCAACACGCTCGACAACATGCCGGTGGCGGTGGTCAATCTGCGCACCGTGGTGGTGGGGCAGCGTTCCGGCGCCGCCTTGCCGCAGCGCGCGGTGCGCGCCGCAAGCGGCGTACCGGTTGCGGCATCGCGGCGGCCGGTGCACTTCAACGCCTGGCATGACACACCGGTCTACCAGCGCGATGCGCTGGCCCCCGGCATGGCCTTCAGCGGCCCGGCAATCGTCGAACAAAGCGACACCACCACGGTGATCGAACCGGACATGGTGGCCACCGTGGATGCCCACGGCAACCTCCTGGTAAAGGTGAAATGATGGACGCGGTAACCCTGGCCGTGGTGCGCGGCAGCCTCGAACAGATCGCCGACGAGATGGATCTGCACCTGATCCACGCGGCGATATCGCCGATCATTTCGGAAACCAACGATTGTGCCAACGGCATCTTCCACCCGACCACCGGCGAGACCATCGCCCAGGGTCGTTACGGCCTGCCGGTATTCCTGGCGTACATGCAGTTCACCGTGCAAAACCTGATCAAGGTGGTGAACGCCGACGGCGGCTTCAAGCCCGGCGACATGTGGATTCTCAACGATCCCTACTTCGGCGGCAGCCACCTGCAGGACGTCCAGCTGATCGCGCCGGTGTTTGTCGAAGGGGGTCTGGTCGCGATCATGGCCACCACCGGCCACTGGATGGACATCGGCGGCAACGCGCCGGGCGGCTGGGCGCCGCGCGCCACCGAGGTGCACCAGGAGGGCATCGTGATACCGCCGGTCAAGCTCTACGAGGGCGGCAAGCTCAACAGCGCGCTGGTGGCGATGTTCCGCGCCAACGTGCGCCTGCCCAACGAGATCGCCGGTGACCTGGCGGCGATGTCGAATGTGTTTTCGGTCGGCACCCGCGGCCTGGAGGCGCTGGTCAAGCGCTACGGTCG
>JANPGJ010000442.1:0-3722 GCA_031423955.1 Burkholderiales bacterium
GATTGAGCGACCAGCTCGGCGCCCTGGTGCGCGTGGATCTGCTCACCGGCCAGACCCTGCCGCTGGTCACGCAGATCGTCGGTGCGTCTGCGGCGAGGCAAAGCGTCGATGGTGCGCCTGGTGGTGCGACAGTTTCCGCGATCGATATCGATGCCTTGCCAATGGACGGCACGGCGGCCGGGACCGCGCTTGAAACCTTCGTGCGTGCGCGCGGCGACGCGATTACATCAGGCGACACCTCGCTCGCGCATTTCGATGACGGCATCGCGAGCGAACCCGATCTTCTGACGGGCTTGGCCGGGGACGTCAGGTTCAAGCTCGAGTCCAGCCTGGCCGGTGCGCCCGATGTTCCGGTGGAGGCAAGTGCGCAGCAACTGGCGGCGCGATTGTCCGCCGATCTGGCGGGCGCCCGGCCTGGTGCAGGCCTGGCGGAGGACTCACCGGATATAACCTTGCCGGCTGTCCCGGTGCCGGTCCTGACCACCCGTGCGCTGGTGTTCGTTGATACCAGCGTTGCCGGCTACCAGGACCTGCTGACCGGGCTTTCCGGGGCAGAGGTGGTCCTGCTCGACGCCACGCGCGACGGCGTGGCGCAAATTTCCCAGGCACTTGCAGCGCAACGCGGTCTCGACGCCATCTACATCGTCTCGCACGGCGCGAGCGGTTCGCTGGCGCTCGGCAGCAGCGTGCTCGATGGCGGCGGCCTGGCCCTTTTCGCGCGGCAGGTGGCCGCCTGGGGCGAAAGCGTAGGTGCGGACGGCGACATCCTGCTCTATGGTTGCAACGTCGCCAACGGCGAGGCCGGCGTGGCATTCGTGCGTAGCGTGGCCGAACTGACTGGCGCGGATATCGCGGCCTCGACCGGCCTGACCGGCAGCGCTGCGCTGGGTGGCGACTGGACGCTCGAATACAGCAGTGGCCAGGTCGACGCGGCCGCCTGGTTCGGACCGTTGGCGCCCGACTACGCGGGATTGCTGGCCCCGACCATCGATTCCGCCAATACGTCGATCGCGAAAGCGGGGGCCAACGACCTCGCGCAGACCGGCACGTATCCGCTTGCGTCGTCTGTCACCACACTTGATCTCGGCGCGATAGACAGTAACCTGCTCGTGACTGTCAAGGCGACCAGCACTGCCGGGGTCGGAAAACAGGACATCACCGTCCAGCGATTTGACGCCGGGGCGGGTACCGGAAATACGGTGACCTACCAGATCACTTCGGACGGCGGCAAGGTGCCCGGGCTGATCATCGGGCATGCCGGCAAGATCGTCAAACTGTCGCTCGAAGGGGCGGTGGCCAAGCTCGATGTGTCGGCTGTGGATGGACTCAAGGGGGTCGCGATCGGCAACAAGGACGCGACCCTCGACTGGCTTACCCAATTGCCGGGTGTCGCAGTGATCTTGCGACCCGGCGCGACGCTGGACACCCTGAAGATCGGCAAGGGCACGGCCGACGTCAGCCTGCATCTCGGCGCCGGGGTACGCGATGTCACACTCGAAAAGGGCGCGGGCTTTCTCGGCCAGCTGAAACTGGACTACCCGGAAGATTCGGGCGCGGACCTCAAAGTTCTGGTGGACCTTTCCAGCACCAATCGGATCATCACCGGAATTGGCCGTTTGCAGGGCTTCACCAATGGCAGCATCCGGGAAATCCACACCGGAGACGGCAGCCAGGAAATCAAGCTGGGGAATGGCGCAGGCGTGGTGGTCGAAACCGGCGCAGGCCGGGACGTACTGGTTGGCGGTCAGGGTGACGACACCCTGGACGGCGGCGCCAATACCGATCGCTATGTCTTCGCGAACGGGTGGGGGCATGATGTCGTCATAGAGAGTAGCGCTGGCGGCACCGGCGATCAACTTGACTTCAGCCGGGTCACCGACGGGCTCACCGTCGGCGTATTCGCGTCCGAGCCGCCCATCGGCCAAGCCATGCCCGGCCAACGCGGTATTCAGGTTAGGCAGACCGACAACATCGCGAACCAACCGAATCAACTGGCCGATGGTAAATACATTGAATCGGTCAAAGGCGGCAAAGGCGAAAACGCATACGTCTTCAACGACCACTGGGGTTACGTTTTCAGTTCCGCAGCCAAGCCGGCCACCACGACGTTGACCATCGACAATACGGCCCGACAAACCGGAACAGGGGGAACGCTGGATTTCAGCAGCGTCACCCATGATCTCGAGTTCCGGATCGATGCCGACGACAAGGTCACCGTGGCCGCCACCGAGAGATTGACGCTCGCTGGATCGTCGACCGAGGAAGCGTTCACCTACACCGTGCTTGCCTCCGGCATTGCCAACATCATCGGCGGAAAGGGCAACAACACTTACCTCTTCGCCGATCAAGGCAAGCTCTCGGGCACGATCACCAACACGCCACATGCCGGCAAGACAAACGTCCTTGATTACAGCGCATATGGCGATGCGCTGGCGGTCGATGCGGGCCTTGCGAACGCCACCGGGATCAATGTCGGAATCAACGGAGCGCAGGACGACGGCTATACCGGTATTCAGCGCATCGTCGGTAGTCCAATAGGCAGCACGTTCCAGTCTGGTCCGAGTGTGATCGAGTTCGTGCCGGACCTGTTCGGCGCAACCATCACCGGAACAGATGTCGCCGACAACTTCACCGGCGGGTCCGGCCTCGACAGCATCAGCGGAGCTGCAGGCAACGATACGCTGCAGGGCGGCGCCGGCAACGATACGCTCAGAGGAAGCAACGGCAACGACGCGTTGCTCGGTGGCGACGGTAACGACGAGCTACGGGGCGGCGCGAACGACGATACGCTCACCGGCGGCGCCGGCGACGACACCTATGTCTTTGCAAACGGATTCGGCCGCGACATCGTTACTGAAGCAAAGCAGGGCGGCACCGACACCCTTGACTTCGCTGCGGTAGATCAAAAACTCACGTTCGTCCTGTCTGGGGGCGAGCTCACGGCGGCGACCGCGGATGCGACTTCCTCGTCCCCGGACCTTGGCTTCAAGTACACGTTCACCGCTTCGTCGGGCAAGGTGTCGGATGACTACAACGACCAGCGCACCCTGGTCGACACGGTCGAAACCAGTGCCGATACGCTGGCCAACGTCGAGAAGATCGTCGCCGGCCGTGGTGACAACACCTTCGTGTTCGGCAACGACTGGGGCACGCTGCGCAGGGGCGGACTGGGGAGTCTCGGCCAGCTTGACTGGATCGAGTCGTGGACCAGCAGCGATCGCAAGCTCGAGATCGACACCGTAAATGTCGCGACGACGGCGCAACTGGTGCTTGACTTCCGCTCGGTGACCAAGGATCTGACGTTTCGTTTCGAGACCACGAAGGTAAACGGCAAAGACGTCACCAGTCTCAAGGTCCTCAAGCTGGCCGACAACCCCTTGCTCGACGCCTTGTTCAGCCAGTTCGGTTCGCTCCCCGAGTTCCTGGCCGGGCTGGCTGATTCCGGCATCAATCTCAACCAGCGCCAGTACAACGAGATCACCTTCACCAACCTCGGCGCCAACGCGAAGATTTACACCGGCCGCGGCAGCAACTCGATCGAGATGTCCCCGGGCGCCACATTCGCCGGCACCTTGGTCGGCGGTGAAGGGTTTCGCAAACTCAGCGAATCGGCGTTCGACATCGCGGCGGCCTTCCTGTCGGGGCCGGAGACCCTGGTTTCCTTTGATAGTGTCTTCGGCAAGCTGGTCGTCTCCAATACCATTGATTACACCGGCACGATC
>JANPGJ010000443.1:0-17377 GCA_031423955.1 Burkholderiales bacterium
CCCTTGGCACGCGGCCGCTTTTCCGAGTTGTATCTGGCTGATATCGCGCGCTGGCGGCGGATCATCGCGGGGGCAGGCATCAAGCTCGAATAGCTCACATCCGATTCTTATTCGACGACTGCCTGCGCCATCTCGCGCAGCACGCGTTTCTGGATCTTGTTGCCGTTCGGGCCATTGATCGACGGGAACTCATCGACCACGATCACCCGTCGCGGCACCTTGTAGCTGGCCATGTTGCTGCGGCAATGCGCCAGCAGCGCCGCCTCGTCCGGCACACCGGCCGCCGGCGCGGCGATCACGTATGCCACCGCGATGTCGCCGGTGCCGACCCGATTCACCCCCACCACCTGCGCCAGCGCCACTGCCGGGTGTTGCATCAGGCAATTTTCAATTTCCGCCGGACTCACCAGAAACCCGCGCAGGCGCAGGCTGTCGCCCATGCGCGCGAGGTAGATGAAGGCGTTGCCCTCGGCAAACGCCAGGTCGCCGGAGCGAAACCAGCCGTCATCGGTCATCGCCTTGGCGGTGGCCTCGGGATTATTGAGATAGCCGGTCATCAGGTTGGGCCCGCGAATCTGCAGTTCGCCCGGCTCGCCGTCGGCCAGCGCGGCGCCACTCTGCGCATCGACTACCCGCCACCGGTTTGCCGGGTCGACCACCACGCCGCCGCCGCGGGCACGCAATTCCGGCGCCATATCTGCCGGAAACAGCGACATCAGGGAAAAGCATTCCGATGACCCGTAAACGCCGGAGACGCAAATGCCCATCTTGTCTGCACGCAAGGTGGCTGACGCTGCCAGCCCGACGAAATCACCCAACACCCCCTGCCGCCAGCTGCCAAGCTGCGCACCGGGCAACTTCAACACTTCATCGAACATGCCGTCGGCACCGATGAAGTGGGTGATCCGGTGATGCTCGATCGCCTGCGCAGCCTCGGTGGCATCGAACACCGGCAGGAACACGCAGCGGGCGCCGCCGGCCAGGGCAGCGAGGGCCACGAAAAATCCGTAGACGCCGAACAGCGGCATCGTGCACAGCATCGCATCACCCGGGCGGATGTCGAGTGCGCGCGCCACATGCACCGCGTGGCGCGCGATGCCATCGTGGTCATGCACGGCGAGCTTGGGCATGCCGGTGGTGCCGGAGGTCGAAAAGCAGCACAAGGGGTCTGCCGCGATGCCCAGCGCTGCCACGCTCGGGTCAGCACTATTGTCGAGCGGCAGCCAGGCGGCCAGATCATCGACCGCGATCACCCGCTCGAGAGTCGGCACTTCGGCCTGCAGTTCACGGGCGATCGATGCGTATGCGGTATCCAGAAAATTCGCCGGCGCAACGATTGCGCGCGCGCGCGACACCGTCAGCAAGTGGCGCACTTCCGGCGCCTTGTAGCGCGTGCTGATCGGCACGATCAATACCCCGAGCCGCGCCGCCGCGAACAGCAATTGCAGCCAGCCGGCGCAATTGGGCAGCCAAACCGCCAGCACATCGCCACGCTGCAGGCCGAGGGCGGCCAGACCGTTGGCCGCCGCCGCGGCCGCCGTGTTCAACTGCGCGCGCGACACGCTGTTACCGTCAATCCACAACGCAGGTGCGTCATCCGCACCGGCCAGCAACTGCGCCATCACAAACGTTTCCGGCGTGGCGCCGCTAATTGCCGCGGGCGCCATCTTCAGCCGTACTCCGGTCGTTGCGGGGTGAACACATCGAGGTTCAGCACCGGTTCGTCGCCAACCACCTCGCCCCAGTGCATGGTGTTGGGCGGCACCATCAGCAAACCGCCGGGCCCGAGCAGGGTCTCGGCGTCGCCGACGTGAAAGCGGATCTGCCCGGCGAGGATATAGACGATCTGCTCATGCGGGTGCTGGTGCGGGCGCGGTTCGTGGCCCGGCATCAGGCGGTGCAGCGCAAGGGTCGCGCCGGCGCCGGAAAACGCCTTGCGGTCCACGCCTTCGCGCACCGCTTGCCATTCGATCTTGCTCCAGTCGATTTGATGCAGGTTCATATGCTGCCTCCGAAGATTTCAATGGGTCTTGCCGAACAATCCCCCCGGCCGTGCCAGCAGGAACAACAGCAGGATCGACAGCGCCGCCACGTTCTTGAAGCCGGCACCGAACACCACGATCGCCACCGCCTGCGCCACTCCCAGCATGATGCCACCGACAAACGCGCCGCCGGCACTGCCGAAGCCGCCGAGGATGGCGGCGATGAAGCCGCTGATGGCAAACGGCACGCCGACATTGAACGAAGTGTATTGCGTCGGCGTGATCAGGATCCCTGCCACCGCGCCAAGGCCGGCAGACAGGGCGAACGAGAAACCGAGCATGCGCGCCACCGGAATGCCCTGCAGCGCCGCGGCCTCGCGATTGATGGCGCAGGCGCGCATGGCGCGGCCGGTGCGGGTGCGCGCGAAGAACGCTGCGAGCCCGATCACCAGCAAGAGCGAGATGCCGGCGATCCACAGCAATTGCACGCTGATCGCCACCCCGCCCAACTTGAACGGCGGCGCCTCGGAGAAACCGGGAAAGGTCTTCGGCTGGTCGCCCGCCACCAGGAGGGTCAGGCGCTCGACCACGATCTGCGCCGCCAGGGTAGCCAGGATCATCACGAACATGGTGGCATTGCGCCGCCACAACGGCCGCACCACCAGGCGCTCGACCGCCACCCCGATCAAGGCCACGATGATGATCGCGAGCAAGGCTGCGAGCGGCAGCGGCAGGCCGGCGCGGGTCAGGAAGGCGTGGGTCAGCATGCCGCCCAGCATGACGAACATGCCCTGGGCGAAATTGACGATGCCCGAGGCGTTGTAGATCACGCAAAAGCCGATGCCGATCAGGCCGTAGATGCAGCCGGTGCCGATGCCCGAGACCAGGGTCTGCAGCAGGAAGGTGGTGTCAGGCACGCGCGGCCTCGGTGGTTTCCGGTACCGCGATGTCGACGCCGCCCAGATAGGCATCGAGCACCGCCGGATCCTGTTGCACTTGCTGCGGCGTGCCGGCGGCGATCTTGCGGCCGAAGTCGAGCACCACGATATGCGCCGCCACCCGCATCACCAGATGCATGTCGTGCTCGATCAACAGCACCGTCACGCCGCGCGCGATCACCGCGCGGATCACCGCTGCCAGGTGATCGGTTTCGACCGCGTTCAGGCCGGCTGCCGGTTCGTCGAGCAGCAAAAGTTTCGGACCGGCCGCCAGCGCGCGCGCCACTTCAAGCAGGCGCTGCTGGCCATAGGTCAGGGCCGCGGCCGGCATTTGCGCGCGCGCCCCCAGACCGACAAAATCCAGCAGTTCGCGTGCAATCGAAGTGGCCTCCCGCAGTTCGCGCCGCGCCCGCGCGGTGCGCGCCAGCGCCGCCCACACCCCGCCGGTGCCGCGCAAATGGCAACCTGCTTCCACATTCTGCTGCGCGCTCAGGTCGGGAAACAGTTGCACCAGTTGAAAGGTGCGCACGATGCCGCGCGCGGCGATCAGGTGCGGCGCGAGGCCGGTGATCTCCTGCCCGGCCAGCCGGATGCTGCCGGCCACCGATTTCTGGAAACCGGAGATCAGGTTGAACAGCGTGGTCTTGCCGGCGCCATTCGGACCGATGATCGCACTCACCTGCCCCGCCTCGATGTCGAAGCTGACGTCGTCGACCGCGGTCAGGCCGCCAAAGCGTTGCGTCACGCCGGACACCGATAGCAGACTCATCGGACTACTCCCCCGTCACTGCGCGACATCCGCGCCGCGGGCGGATGAGCACTCCCCGTGGCACGCGCGTTGGCTGCCTCGCGGCGCTCGCTCCACAGTCTTGACAGCGAGGACAAGCCCTTGGGCGCATAGATCAGGATCACGATCAGCGCCACGCCGTAGGCCAGATCCTGGTAGTCCTTGAAGCTGCGAAAGGTCTCCGGCAACAGGCTGATGATGAAGGCGCCGATCAATGGCCCGTAGACGGTGCCGATGCCGCCGACATAGAGCATGGTGAAGCCGAGCACCACCATGAGCAGGCCGAACACTTCGGGGCTCACGAAGCCGACAAAATGCGCGAACATCGAGCCGGCGAACGCTGCATAGGCGGCGGCGATCACGAAAGCCAGCAGCTTGTAGCGCGCGACATCGATGCCCAGCGCGCGCGCCGCGTCCTCGCTGCCGGCGATCGCCGCCAGCGCATGGCCGAGGCGCGAATGCTTGAGCCGACTTGACACCCAGATCGACAAGGCGAGTGCAACCAGCAGCGCCGCCAGTTGCGCGCGATCGTTGGGCAACTCCCAGCCGAAGGCGCCGAGCGGTGGAATCGCCGCGATGCCGGTATAGCCCATGGTGACACGGTCCCATTGCACCGCGATCTCCTGCACGATCATGCCGAGCGCCAGCGTCGCCATTGCGAGGTAGTGGCCGCGCAGGCGCAGGGTCGGGTACCCGATCAATAGCGCCAGCAGGGCGGCAGCGGCAATCCCGAGCGGCATCGCGGCGAAAACCGGCCAGCCGTGGGTCACCGTCAGCACCGCCGAGGTATAGCCACCGATCGCCGCGAAGGCGTTCTGGCCGAACGACACCTGGCCGGTGTAACCCATGAAGAAATTCAGGCCGGTCACGAAAATCGCATAGAGCGCGGCGAAGCCGAGCACGGTCACCAGGTAGCCGCCGGCAACAAAGGTGTAGGCCAGCAGCGCGGCAGCGGCCAGCCAGGGCAGAAGTCTGATCAGGCGCGGCATCTCAGGCAGCCGCGAAGTAGTAGCGCGCAAGGTCATGCGGCGAGGCGATCTGGTCCGGCGTCACTTCGGCCACCACCCGGCCGACCGCCAGCAGATAGGCGCGGGTCGCCAGCTTCAGCGCCAGCGGCGCGCGCTGCTCGACCAGCAGGATGCCGAGCCCTGCACGGTTCAGTGCGCCAAGTGTTGCAAGAATCTCTTCGGCCAGGCGCGGCGCCAGGCCGAGCGAGGGTTCGTCGAGCAGCAGCAGGCGCGGCCCGGCCATCAGCGCGCGGCCGATCGCCAGCATTTGCTGCTCGCCACCCGAGAGCGACCCGGCCAACTGGGTCTGGCGGTCCTTCAGGCGCGGGAACAATGCGAACACCCGCGCCAGGCGGCTGGCGATCTCGCCACGCTGGTTGCCCAGCAGATAGGCGCCGAGGTCGAGGTTTTCGCGTACCGACATCGGCCCGAAAATGCCGCGCCCTTCCGGCACCAGAATCACGCCGCGCATCGCCACCGCACGGGCGTCGTCGCGCGGCAAATCGGCGCCATCGAAACGCACCCGACCGGCGCCGGGGGTCAGGCCCATGATGGCACGCAGCAGGGTCGACTTGCCGGCGCCGTTCGGCCCCAGCACCGCCACCAGTTCACCGTGCGCCAGATGCAGATCGGTCGGCTGCAGCGCTGCGACATTGCCGTAGCGCGCCGACAGGCCGGCCACCGACAGCAGCGGTGCCTGTCCGCCGGCCGGGCTTTGGTTGAAGCCCGCCACTACTTGACGATTCGGACCTTGCCGGCCGCAATCGTCGCCAACGCAAACGGATTCTGCGTGATGCCCTGATGATTGGCGGCCGAGAAATTATAGATGCCGGTGGTGCCCTGGAAGCCGGTGACGGTCTCCAGCGCATCACGCACTTTCGCGCCGTCAAACGAGTTGGCCTTCTGGATCGCCGCGGCGGTGATCATCACCGCATCCCAGCCGCGCCCGGCCCAGTTGGGATCACGATCGCCATGCCTGGCCTTCCACGGCACCAGAAAATCGCTGATCGCCTTCTTCAACGGCCCCTCCGGCAACGCATCGGCGATCTGCGACGGCGCGGCAACGAAGAAGAACTTGTCGCCCAGCACCTCCGACACCGGGCGAAACACCGCCAGGTCTTCGATCGAGGTCAGCATCTGCATCGACAGGCCGAGTTGCTTGATGTTCTTGGCGGCGGTCATGGTGGTGCCGCCGAGGCCGATCTTCAGTAGCGCCCCGGCGCCGGCCGCATTCATCTTGCCGATCTGCACCGACAGGTCGGCATCGTCCTGCTTGTATTGGTCCACCCCTGCCAGGGTCAGCCCGTAGGTGGCGGCGATCTTCTCGGCCACGCCCTTCTGCAGGTTGGCATAGGGGGTCGGGTCATGCAGCACGCCGACCTTGCGGATCTGCGTGTTTTCCTTCAGGTACTCGAAGCGCTTCTCGACTTCGAAGCGCGCCGGCGGCAGGGTCGAGAAGGCCCATTTCACATGGTCTTCGACCTGCGGCAGGATCGAGCAGAGCACCATCGGAATCTGCGCCCGCACCACGATGCCGGCGGCCGCCAGGTTGCCGGCCGAGACGCAACCCGAGAGAAAGATGTCGACCTTGTCGGAGGAGATCATCTTGCGGTACACCGTCACCGCTTCCTGCGGCTCGGAGCGGTTGTCCTCGACGATCACTTCGAGCTTGCGGCCGTTGATGCCGCCCTTCGCATTGAGCGCATCGACCGCGACCTTGACGCCGTCGCTCCAGGCGCGATCGACGGTGGCTGCATAGCCGGTCAGGCCGGCCGAAATGCCGATCTTGTAGGCCTGCGCCATGGCGCTGCCACATATCGTGGACGCAGCCGCCATCGTGATGGCTGCCACGGCAATCCTGGTGATCATTTGCATCGCTTGTCTCCTGATTTGGTTTTTACTTGATGACGAAAAACGTGAATCCATTCGAGCGTGCGCTTCAACCGCCCGGCGCACCATAGCCGCCACCGCCAGGCGTTTCCAGCACCACCACGTCGTCGGGTTTGAGTGTGATCTTGCGCGCCTCGGAGACATCGAGGCCATTGACCCTGAAATGGCCACCGGCACCCGGCATGCCGCCGGCCAGTCCCTCCGGACCGGCGCCCAGCCGGCTCGGCACCGCATTGAGCATCCACGGATGTTCGGTGCGCATGTGAAAACTGATCACCTGGCCATCGCCGCCAGCGGTGCGACCGGCGCCGCCACTGCCGGGTCGCAGTTCCTTGCGGTCGAATACGATCGGCATCGCCGCCTCGAGGATTTCCACCGGCACCGCCGCCACCCCGGTCGGATAGCAGGTAGCCGAGGGGCCGGACTTGGTCAGACGCGCGCCCATGCCGCCGGAATAGTTGAACATCGACGAGGTGAAGGCCTGGCCATCGGCCTGCTTGCCCTGGATCTGCATGGTCCACACCGCGCCCGAACCTTCGGCCAGCACCCGCTCCGGCATCACGTGATACAGCGCCTTGAGGATCGGCATCGACACATACATGCCGACCACATGGCGGGCGTTGACCGGCACCGGGTATTCGCAATTGATGATCGAGCCTTTCGGCGCGGTCACGATGATCGGCGCCAGCGAGCCGTGGTTGTTCGGCAGGTCGGGGTTCAGGCAGGAGCGGATCGCGAAGGTCGAATAGGCATGGGTGTAGTTCATCACCACGTTGATGCCCGAGGTGCTGGCGCCGGAACTGCCGGCGAAGTCGATCACGATGTCGCCCTTTTCCACATCGATGGTGACCGCGGCCTTGAGCGTGATGATCTCGCCGCCGGGCACATCGAAACTGCTTTCGCCATGATAGGTGCCGGGCTTCAACTTGCGGATCGCCGCGCGGGTAGCTTCCTCCGAGCGGCGGATGATTTCATCCGACAGCGCCTCGATGTCGTCCAGGCCGTAGCGCCCGCACATCGCCACCAGCCGTTCGCTGCCGGCGGCGCCGGACGACACTTGCGCGGCGAGATCGCCGAACACATGGTCCGGGGTGCGCACATTGCGGCGAATGATGTCGTGCAATGTGGCGTTCGGCTTGCCCGCCTCGAAAAACTTGAGCGGCGGAATCCACAGGCCTTCCTCGTGGATGTCGCGCGCGCCGGCGCCGATGCCGTAACCGCCGATGTCGGTGTGATGAATGGTTGAGCCGACATAGCCGATCACCCGATCGCCCTTGAAAATCGGGGTCAACAGCGTGATGTCGAAAAAATGCCCGGCCGAGAGCCACGGGTCGTTGGTGATCACCACGTCGCCGGGCACCAGATTGCCGGTGAACAGGCGATGCAGGTGCCCGCCCGCGGCCGCCAGTGAGTTGATATGGCCCGGGGTGCCGGTGTTGGCCTGCGCCACCATGCGGCCGCGCGCGTCGAACAGGGCGCTGGCGAGATCGCCGGCTTCGCGCACGATCGGCGAGAAGGCGATGCGCTGCAGCGCCTTGGCCTGCTCGCTGACGATGCCGATCAGGTTGGACCAGAGAATTTCCAGTTCGATGCCGTCGAGTTTTTTGCTCATGCCGCTTTCTCCAGGGTCGCCACCACGCAGCCGAACGCATCGACCGTCGCGTGCCAATCGGGCGGTATCACGATGGTCGTTTCACGCTCCTCGATGATTGCCGGCCCGACCAGCGACTGGCCGGTGGCCAGGGCGCTGCGATCATAGACCGGCACCTGCTGGTCGTCCTGCCACAGGTGCACCGGACGCAAGCGCTTCGGGCCGCCCGGCTTGCCGGCGGCGATGGTAGCCACATGAAACGGCACCTGCGGGCCATGCACAGTCAGTCGCCAGCTGACGATTTCCACCGGCACATGCGAGGGGTTGAAGCCGTATTGCGCGAGGTAGGCACGTTCGAATTCGCTGCGAATGGCGCCGCTGTCGCGCTGCGCGCGCGGGTCGGCCGTCAGGGTCACGCCGACTTCATTCTGCTGCCCGAAGTAGCGCAGGTCGGCGCCAAAGCTCATCGCTACGTCGCCGCGCGCGACGCCGGCGTTGGCCAGCGCGGTTATGCCTTCATCGGCCATTTCGGCGATCAGGCGCTCGGTTCGTGCCCAGTCGACCGCATCGAGCAGGCCGAGCGCGCTGCGCACCAGATCGAGCCGCACCGGTGTGACCAGCGTGCCAAACGCCGACAGCACGCTGGCCTGCGGCGGAAAGATCACCGATTTCGAGAGCAGCAACGCGCCAACCTCGCAGGCGTGCGCCGGGCCGGCGCCGCCAAAGGCGAACAGCGGCATGCCGCGATAGTCGACGCCGCGATCGGTGGCATGCGCCCGGGTGGCCGCGGCCATCGCCTCAGCGACGATGCGGTAGATGCCGCGCGCGGTCTCGTTCACCCCGGTATTCAACTGGTCGCCGACGCGCTTGGCGGCCGCCTGCGCGGCCGGCAGATCCAGCTTCATCTCGCCGCCCAAAAAGTTGTCGGCATCGAGCAGACCGAGCACCAGATCGGCATCGGTCACCGTCGGCGCCAGGCCACCGCGCCCGTAACAGGCCGGCCCCGGTTCGGCGCCCGCGCTCTCCGGCCCGACCTTGAGCAACCCCAGGTCATCGACATGCGCGATGCTGCCGCCACCGGCGCCGATCTCGATCATGTCGATCGAGGGAATCGTCACCGGCATGCCGCTGCCTTCCTTGAAGCGGTATTTGCGATCGGCTTCGAACAGGCCCGTGACCAGCGGCTTGCGGTCCTCGATCAGACAGGCCTTGGCGGTGGTGCCGCCCATGTCGAAGGACATCAGGCGGTCCAAGCCCAGCACTTCGGCATAGTGGCTGGCCGCCAGCGCGCCGGCCGCCGGGCCGCTTTCGATCATGCGCACCGGATTGCGCCCGGCCACCTCCACCCCGATGATGCCGCCCGAGGACAACATGATCAGCGGCTCATTGGCGAACTTCTCCGCCTTCAAACGCAGGCTGAGCGCGCGCAGATAGGGCAGCGAAATCGGCATCGTGTAGGCGTTGATCGCGGTGGTGGACGCGCGCGGATACTCGCGCACCTGCGGCGCCACGTCCGAGGACAGCGAGATGAACATGTCCGGCAGCGCCTCGCGCAGCACCGCCGCCACCGCCCGCTCGTTGGCCGGATTGGCATAGCTGTTCAACAGGCAGATGGCCAGTGAACGCACCTTCGCTGCCTGCAGCTGCGCCGCGATCGCCAGGATGCCTTCGCGCGCAGGCTGGGTCAGCACGGTGCCGTCGGCAAAAGTGCGCTCCAGCACGCCGAAGGTGAGTTCGCGCGGCACCAGCGGCGCGGCGAACTCGATCTGCGGGTCGTACATTTCGTAGCGGTGTTCGTTGCGGATGAACAGCACGTCACGAAAGCCTTCGGTCACCAGCATGGCCGTGATGTCGCCCTTGCGCTCGATCAGCGAATTGGTGACCACCGTGGTGGCATGCACCACCACCCCGTTGACGTCCGCCGGGCCGATGCCGGCCTTTTTCAGCACCGCATGCACGCCGGTGAAAAAACCGTCGAGCAGGTTCTTCGGCGTGGTCAGGGTCTTGTCGACAGTCAGCGCGCCATCGGCCGAACGCAACACAATGTCGGTAAAGGTGCCGCCGATGTCGACAGCCAAGGAATAAACAGGTTTCAAGTCTCTCTCCAGCCGAGTTGCGCGGAAATCCGTGCCGCCGCGCCGGTGACCTGCGCGAGTTGCCCAGGCTCCGGTTTGGATGCGATGAACTGCGTGGAACCCACAATGGCGATCGCCCCCGCGTAGGCGCCGCGATGGTCGAACAGCGGCGCGGCCAGGGCATTGATGCCGAACACCACTTCGTTGGCAGCGGTGGCCCAACCCTGGCGCTTGATCGCCGCCACGTGCTTCTTCAGTTGTGCCGCACTGGTGATGGTTTCCTTGCTGAACGCCAACAGCGGCGCGCGCAGGCAGGCTTCCATCAACTGCGCCGGCGCGAACGCCAGCGCAACCTTGCCATGCGCACTGCTGTGCAGCCCCATTTGCGTGCCGGGCCGGATGCCGAACTCCACCACCGACTGGCCTTGCACCAGATCCAGCACCACCACCTTGCCTTCCACCAGGATCGACAGGGTAACCGCCTGTCCAGTGGCATCGCGCAAGCTGACCATTTCACTGCGCGCCGCACCCAGCACACCAAAGCGGTCACGCAGGCGCTCACCCAGTTGGAACAGCTTGACGCCGGATTCGTAGCGCGATGTCAGCGGGTCCTGGCGCACGAACTCGCGGTTGGCCAGGGTACGTAGATGGCGATGAATGGTGGCCTTGGAGGTCTTGAACTCAAGCGCAAGCTCGGTAACGCCGCATTGCGCCGATTCGACCGCCAGATACTCGAGCAGGCGCAGGGTCAGGTCGGCGGTTTCCCGCGAACGCTCGGTGAGCGCTGCATGTCGCGCCTTGCCGTGTGATGCCGCAAGCACCAAGCTGGTCTCCCGATTGGCCCGGCGAACCAGGCAGGCTGTTCACGTTCCGTTAAACGAAACGATGTTTTGTTAAACGTACCATACTGCGGGCCTTGCGGTCAATCTTGGGATGCAGCATGGGGTCAGCCGATCGCGACCGTTGACACCGTCCGTTGGAACGCGCCATGGCAGCAGGCGTTTATATTTTCCCGAAATCCCACCGACCCCTTACTCAAACAGTGTGGCCAGCCTGGTCATCGCATCGTCAATCACCGCCTGCGGTGCGCGTTCTATTTTTCTGGCCTTGCGCGCCTGCAAATCCATCATGCGGATCTTGTTCATCAGCGCCACGCCCTGGGTCTTGCACCCAGTACCCATCAGGGTCACGGCAAACCCGGCGAATCGCGCATGGTCGCCGCCCTGGGTGATGGGGGCGACGAGCACATCACCGAGACGGTTGAACTCGCTGCTGGTCAACACCAGGGCCGGGCGCGCTTCGCCGCGCATCTCGTGACCCACCACCGGTTCGAGATTGACGCGCACAATGTCGCCGCGCTCGAAGACCGCCATTACCAGACCTCCTGCCCCACCGGCCGCGCCTGATCCCACAAGGCCAGATCGCGCGGCGGCGGCGCCTTCAGATCGCATTGCGCGACCAGTTGCTTGAGCGTGTATTTGCGCTTCGGTGTCAACGTGATGGTTCCATCAGCACCGGTATGCAGCGTCATCGATTGGCCGGCGGCGAGTCCAAGGTCTTTCAGAACCGGTGGCGGGAACGCCAGCACCGTGCTGTTGCCGTACTTGCGCAAGACAATCTCCATGATTTCGCCCCTTTTGATCGATTAACTGATGTTTAGCAGTGTTGAACATATTAAGGCAAGTTTGCCGCATTGTCAAACAGTGTTGAACGTCGAAGCGGCTTGCGGCAGCCGACGACCGCGCGGTTTGGCGGCTGGGAAAAGCCGCCCCGTCCTTCGATGATGGATGTGCGGCCAAAAGCCCTGCCGACTATTCGCCTTTGCCGGTAAACGCCAGCAGATCGTTCAACTGATCATCGCTCTTCAGCAGGTCGCGCCGGATGCGGCCGTGGTGCCGCTCGGCGGCGCGTTGCGCGAAATTCACCAGGCGCGCTCCCAGCCAGTGCGGCAGCGGCTTGCCGGGTTCGCTGAACAGCCGGCGCAGCCTGGCGCCATGGCGCTTGAAAAAGCCGTGAAAAATCGCGTCCTCCAGCGAGACGATAACCTGGAAACTGCCGGGATCACCCTGCCGCCCGCAGCGCCCGAACAACTGCCGGTCGATGCGTCCGGCATCGTGGCGCTCGGTGGCCAGCACATGCAGGCCCCCAAGGGCCACCACGTCGGGGCTGATCCGGATATCGGTGCCACGGCCGGCCATGTTGGTGGCCACCGTGATGCGGCCGCGCTCGCCGGCGCGGGCCACCACTTCGGCCTCTTCCTGGTCCTGCCGCGCATTCAACACCTGGTGCAGCAGACCGGCGGCGGTCAGCAGTTCGCTCAAATGCTCCGAGGTAGCCACCGAACTGGTGCCCACCAGCACCGGGCGCCCCTCCGCATGCAGGCGACGCAGCGTATCGACAATCGCCGCCCACTTTTCGTCGGCGCTGACATACACCTCGTCGGTCAGGCGCCGGCGGCGGACCGGGCGATTGGTCGGGATGGTCACCACCGGCAACCGGTACACCGCCCACAGTTCGCGCGCCACCTCGCGCGCGGTGCCGGTCATGCCGGCCACCCGCAGATAGCGGCGGAAAAAGCGCTGGTAGCTGATGCGCGCCAGCGTCTCCTGCTGCCCGGTGATCGCGCAACCTTCCTTGGCTTCGATCATCTGGTGCAGCCCGCGCTCCCATGAACGATCGGCCATCACGCGCCCGGTGTACTCATCGACGATCTGGATCTTGCCGGCGCGCACCAGATACTGCTTGTCGCGCTGAAACAGGTAGATCGCCGAGAGCGCCCGGCGGATCAGTTCCTCGCGCCGGCGCGGTCCCATCCATACCCCGCCATAGACCTCGGCCAGTTCGGTCGCGTGGCGCCGCCCCTGATCAGTGAGCTCGACATCATGGTCGCGTGGCCGAATCGAAAAATCCGTGCCGCTGACCATCTGGCGCGCCATGCCGATGGCCTCGGCGTAGACCTGCTCTTCCTGGCTCGAATCACCCTTGTTGGAGATGATCAGCGGGGTCCGCGCCTCGTCCACCAGCACACTATCGGCCTCGTCAACGATCACGAAGCACAGGCCGCGCAACAACAGCCGGCTTGTGCGCGCATGTTCGGCATGCAGGCCCTCGATCTTCAGGTGCATGGGCCGCGCGTCGCGTCCCAGCATCAGGCCGTCCTTGAGGTAATCGAATACCAGCTGCTTGTTGGTGCCGTAGGTGATGTCGCAGGCGTAGGCGGCGCGCCGCGCGTCCGGCGCCATCCCTTCGGTGATGGTGCCGACGGTCAGGCCGAAGAACTTGTAAAGCGGGCTCATCCAGGCGGCGTCGCGCTGCACCAGGAAATCGTTGACCGTGACGATATGCACCGGGATTCCGGCCAGCGCGGCGGCGCAGGCCGGCAGGGTCGCGGTGAGCGTCTTGCCTTCGCCGGTTTCCATTTCGGCGATCTTGCCTTCCAGCATGACGCGCCCGCCAATCAGCTGCACGTCGAACGGCCGCATGCCCAGACGCCGCCCGGAAATCTCGCGCACGGTGGCGAACGTACGCGCCACCAGCGACTCCGCCAGACCTTCGCTGTACAGGCTGCGCCGCAGTTCCGGGATGCTTTCCCTGATCTGCTGATCGGTCAGGCCGTCAAGGCGTTCGCCGTCGGCATTGACCAGGGTCAGGAATTCGGAGTGCCCGGGGTTGCGCCCGGATACCCGCTGGCGGATCAACCCGCCCAGATTGGCGGCGGCGCGATCGAGCCAGCTATCGCGCAGGTCCTCGCGTTGCGGATAGGGCCCGAGCGCGACGCCGGGGCGCAAAACCGTGCTGCTAGACATTGAACTGGCGCAGCAGCAATCGCCTGAGGGCGCGATACAACTGTATTCCAACCGGCTCGAAGCCGTGATTGAAACGAACGTAGACGCGCGAACCCAGGTATTCGGAACGCACCTCGCCGGACAGCGTCAATTCAAGCTGGAACACCTGCTTGAGGGTCGACACGCCCTGCTTGTCGCGCGGATCGACGGCGATCGGGCCGCCGCCGGCACTGCCCAGCGCCGCCGTCGGCAATTGCGCGGCGGCACCCGGCACCTCGCGCCGAATCCGCGCCGGCACCGGTTTCTCGCCCCAACCCGCCAGCATCGCCGTGACCGAGCGCGTGTTCTGTCGCACCAGCGCGATGTCATCCTGCCCCAGCGCCACCCGCACGGTCAGTTCACCCGGCTCGACCACATAGCCGACCAGTTGGCCCTTGTTGACGAAGCGGCCCGGCAGGTCGGCGGCATTGGGCACGATGAACCGGCCGGCAGCACCACTGCGAAAGATCAATTCGCCTTCGCGCTCGCGGGCGCGGGTCAGGTTGGCACGCGCGGCAACCAGTTCATCGCGCACCATCGCGGCCTGCACCCGGTCCGAGGTGATCAACGCGTTGTATTTCGCGACCAGTTCGGCGACCTGCGCGGCGAACACCGCGACGCGGGTCGCACTGAACGGCTCCTCGGCCTGGATCAAGGGCTGGCCGCGCCGCACCTCGCTGTCGACCGGCGCCAGCAGGGCGGTGATGAAACCCTCGGTGCCGGAGCGCACCTGCGCCTCCTCGGGCACCCAGATCACGCCTTCGGTGCGGGTCCAGTTCGGCGCCGGAACCAGAAAAAGCAGGCTCAACACCGCCACCAGCAACAGCAGGCTGGTCGACAGCGCCCGCCCGCGCTGGCGCCGCAGCCCGGGATTGGAAAACAGGAATGACAAGGCCTTTCCTACCGGCATCAGCAACTGGGTGGCGACCGCCCAGATCGCCAGCACCACGCCGACGACGAAAAACCGCCCGGCGATGAAGGTGATGATCACGAACGAAATGAAAATCCGGTACACGAAGGAGGTGATGCCGTACACCACCAGCCAGAATTTCTCGCCCGCCGACGCGCTCTGCCGTTCGGCGTCGCGGATGCCGAGCACGTAACGCTGGAACAGGTAGCCGAGATACTGGTTGGAACGGGCCCCGAGGTTGGGCATTTCGATGCCGTCGGCCAGCACGAAGTAGCCGTCGAAACGCAACAGCGGATTGCCGTTGAACAACAGCGTGGAGACGCCGCTGATCAGCATCACGTTGTAGGCCACCGCGCGCACCGCTCCCGGCTCGACCGCCAGCCAGACGAACAGCGCCAGGGCGCCAAGAAACAGTTCGACCGCGATGCCGGCGGCGCCCACTATCATCCGCTTGCGTTTGTCGGCGAAGCCCCATGCGGAGGAGGCATCGACATAGGGCACCGGGGAGAACACCAGCAGCATGATGCCGATCTCGTGCACCTCGCCGCCCCACCTGCGGGTCGCGTACGCATGCCCCAGTTCGTGCAGGGTCTTGACCACCGGATAGACCAACCAGAGCAGCAGCAGGTTCTGCGGATCGAGCACCCGCTCGGTGATGTTCTCGGTCAAGTCGGTCCAGTGCGATACCGCCAGCACCGCCCCGGCGCCGACTACCGCCAGCCACAGCAAAATGCCGAACCAGCCGAACAGCGGCTGCACCCAGGGCAGGGTGCGCACCAGGAAGCGGTCCGGGTCGAACAGCGGAAAGCGCAGCGCCAACGGGGTCCACAGGCGGCGCTTCCAGAGCATGCGCTGATGCCGCTCGAAACGCCTGAACACCTCCATGCTGTCGGGCGGCACATCGCACAACAGTGCGTCGGCGGCATGCAATTGCCCGAGCAGGTGGATCGCCTCCTCCTGGGTCGGGGCGGCATCGCCCAGATGCGCGCTGGTGGCGTCCCACAGTTCCTGCACCGTGCGCTGGCCGTCCATCAGGCCGATGAAGTGATGCGCCGCCGGCGAAAAGCGGTGCGTGCGCTCCGCCGCCTGGTCCTGCAGCACGAACCAGACCTGACCGCGAAACGCCTGGCGCAGGATCCGCGCGTGCGCGCGGATGCGCGGCTTGAGCGCCGCCACCCGGTACCACGACGGGCTGAAAAGTGTATCGCTCACCGCCGCATCCGCGTCATGGCCACCATGACCAGATCCACATGCGCACCCAATGGGTGAGTTTGTGGGTCCAGATCCAGATCAGCTTGCGCCGTTCGACCTCGATCTTGCCCACGCCCTCCATCCCGGGCCGCAGTTTTTCGATCGCACCGCTGGCCACCGCTTCGACCCGAAAGAAATTGCGCCCCTGGTCGACCACCGAAACCGGCGTGATCTTGTCGACCGCCAGCGTGATCTCTTCCTGCGGCATGCTGCTGAGCGCGAGGCGGCCCTTCTGGCCTACCACCACGCGCGTGATATCGCGCTCGTCGACCTTCATGATCACCCGGTAGGTATCGAGCGGCGCCAGTTCGAACAGCGCATTGCCGCGCTCGACTGCCGCCCCAAGCGACTGGCTCAGGTCGCCCTTGACGATCACCGCGTCAAACGGCGCCAACAGGCGCGTGCGCGCGATTTGCTCGTCGACCAGGGCCATCTGCGCCCGCACCTGCCCGCTCTGCGCCTCGAGAATGCCGGCACGCGCGCGGTTACCCTCGGCGATCGCCTGCCGCCGTTCGCTTTCCTGCTGCGCACCCTGGCTGACCAGTTTCTGCCGCTCGAGCCTGAGATCGCGATCGTCCATCGCCGCCAGCAAGTCGCCTTTCTTCACCACATCGCCGGCACGCGCGCGCGCTTCGACGATATAGCCCTGCATCGCGGCGGTGACCGCGCGCTGCACACGGCCCTCCAGGCTGGCATCGGCGGTGATCATGTAGTCGCCCTCGACCAGCGAGAAAAACCCGATCACCAGTGCAATCAACAGCACCCACAGCTTGAGGGCGGCATGACGCGGCCCCACCAGGTTCTTCCACTGCGTGGCCGCGCTTTCGAACGCCTTGCGGCCAAGCCAGCGGTCCTCGCGGCGCTTGACGTCGAGCACCGGGCCGACCAGCAGGGCGGCGTGCTCGCACAATTCCACGGTCCTGGCGTCGAACAGGTTGCCGGGCGGCATCTCCAGCACCAGCGCCCCCAGTACCCGGGACCCGGCCGTCAGGGGAATGGTGCAGATCGCGCCGGTGCCGTGCTGCGCCAGCAGTTCCGCATGTGCGCGGGTCACCTGGAATGGTCCGTCCTGCCGCGCCGGAAAAACCACCGTCGCCAACTGATCGGCAGCCTCGTCCATCG
>JANPGJ010000444.1:0-2341 GCA_031423955.1 Burkholderiales bacterium
CGCGAGCCGACCTTGATGTTCTGCAGCGAATCGGGGGTATCGGTACGGGTGCCCCACACGCCGCAATCCTCGCCCGAATCCATGTAGGCGACGTAGGTCCAGATCACCGGGAAGTTCTTCGCGCGCATCGCCGCGGCCAGCTGGTTCACATAGTCCAGTTGCTTCGCGTCGGTCTCGTAGGCGGTGATGAATTCACCGACATTGGTATACGCCTTCTGGATGTCGACATTGATCAATGCCGGGCGCGCACCGAAGCCGAAGCGCTTGCGGGTCGGGTTCTTTTTCACCGCTTCGAACAGCTGCCTTGCGGTCTTGTCGGATGTTTCCATGGTGGCCTCGTGGTGTCGGTTACAGGTTGGTTGGAGGTGGTGAGCGCCCAAGTTTAATTCGTCGGCGGCGCCGGACGCTGCGGGTCGAAGGTCAGCGTGAGATGGGTTTCATATTGGGTCGGCTTGCCGTCACGCATCGCGGGCGCGAAGCGAAACTGCGGAATCGCCGCATTGATCACCGCATCGAAGATCAGCGGCGGGTCGGCGGCGATGATCTGGTGGCGCAGCGGTACCCCGTCGACGCCGACCAGCACCGCCACCAGCAGGGTGCCGGCGCGGCCGCGCCGCCGCGCTTCGCCCGGATCCTCGAACGGCGCCTGCTCGCGAATCGGCGCCACGGCGACAAACGGCACCCCGGGATACACCGATTGCGGTGTCGCGCCTTGCGCCAACGCGCCGCAGGCGAGCACCGCCAGCAGGCCGGCGATCATGCTGCGCCAGCGATTCGCCCCCTCAATCAACCTTCGCTCCACTGGCCTTGACCACCGCCGCCCATTTGTCGATCTCGCGCCGCACATGGGCGGCGAATTCCGCCGGGGTCGAGCCGACCGGCTCGGCGCCCAGGCCAGCCAGGCGTTCGCGCACGTCCGGCAACTTGAGAATGCGCTGCACCTCCAGCGACAGCTTGTCGACCACCGGCTTGGGCGTGGCGCGCGGTGCGAACAGGCCCGACCAGGCGTCGGCATAGAAGCCGGGATAGCCGGATTCGGCGATCGTCGGCAGATCCGGCGCGGCGACCGAGCGCTTCTGGCTGGTCACCGCCAGCGCGCGCAGGCGCCCGGCCTTGACATGCGGCAGGGCCGAGGGCAGGCCGTCCATCATCACCTGCACCTGGCCGCCGATCAGGTCGGCCACCGCCGGCGCGCTGCCGCGATACGGAATATGCACCATGAAAATCCCGGCTTCCCTCTTGAGCATTTCCATACCGAGGTGCGCGGCGGTGCCGCTGCCGAGCGAGGCATAGTCGAATTTGCCGGGCGCGGCCTTGGCCAGCGCGATGAACTCCTTGAGCGTCCTGGCGGGTACCGACGGATGCAGCACCACCACATTGGGCACCACCGCCACCTGCGAGACCGGCTCGAAGTCCTTCACCGGGTCATACGGCATTTTCGAATACAGCGAAATGTTGATCGCGTGCGACCCGGTCACCCCCATCACCAGGGTGTAGCCGTCGGGCGCCGCCTTGGCCACCACATCCGAGCCCACATTGCCGCCGGCGCCGCCGCGGTTTTCCACCAACACCGGCTGCTTCCAGCTCTGGCTCATCTTGTCGGCAATCGCGCGCGCGGCGATGTCGGTGGCGCCACCGGCCGGGAACGGCACGATGATGCGGATTTGTCTGGACGGGAAGGGGTCGCCCTGGGCATGGGCAAGGGCGGTGGCCAACAACAATCCGGCAAAACCCGATATGCGCAGCATCTTCTGCCTCTTGATCAAAACAACAAATCCCACAACACCCGCATATTCACATCCACCTCGGAGGCCAGCACCGCGTTGGCGAACACGAAGGCTTTTTCGTTCGGCACGCTGGCCTCGGCATAGCGCATGAACTTGGCCGCGACTTCCTCGGCCGACAAGGGCATCGAGGGGTCGCCGAGAATCGAGCGCACGTCGCGCTCGATATCGCGATAACCCGCCGACACCAGGAGCGAGCCGCCGCGTTTGCCGCTGGCCTCGAACGCCGGGTCGATGTCGATATCAATCAGCGCCTCAAGACGCCGCAACTCCGGGTCGCTGAAGCGCTCGCCGCGATAGACGCCGGCGTCGAGCACGCCGAAGCGCAGCATCGCGGCAATGCCGAACGAGAGCGAGAACTGCGCCTGGATCGGGGTGTCCGGGGCGCGGTTGCCGCAATAGACGGTGGCTTCACGATAGGTGGTCAGCACAATCCGCGTGATGGCGCGGGTGTCGCCCTGCAACTCCTCGCGCGTGCTCCTGGCCATTTCGGCACCGTAGTGCACATGGCGCACGGCGGCATGCGGCTTGATGTAGGCGTCCAGAATCAGGTCTTC
>JANPGJ010000445.1:0-11943 GCA_031423955.1 Burkholderiales bacterium
TTCGTCGCGCTGCCGGGCGAAGCGGGCGAGCTCGGGATCTATCCCAAGCACACCCCGCTTCGCCCGGCAGCGCGACGAAGGTCGCTTCGCCGGAGAAGATCGACTCCTCGGCGCTGACGACGTCTACATGGATGGTGGACACTTGGATTCCCTCAATCGCACTCTGGTTCTTCGTAGTTCTTCAGTCACGAAATTGTCCGGCTTCGCCGGCGATTTCGTGCATGACAGTCCGGAAAAAAGTAGGGGTACACTTTTTTCCGGCTAGTTGAGTGTTTTGGCCTTCTCGATCGCCTCGTCGATCGTGCCGACCATGTAGAACGCCTGCTCCGGCAGGGCGTCGCATTCGCCGTCGACGATCATCTTGAAGCCGCGGATGGTCTCGGCCAGCGTGACGTACTTGCCGGGCGAGCCGGTGAACACTTCGGCCACATGGAACGGCTGCGACAGGAAGCGCTGGATCTTGCGTGCACGCGCCACCGCCAGTTTGTCGTCGGGCGCCAGTTCGTCCATCCCCAGGATGGCGATGATGTCGCGCAATTCCTTGTAGCGCTGCAGGGTTGCCTGCACCCGGCGCGTCACGCTGTAGTGCTCTTCGCCGATGGTATTCGGATCGACCTGGCGCGAAGTGGAGTCGAGCGGATCAACCGCGGGGTAGATGCCCAGCGACGCGATGTCGCGCGACAACACCACGGTGGCGTCAAGGTGGGCAAAGGTGGTCGCCGGCGACGGGTCGGTCAAGTCGTCCGCCGGCACATACACGGCCTGGATCGAAGTGATCGAGCCGACCTTGGTGGAGGTGATGCGCTCCTGCAGCTTGCCCATCTCTTCAGCCAGGGTCGGCTGGTAGCCCACCGCGGAAGGCATGCGGCCCAGCAGTGCCGACACTTCGGTACCGGCCAAGGTGTAACGATAAATGTTGTCGACGAAAAACAGGATGTCCTTGCCCTCGTCGCGGAATTTCTCGGCCATGGTCAGGCCCGACAAAGCCACGCGCAGGCGGTTGCCCGGCGGCTCGTTCATCTGGCCGAACACCATCGCAACCTTCGATTTCGACAGGTCTTCCTGCACGATCACGTTGGCTTCCGACATCTCGTGATAGAAGTCGTTGCCTTCACGGGTACGCTCGCCGACTCCGGCAAACACCGACAAGCCGCTGCGCGCCTTGGCGATGTTGTTGATAAGTTCGAGCATGTTGACGGTCTTGCCGACACCGGCGCCGCCGAACAGGCCGATCTTGCCGCCCTTGGCGAACGGGCAGATCAAGTCGATCACCTTGATGCCGGTTTCGAGCAGTTCGACCGACGGAGACAGCTCTTCGAACTTGGGCGAAGGCTGGTGAATCGAACGCCGCTCGTCGCTCTGGATCGGACCACGCTCGTCGATCGGGCGACCAAGAACGTCCATCACGCGACCAAGCGTTCCGGCGCCGACCGGCACCTGGATCGGGGCACCGGTACCGGACACGCCCATGCCGCGCTGCAGGCCGTCGGTGGAACCCATGGCGATGGTGCGTACCACGCCGTCACCGAGCTGCTGCTCGACTTCGAACGTCAGCCCCTGCTCGACCAGCTTGTTGGTCTCGGTGGGCATCAGCCGCAATGCTTCATACACCCTGGGCATCGCATCGCGCGGAAACTGGATGTCGACCACCGCGCCGATGCACTGAACGATTGAACCTTGACTCATGAAAACACCTCTCAACTCAATGAATTCGATCTCGGCCAAAAAAATGGCAGGCTAACCAACAGCGCCCGCACTTTCGTAGCTCTTACCTCACGCAATTGTCCGGCTCCGCCGGCGATTGCATGCAAACTTCCCCAGACAAAAGTAGGGTTTTACTTTTGTCTGCTCAAACGGCGGCCGCCCCGCTGACGATTTCAGACAATTCCTTGGTGATCGCCGCCTGCCGCGCCTTGTTGTAGGTGAGCTGCAGGTCGTCGATGACCTTCTTGGCGTTGTCGGAGGCCGACTTCATCGCCACCATGCGTGCCGACTGCTCAGACGACATGTTTTCGGTGACGGCCTGATACACGATCGCCTCGACATAGCGCACCAGCAACTCGTCGACCACCGATTTCGGATCCGGCTCGTAGATGTAATCCCAGCCGTAGGCGGCTTTCTCGGAATCGCTCTGCGCGAATTTGTCGGAGGTGAGCGGCAACAGCTGCTCAATCACCGGCTCCTGCTTCATGGTGTTGATGAAGCGGGTGTAGGCCAGGTACACCACGTCAAGCCGACCCTCGGCATAGGCGTCAAGCTGCACCTTGACCGGACCGATCAATTTGTCGAGATGCGGCTTGTCACCGATCAGCACCGCATGCGAGACCACCTTGGCGCCGATCCGGTTCAGAAAACCGAAACCCTTGTTGCCAATCGCGGTAGCTTCAATCCTGGCTCCGGCAGCTTCCAGTTCTTTGAGCTTGTTGGTGGTCAAACGCAGAATATTCGTGTTCAACCCGCCACACAAACCCTTGTCGGTAGTCACCAGAATCACGCCGGCATTCCGAACCTGCTCGCGCTTGATCAAAAAGGGATGGCGATACTCCGGATTAGCCTGCGACATATGAGCGGCAATATTGCGCACCTTGTCGCCATAAGGTCGGGCAGCACGCATGCGTTCCTGCGCACGGCGCATCTTCGAGGCCGCGACCATTTCCATCGCCTTGGTGATCTTGCGCGTGTTTTGCACGCTCTTGATCTTGGTTCTGATTTCCTTGCTGCCCGCCATCAGGAATCCCTCTACATCGTTCGTGCCAGCCACCGCCGGATTGAACGGCGCAAAGCGTCCGTTCCAATCCGGCGAGTTATGACGTCACGCAAAGCGTGGCGTCATAACGCTTAATAGGTGCCGCTCTTCTTGAACTCCGCCACCGCGGCGTGCAAGGCTTTTTCGTCATCGGCCGAAAGATTCGCCGCCTTGGCAATCGAAGCGACCAAGCCCGCGTGCTTCGACTTAACGTACTCACGCAGGCCCTTTTCGAACGACAGCGCGTTCTTGACCTCTACATCTTCCATGTAGTTGTTGTTGACCGCGAACAGGGTCAGCGCCATTTCCCACACTTCCATCGGCGCATACTGCGTCTGCTTCATCAGTTCGGTCACCATGCGGCCGCGCTCCAACTGCTTGCGGGTGGCTTCGTCCAGGTCGGATGCGAACTGCGCGAATGCCGCCAACTCACGGTACTGCGCGAGCGCCAGACGCACACCGGCACCGGTGTCCTTGCGCTTCATGATCTTGGTCTGGGCGGCGCCGCCGACGCGTGACACCGAGACGCCGGCGTTGATGGCGGGGCGGATGCCGGCGTTGAACAGGTCGGTTTCCAGGAAGATCTGGCCGTCGGTGATCGAAATCACGTTGGTCGGAACGAATGCGGACACGTCGCCGGCCTGGGTTTCGATGATCGGCAGCGCCGTCAGCGACCCAGTCTTGCCTTTGACCTCGCCCTTGGTGAAACGCTCGACCCATTCGACTGACACGCGCGCGGCACGCTCGAGCAGCCGGCTGTGCAAATAGAACACGTCGCCCGGATAGGCTTCGCGGCCCGGCGGGCGGCGCAGCAGCAACGAAATCTGGCGATAGGCCCAGGCCTGGCGGGTCAGATCGTCATAAATGATCAACGCGTCCTGGCCGCGATCGCGGAAGTACTCACCCATGGTGCAGCCGGAGTAGGGCGCGATGAACTGCATCGCGGCCGATTCGGAGGCGGTGGCGGCGACCACGATGGTGTAACCGAGCGCGCCGTGCTCTTCAAGCTTGCGCACCACGTTGACCACCGTCGAGGCTTTTTGACCGACCGCGACATAGATGCAGATCAGGTCCTTGCCCTTCTGGTTGATGATGGTATCGACCGCGACCGCGGTCTTGCCGGTTTGGCGGTCACCGATGATCAACTCGCGCTGGCCGCGGCCCACCGGCACCATTGCATCAATCGACTTCAGGCCGGTCTGCACCGGCTGATCGACCGACTTGCGCCACATCACGCCCGGCGCGACCTTTTCGATCACGTCGCGCTCTTTGGCCGCGACCGGACCCTTGCCGTCGATCGGATCGCCGAGCGCATTGACCACCCGGCCCAGCAGTTCCGGACCCACCGGCACATCCAGAATGCGACCGGTCGCCTTGACCGTGTCGCCTTCGGTGATGTGCTCATAGGCGCCGAGCACCACCGCGCCGACCGAATCACGCTCGAGGTTGAGCGCCAGGCCGAAGGTATTGCCCGGGAATTCGAGCATTTCGCCCTGCATCGCCGATGACAAACCGTGCACGCGGCAGATGCCGTCGGTCACCGAGACGACGGTGCCCTGGGTGCGAACGTCGGCGGCAGCGCCAAGACCGGCGATCCGGCCCTTCAACAGTTCGCTGATTTCGGATGGATTGAGTTGCATGAGAAGTGACTCCTGGATTCGTATCTGGACGTGCCGGCGCTTCAGGCTGCCGTCAGGGTGGTGCGCATGCGCTCGAGTTGCGCGCGCACGGAGGTGTCGAACACTTCGTCGCCGACGGTGACGCGGACGCCGCCGATCAGCTCGGGCTCGACCTTGACATGCGGCTTGAGTTCAACACCGCCGAACTTCCTTTTAAGGCCGGCCAGCAGATCGTTGACCTGCGCATCGGTCATCGGAAAAGCCGACGCGATTTCCGCCTCGGCCGACCCTTCAAGCCGGTTTTTCAGAAGCGCGAACTGGGTGGCGATCTCCGGCAGTGCCATCACCCGATCGTTGTTGATCAAAAGGTGCAGGAAATTCTGCGCTTCGGACCCGAGCGGCGACTTCAGAACGCCGGCGAACACACCGTAGATCTTGTCCGGCGTCAGGTTCGGATCAAGCACCAGTGCGCGCATTTCAGCGGTGTTCGCCACCGCGGCCATTTCAGCCACAAGCGCATTCCAGGCGTTCAGATCGCCGTTCCTGGCGACCCGGAACGCGGCTTCCGCATAAGGCCTGGCGATGGTGGAGAGTTCAGCCATGGTTGCCTCGTCGCCTACAGTTGCGCTTTGAGCTGGCCAAGCAGGTCGGCATGCGCCTGGGCGTTGATTTCACGCTTCAGGATCTGCTCGGCACCCTTGACGGCCAGTTCGGCGACCGCATTGCGCAGGGTATCCTTGGCACGCTGGACTTCCTGCGCCGCCTCGACCTTGGCTTGCGCCAGGATGCGGGCTTTTTCAGCCTCGGCGGTTTTCTTGGCGTCGTCGATCAATTGCGCAGCCTGCTTTTCGGCGTCCGCCATGCGGGCCTGATTGTCGGCACGCGACTTGACCAGTTCGGCTTCAACCCGCTTGTTTGCCTCGGCCAATTCGAGCTTGCCGCGATCAGCGGCAGCCAGGCCGTCGGCGATCTTCTTCGCACGCTCGTCCAGGGCCTTCATGATCGGCGGCCAGACGTAGGTCATGGTGACCCACGCCAGCACGAAAAAAACGATCAGCTGGGCGATGAAGGTTGCATTGAGATTCATCTGGAACCCCCTAGGGAATGTTCAGGGAGACCGATCAACCTTTGAACGGGTTGGCGAAGGCGAACATCATCGCGATACCAACACCGATCAGGAACGCCGCGTCGATCAGGCCGGCGAGCAGGAACATCTTGGTTTGCAGCTTGTCCATCAGTTCGGGCTGACGCGCCGACGCTTCAATGTACTTGCCGCCCATCAGGCCGATACCGATACAAGCACCGATGGCACCCAGGCCAATGATCAGGCCGGCGGCGAGAGCTACGAGACCAACGTTAGTCATGATGACTCCTTCTTTGCGTTTGACGGATGGTTGAAATGAAAGACTACGAACTAAACCCTGACAATCAATGCCCTTCGTGCGCCTGGCCCAGGTAAACAAGGGTCAGCATCATGAAGATGAACGCCTGCAGGACAACGATCAGGATATGGAAGATCGCCCAGATGGTGCCGGCGATGATGTGCATGCCGAACAGCCACCAGACGCCGGTGGCGCCGAGCAGCGCGATGAGCAGGAAAATGAGTTCGCCGGCGAACATGTTGCCGAACAACCGCATCCCGAGCGACACGGTCTTGGCGGCGAATTCGATCAGGTTGAGCGCGAAATTCGGAATCCACAGCAGGGGATGTGCGCCGAATGGCGCGCAGAAAAGCTCATGCACGAAACCGCCGGCGCCCTTGATCTTGATGTTGTAATAGAGCATCAGGATCAGCACGCCGAGCGCCATGCCGATGGTGCCGTTCAAATCGGCAGTCGGGACAATGCGGTGATAGTGGATGAATTTGTCGAGCCCGGTCCAGGCGAATATGTAATGGGGCAGATCGACCGGCAGGAAGTCGAGCGCGTTCATGAAGAACACCCAGACGAACACGGTCAGGGCCAGCGGGGCGATGAAACTGCGATCGCCGTGCGGAATGATGCCTTTGGACTGCGAGTCGACCATTTCAACCAGCATTTCGACGGCAGCCTGGAAGCGCCCCGGCACGCCGGAACTGGCGCGCGACGCCGCCGCGATCAGCACACCCAATGTGACCACGCCCATGGCGATCGACCAGAACACGGTGTCCCAGTTGATCACGCTCATGTCGATGATGAAGCCCTGCTTGATGCTTTGCAGATGCTGCAGGTGATGAACGATGTACTCGGACGAGGAAGGAGCGTCTGCGCCGGCTGCCATGATTGATCCGCTAATTTGATCCGCAAATAGTTGAAACCCGCCAACCCGGAAACCGCCGCATCCGGAACCGCCGATCCGCCGCTTGCAAGCCGGCTAACGGGAGGTCAGGTACAAACCCAATACATATACTTGAAGCACCACGATGAAGGTGGTCAGCAAAGCCAACCAGTCGGCATCGGGAAACATGACCGCAACCACCACAAACAGCACGACCGACAGCAAGACCTTTATGCCTTGGCCCATGAAGAAGGCAAACACATAACCATCCTGCGCAGTACCGGGGCGCGCCAGCCGCAAGGCGAACCAGGCACCCGGCACGAAACTCACAGCGCCCCCCAACAATGCCGCTGTGGCGGAAGCCTCACCCCTGCCACCCCACCACAGACCGGCGCACACCAGGCTCGCGAAAACTTGCAGGCCAACGATCTTGATTGGTGTCCAGACCACGGGATTGCCGGTTGGCTGCGGCGGACAACACCGCATGGTTGCGACCTTCGCCGTCGACCCGGCGCCCACAAGACCACGCCAGCCTCAACCGCAAAGCCTTGAGATTATATGGGAACTCTCGCCATCGATCAACCAACTCTTATATAAGAGTGAGTCCCAATGCGCCGCTAGTGCAGCTGTTGTTGCGACGCAACACTTGCAACGCGACACCACTGCCTGGCAGGTTGCGCCATCACGTGTTGCGCACCAGTCATCACCTCGTCACCTGCGATCCGGCGCCGATCGTGGATCAACGCTTGCGTCGCTCGGTATCTCTCGTGCGATGCAGGGCGCGCAGCGCCGCAAGCTCCCATTCGCGCATGGCGACCAGGATACTGACCACCGGACGCTCGGCCATCGGCAGGCGCAAGTCTTCCATGTGGGTTTCGCGAAACTCCTGCACCACCCGGCGCAAGCGCTCGGCCAGGCGCGCCGCCGACGCCTTCGACAAGCGGCCGCTGGCGAAGACCAGCGCTTCGCCCGGCTTGTCAAACGGGCTGCGGAAAAAATCAGCCTGCGCCTGGGCGTAGAAGAATGTCTGGATCGGGCCCTGCGGCAGCCAGGTGAATGCACGTGCCACCAGTGGCCGGATCACGTTGTTGGCCTTGAGTTCGATCAGTTTCAGGCGATCCAGGCGGGCCAGCAGTCCAACCAGTTCGGCTTCGGTCAACTCATAGGATTCGAGCATCTGCGCGTAGGTCAGGTGATGAATGCAGGCGACCGCCACCGCCAGCAGACGATTGTCGGACACCAGTTCCTTTTCCTGGGTCTCGGTGAGCTTCATCAGGAGCGAATCGCGCGCCGCCACCCCGCGCGCAAGGTCGGCCAACTCGATGCCGGCGAATTCGCAGATTTCATCGAGCCGCGAAAGCATGAAGTCACGGGTCGAGAACATGCGCTTGATGCTGGCTTCCGACAATCCCACAACCTTTGCCAGATCCGCATAAGTGATGTCGCGCGCCTTGAGTTCGCGCTTCAACACATCGATCAATCCGTTGGTCAATGCCATTGCGGTTCCCGTGATTTGGCGCTTGTCTGAAAGGCAAATCGAACAAGTTCGCAGGTTGAAAATTCACTTTTTCTGAATGCTGAATCAACAGACTCTTCGCTCGAGAAGGCCGGGCGCCCATGCGTGCGGCAAACATGCGCCTCCGGTGCTCGAAATAACAGTATGTAAGGCGACTACGATCGAGTCGCGCGTTGCTTGCTCCAAAGCTTCACGCCATGAACCCTACAGGCCGTGCGAATCCCGCCATCGCTCGTCGCAATCGGCACATCGAGCCGCTTTGCCAGGTCGAAGTAAACGGCGTCATACCCCTGCAAATGAAAGGCCGCTGCCTGTTCAACCACTTCCGAGGCGGTGTCGCGAGTGTTGATGGTGAATGGCCGCAATTTGTTAGGGGCGTCCACCGCCTTGTTCAAACGCCGCGCTGTGATCCTGCGCGCCCGTTTTGCCGCGATCAGGACGCTGCCCACTGCATAGTGCCAAAGATCGGGAACCAAGGGAAGAATCTCGCGGTTCTCAATTGCATCGAGCACGTCGTCTGCATAGGTGGCGACGCCGGTCTTGTCTGAAACAAACCATTCCAGCGTGACGCTGGCATCCAGTATCACCCGGCTAAAAACCGTGCCGACCATAGCGCGCCTGGTGAAGGAGTTCCTTCGCGGTACGACCCTTCGCGGAAGGTTTCAAACGCCGCATATCGGCGCGAATGCTCGCTGCCGCTTCACTACGTTGCTCGGCCCACGCCAGTGCGTTGCGGTCAAGAATCTCATCGAACTTGCGCTTGCTCTGCTCCGTCAAAGCAAGCATTTCCGGTTGGGTGAGAGCGTTCATGGCATTTTCCAGCGCGATCAACGCGAAAGATTGTAGGTTTGCTGCAGACCTGAGATGACAGCTTTCCTTGATTTCGTCAGAGTATAAGGCCGACGCTGGATCGCATCGCAGATTGCATCGCAGATTGCATCGAAAGGGCAACGGAATTTACATCTAATCACTGTTGCAATCCTCGGGTAGGCGCCGCCCGAAAAAAGCAGTCGCCCGAGCGTCGTAGCCCCAGCCACATCGACACCGCGAGCGCGATGTCGGTCGTTGGCTTGGTCATGCGACAAATGGTCGGCACGCAAAGCCTTACCATCCGGCAGTCGTAAACCGGATAGGAGGCATTACCCATGCCCGACAGCATTTTCACCCGACTGTACCGCGGCGAGCTTCCGTGCGCGAAGGTGTATCAGGACCAGCTGGTGTTCGCCTTCATGGATGCGGGCCAGGTCAATCCCGGCCACGTGATCGTGGCTTCGATCGAGCCGTTCGAGACCCTGGTCCACGCCGACGAAGCCACGGCTATTGCGATGATGGCCGCGGCGCACCGCATCGCGCGCGCAGTGCAAGCCGCCTTCGCACCGGCGGGCATGACCATCCTGCAGGCCAACAAGCCTGCCGGCTGGCAGACCGTGCCCCACCTGCACCTGCATGTGCTGCCGCGCCATGCCAACGACGGGGTCAACCTGATATGGCCGCGCAAGGATCCGGGGATCGAGGTACTCAAGGAACTGGCGGCGCGCATCCGGTTGTAGTCAGCCGAAAGCGGCCAAGGGGCGGCCGTGCTGCCGCTTGGTGCCTCGGGCTTGGCGAAATCCCGACCGCGATCAACCGTACTTCGCCGCGACCCGCATTTCGCCTTCGCCCACACCCTGGATATAGCAATGCATGAGGTCGCCCGGCACCACCGGTCCGACCCCTTCCGGCGTGCCGGTCAGGATGATGTCGCCGGGATACAGCGTGTATTTCTCGCTGGCCCAGGAAATCAGCTTGTCGACGTTGAAAACCAGGTCACTCGTATTGGCCTGCTGACGCACCTCGCCATTGACCTTGAGCACCAGGTCAAGGGCATTCGGATTGGCGACTTCATCGGCAGTGGTGAGCCAGGGGCCCAGCACCGCATAGGTGTCGGCCGATTTGCGCCATGACAGCAATTCCTTGCCGCGGGTGGTCATGTCCAGGCCGAGCGAATAGCCGAGCACATGCTTGCGCGCGTCGGCCTCGGAGATGTTCCTGCCCTGCTTGCCGATCACGATCGCCAGTTCAAGCTCATGGTCATTGCGCCGCTCGGGATACAGGAGTTGCACCTCGCTGCCGAAGCCCACCAGACTGCTGGTGGCCTTGAGAAACAGGCCCCAGTCGGAGATGTGGGTGATGTTGGCACGGCCGTGCTTGATGCCAGGGTCGTTGTTCGACTCGGTGATGTGTTTGACGTAGTTGATCGGCGCATTGATGATCTTGGTCGGGTTAGCCACCGGCGACAGCAACTTCACGTCTTTCAGGACCAGGCGTGGCGCCGTCACCTTGAGCGCGGCCACCCGTTCGGCCACCGCGCCAAAATTGGCGATGAACTGGTCGCCCAGTGGCGCCGGATAGCGCATCGGCGGAATCACATCGAGGGCCGGGGTGACATCGAGCACGCTGTCACCGTCGACCAGGCCGAGGCGGTTATCGTTGAATCTGCAGAGTTTCATGAGCGTAGTGTTTCCTGAAATTTGCTGGTTGCTGGGCTGAACCGGGATCCCGGTTCAGGCGGCCGTGCCGCGCTGCTCCGGCGGCACTGATACTTCATGTTCTATCTTTTGCCACAACTCGATCGACATCGGCGCGCGGATTTCCTCGAGGATATGGCCGACCAGTCCAATCGCGCGGGCCATCACGGCAATGCCGCGGCAGGCCTCGACCGGCAGGCCGAGTTCGCAGCACAGGGCGCCCATGGCGCCGGTGGCGTTGAGCGTGATCGGCCGGCCCTTGTGCTTTTCCACCGCGCGGTGCAGCGCCAGCATCATGTCCACATACCGGCCCTTGAATCCGGTTTCCTCGGCAATCGCAAACAGGCGCACGGTGCGCGGATCGACCGGGCGGTGGATCGGGTGCCCGACGCCGGGAATCTGCCAGCCTTCGGCCACCGAACGGGCAACGATGGCCTCCGCCCGTTGATCCAGCGAGCGGGTGTCGGCCGGATCGGCGAGCGCCTGCTTCAGGATTCTCGCCGCCCCTTCCGAGGTTCCGGCGAACACCGTGCCGAGTCCGCACAGGCCGGCCGCGACCGCGCTCTGCAGCGCTTCCGGCGCCCCGGCATAGGTCATGCGGGCGGCAATCGCCGATGGCGTGATGCCATGTTCGACCAGTGTTACCGCCAGGGCGTTGAACAGGCGTGATTCGTTGTTGTTCGGCATGCGCCCGGTCAGCTGCAGGAAAGCCATGGCGCCCAAATCGACATGTCCGAGCAACTCGCCGCACAGGTCGCGGCCCTGGACGTAAATGTTTTCGCGGGTGCTGTAACCCAGTTCAGTGCGCATCATGTGTGGCTCGCTTTCGGTTGAATGTTTGACTCAGGTCAGTCGATCTTCGCGCCGGTATCCTTGACCAGCTTGCCCCATTTGGCGATCTCGCTTTGCACGTAGGCCGCCAGATGCTCGGGCGAGGATTCCGGTGCGTCAGAGCCGATTTGCGCCAGGCGCTCGCCGTACTCCTTGTTCTTCGCCAGTTTCGCCATCTCGGTCGCCAGGCGCTGCACCGCTTCGCGCGGCGCCCCGAACGGTGCATAGAGCGCGGTCCAGGTAGTGACCTCGTAGCCGGCCACCGTGTCGCCGATGGTCGGCAGTTCCGGCGCCGACGTCGAACGCTTTGCCGACGACACGCCGAGAGCACGCACGCGGCCGGCGCGGTAGTGCACCAATGCATTGGGCGCGGTCTCGAACATCAGCTGAATGCGCCCGCCGATCAGGTCTGTCAATGCCGCGGCGCCACCCTTGTAGGGCACGTGGGCCATCGACACCCCGGTCATG
>JANPGJ010000446.1:0-7669 GCA_031423955.1 Burkholderiales bacterium
CCGCATGCGCATCGAGGAGGTGGAAGCGCGCATCCTGCATTCGGCTGATGCGTTGGCCTTGCTCGACCCCGGCCTGGCCGCCGGCATGGCCAACGTACGCATGCTCGTCGCGCCACCCGCCCCGGCCGCGGCGCCGGCCCCCAGCGCGCCGGTGGCTGCCACCCAGGCGGCGGAACAGCAGTCGCAACGCCACGAAATCGTGTTCATCGACCCGCGCGTGCCGGATGCGCGCATGCTAGCCGCCGACATCTATCTGCAGGGCGACGCCAACCGGCATCTAGAGATCATCGACCTCGACCCGGAACAGGATGGCATCGCGCAGATCGGCAAAATCCTCGCCGAGCGGCACGATATCGCCGCGGTGCACCTGATTTCGCACGGCGCCGACGCCCGGGTCCAGCTGGGCAGCAGAATCCTCGATTTCGAAACCCTGCGCGACCAGGCCGCGAACATCAAGGCGTGGGGCGCCGCCTTGACCGCAGACGCCGACCTCCTGATCTACGGTTGCGACGTGGCGCAGCAGGCCGACGGCCGCGCGCTGATCAGCGCGCTCGCCAGGCTGACCGGTGCCGATGTCGCCGCCAGTACCGACTTGACCGGCAGCGCGCGAAAGGGCGGCGACTGGAACCTGGAATACGCCACCGGCGACATCGAAACCGCCGTCGCACCGAGCCTGGCCGAGCAGCAATCCTGGGCCGGCCTGCTGAACATCTATACCGTGAACAGCACCGCCAACTCGGGTGCCGGCACGCTGCGCCAGGCGATCACCGACGCCAACGCCAATGCGGGTGCCGACTCGATCGTATTCAACATCGCCTGTGGCGGGGTCCAGACCATCGCGCCGACATCGGCGCTGCCGACGATCACCGGCACGGTCACGATCAACGGCACGACCCAGCCCGGGTACGCGGGTACGCCGCTGATCGAGCTCAACGGCACGAGCGCGGGCGCCAGCGTTTCGGGCTTGACGCTGGGTGCAGGCAGCGACGGCAGCACCATCCGCGGCCTGGTCATCAATCGCTTCACCAATGAGGGCGTGGATATTCTTTCCAGCAACAACCTGATTGCGGGGAACTACATCGGCACCAACGCCACCGGCCTGGTGAAACTCGCCAACGGCAACGACGGCATCGAGATCTCCAACGGCGCCAACAACACCATCGGCGGCACCAGCGCGACCGACCGCAACATCATCTCCGGCAACGGGCTGGGCATCCGGATTGCCGGCTCAAGCGCCAGCGGAAACGTGATCACCGGCAACTACATCGGGGCGGACGCGACCGGGGCCGCCACCTTGGGCAACGCCCTGCACGGCGTGTTTTTCAGCTCGATCAACATCGCGGGAAGCACAGTTGGCGATCCGCACGACAACCGGCTGGGCGGCACCGCGGCAAGCGAGGGAAACCTGATCGTCAACAACGGCGCGGGCGGCGGCGGCTGGGACGGCGTCAGCCTGCGCAACTCGACCGGCATCACCGGCAACGCGATCCTCGGCAATGCGATCTATTCAAACGGCGACCTCGCCATCGACCTGAAGAGCGACGGTGTCAGCGCCAACGACACGCTCGACCCCGATACCGGGCCGAACAACATGCAGAACTTCCCGGTGCTGACCTCGGCCCAGGTGATTTCCAGCACCCAGGTCACGATCGCCGGCACGATCAACAGCCTCGCCGGCAGCTACTTCCGCATCGAGTTTTTCAGCAACGCGACTGGGGATGGAACCGGCTACGGCGAAGGCCAGACCTACCTGGGCTATGTGAACGTCGCCACCAACGGCAGCGGCAACGCGAGTTTCAGCACCTCCCTGACCGCCAGTGTGGCGGCCGGCAGCAATGTAAGTGCCACGGCGACCAAGAGCGATGCCACCTTCACGGCGTTTACGGACACCTCGGAATTCGCCCAGAACGTGGTCGCCGCGAACACGGCGCCGACGCTGGACATTAGCAAGAGCCCGGCGCTGGCCGCAGTCGGCGAGGACGCCGGTGCGCCGGCCGGCGCGGTCGGCACCCTGGTGTCCGCGCTGGTCGACTTCGCCAGCCCGTCCGGCCAGGTGGACAACGTGACCGATACCAACAGTGGTGCGCTGCTTGGCATCGCGGTCACCGCCGTCGACACCACCAACGGCACCTGGTGGTATTCGACCGACAACGGCAGCAACTGGAACGCGCTGGGCACGGTCGGCAACACCAGTGCACGCCTGCTGGCGGCGGATGCCAGCACACGGTTGACCTTCCAGGGGAACGCCAACTACAACGGCACGCTGCCCAACGCCATCACCTTCCGCGCCTGGGACCAGACCACGGGCAGCAACGGTGCAACCGCCGTGGCGCGCTCGAGCGGCAATATGCTGGACACCTTCAGCGCCATCTCATACAGCAACAGCGATGGTTCAGACACGTGGGCGGGAAACTGGGTCGACATTGACGGCGCCGCTGCGGGCGGCAATATATCCGTCGGCAATGGCGGCTCATTGACCTTGAAATCCAACAACATGACCGACTGGGTCTATCGCGAGGCGAACCTGACGGGCGTGTCCGGCGCGACCGTTTCATTCGACTACGACAGCGGTCTGAATGCGGGCAGCGGCGGCCTCGTCTACTTCCAGGTTTCCGGCAACGGCGGAGCGAGCTACACGACACTGGCCACGTTCTCCCAGACCAGCAATTTCGGTATCGGCACGTTCAGCGCCGACATTTCCGCCTACGCCGCGGCGGACACCCGCATCCGGTTCCTGATAGCCGGGAATTCGACGCCAACGAAACAGATGGATATCGACAACTTCCAGATCGCCTTCACCTCGGCCTCGGCAGGCGGCACGACCGCGTTCTCGTCGGCGACCGACACCGCCTCGTTGGTGGTCAATCCGGTCAACGACGCGCCGACCGCGACCATCACGCCACTGACCTACGCCGCCACCGAACAGACTTCGCTCACCCTGCATGGCACCGGCTTGAGCATCGCCGACGTCGATGCAGGCGGCGCGACCGTGCAGGCGACCCTGGGCGTGGTGAGCGGCAGCTTGAACGTGACTGCCGGAACCACCGGCGTGACCGTCAGCAACTCCGGGACCGCCACCGTGACTCTCAGCGGCACGATCGCGCAGATCAACAACCTTCTGGCCGGCAGCCTGAGCGGTACCGTCAGCTACATCCAGAACAGCGACACGCCGCCGGCCACCGACACCTTGACGCTGACCGCCAGCGACCTTGGCAACACCGGCACCGGTGGCACCCTGACGGCGAATGACACTGCGACCATCAATATCACTGCGGTTAACGACGCGCCGACCGCGACCATCACGCCGCTGACGTATGCCGCCACCGAGCAGACTTCCCTGACCCTGCACGGCACCGGCCTTTCCATCGCCGATGTGGATGCCAGCAGCGCCACCGTGCAGGCGACCTTGGGCGTGGTGAGCGGTACCCTGACGGTTGGCGCCGGCACGACGGGTGTGACTGTCAGCAACTCCGGTACCGCTACCGTGACGCTTAGCGGCACGATAACCCAGATCAACAACCTGCTGGCCGGCAGCCTGAGCGGCACCGTCACTTACATCATCAATAGCGATGCGCCACCGGCCACAGACACCTTCACACTGACCGCGAGCGACCTGGGCAATACCGGTACCGGCGGCACCAAGACCGGAAATGACACGGCCACGATCAACATCACCGCGGTCAACGACGCGCCGACCGCGACGATTACTCCGCTGACCTACGCCGCCACCGAGCAAACGTCCCTGAACTTGCACGGCACCGGCCTCTCCATCGCCGATGTGGATGCCGGCAGTGCCACCGTCCAGGCGACCTTGGGCGTGGTGAGCGGCACCTTGACAGTGACGGCGGGGACCACTGGCGTGACCGTCAGCAACTCCGGCACCGCCACCGTCACGCTCAGCGGCACGATCGTGCAGATCAACAACCTGCTGGCTGGAAGTCTGGGCGGGACTGTCACCTTCATCATCAACAGCGACACGCCGCCGGCCAGCGACACCCTGACGCTGACCGCCAGCGACCTCGGCAACGCTGGTAACGGCGGCACGCTTACCGGCAACGACACCGCAACCATCAATATCACCGCCATCAACGATGCACCGACGGCGACGATTACTCCACTGACGTACGCGGCCACTGAGCAGACTTCGCTGATCTTGCACGGAACGGGGCTGAGCATTGCCGACGTGGATGCAGGCAGCGCCACAGTGCAGGCGACCTTGGGCGTGGTGAGCGGCACCTTGACTGTTGGAGCCGGTACCACTGGCGTGACCGTCACCAACTCCGGTACCGCCACCGTGATTCTCAGTGGCACGATCGCCCAGATCAACAACCTGCTGGCCGGCAGCCTGAGCGGCACCGTCACTTACATCCTCACCAGCGACACGCCGCCAGCCAGCGACACGCTGACCCTCACCGCCAGCGACCTGGGCAACACCGGCACGGGTGGCACCATGACTGCCAACGACACTGCGACCATCAACATCACCGCGGTCAACGACGCGCCCACCGCGACAGATCGCGCGCTTTCTTTCGACGGCACCGACAGCGTGGTGGTGCCCCCACAGGCAAATCTGGTGATGACCTCGACCCTGACTATCGAGGCCACGGTGCAGCGCACCGGCGCCCTGAGCGGTACGCAGATCATCCTCAACAAGGAAGGCGAATACGAGATCGGCATTGGTTCGAACGGCAAGCTGCAATGGGCATTTGCCAACACAACGCCGGGGTGGAACTGGGTGCAGACCGCGTTTACAGTGCCGGCTGACACCTGGGTCAACCTGGCGGTGACTTACAACAGCGGGGTGGTCAAGGCCTATGTCAATGGCGCACTGGTCGAAACCTACAATGGCAGCGGCAACGTCGGCGATGTCTATCCGGCACTTAACGACCTGACCATCGGCGGCCGCCAGAACACCACCGCGTCGCGTTTTGTCGGCCTGATCGACGAAGTGCGGGTGTGGAACGTGGAGCGCAGCGGCGCTCAGATCCAGGCCGCGTACAACACCATCCTGGCGGGCAACGAAACCGGCCTGGTCGGCTACTGGCGCTTCAGCGAAACGTCCGGGACTGTCGCCGTCGACAGCTCGACCCAGGGCTACAACGGCGTGCTCGGCAACGCGGTCGCCGCCGACGTGCCCACCCGGACCACCAATCTGGACTATTCCACCAACGAAGATACCGCCCTTGCTGTGGCCGCATCGGGCGTGCTCAACCGCGCCAGCGACCCCGAAGGCACTGCACTGATTGCCACCCTGGTCAGCGGGCCGTCCAACGCCGCCGCGTTCACCCTCAATGCGGACGGTTCGTTCAGCTATACCCCGAGCGCCAATTTCAACGGCACCGACAGCTTTGTGATCACGGCCAGGGACGGTTCGCTCAATTCGCGCCAGGCCACGGTCACCCTGACGGTGGCGGCGGTCAACGACGCCCCGACCGGCGCCGACAAGACCATTACCACCAACGAGGACACCGCCTACACCTTCAGCGCGGCCGACTTCGGCTTCGCGGACGTGGACAGCGGCGACACCATCAGCGCGGTGCGCATCGACACCCTGCCCGGGGCGGGCACGCTGACGCTGTCCGGCTCCGCAGTAAGCGCGTCGCAGGTGATCACCACCGCCAACATCGGCAACCTGGTGTTCACTCCAGCAGCCAACGCCAACGGCACCGGCTACGCCGCCCTCACCTTCAGCGTGCGCGACCAGAGCAGCACCTATGACGCCGCGCCCAACACCATCACCTTCAACGTCACGGCGGTCAACGACGCGCCGACCGGCGCCGACAAGACCATCACCACCAACGAGGACACCGCCTACACCTTCAGCACGTCCGACTTCGGCTTCGCGGACGTCGACAGTGGCGACACCATCAGCGCGGTGCGCATCGACACGTTGCCCGGGACCGGCACGCTGACACTGTCCGGGGCGGCGGTGACGGCCTCGCAGGTGGTGCTCGCGGCCAACATCGGCAACCTGGTGTTCACCCCGGCAGCCGATGCGAATGGCGCCGGCTATGCCGGCTTCACCTTCAGCGTGCGCGACCAGAGCGCGGCCTACGACAGCGCGCCCAACACCATCACCTTCAATGTCACCGCGGTCAACGACGCGCCGGTCCGGACCGCGGGCACGGTCGCCAATCTCACCGTGCTGGAGGACTCCGGTTTCACCAGCCTGGGGTTTGGCAGCGTGGCCTATTCCGCAGGCGGCGGCGCCGACGAACTCGGCCAGACCCTGACCTTTGCGGTGACGACCGTGCCTTCAGGCAGCGTCGGCAACGTTTATCTGGCCGACGGCACCACGCTGGTCACCACCACCACCTACACATTGGCCGACATCCGCGGCATGCAGTTCAAGCCGACCGCCAATGCCAGCGGCGGCACGGCATTCCAGTACAACGTCACCGACTCGGGCGGCGGCCCCTCGAACAGTGTCAGCGAGTTCATCACGCTCACGGTCACCGCGGTCAACGATGCGCCAACCCTGACCGCGACGGCGGCGAATCCGGCGTTCACCGAAGCCGCCGGCGCGGGCACGCAGGCCGCCGCGGTGAATCTGTTTAGCGGCGCGGCGGCGAGCACCGTCGAGACCGGGCAGACCCTGACCGGACTGACCTTCACCTTAAGCGGCCTGGCCGACGGCGCCAGCGAAGTGCTGGTGGTCAACGGCACCACCATCGCGCTCGGGGCGAACAGTTCCGGCACCACCGCCACCAACAGCCTGAGCTACAACGTCACGGTCAGCGGTGCGACTGCGACGGCGGTGCTCTCCGGCGGCACGCTCAGTGCCGCGGCGATGCAGACCCTGGTCAATGGCATCACCTACCAGAACACCAGCACCGACAACCCGACGGCCGGCAGCCGTGTATTGACACTGACGCAGATCACCGACAGCGGTGGCGTAGCCAATGGCGGCGTCAACACCACCTCTCTGTCGATCGTCTCGACGGTGGCGGTGACGGCGGTCAACGATGCGCCGACGGCGACCATCACGCCCTTGACCTACAGCGCCACCGAGCAGGTTGCGCTGACCCTGCACGGCACCGGCCTCTCCATCGCCGATGTCGATGCTGGCGGCGCTACCGTCCAGGCGACCCTTGGCGTCGTGAGCGGCACCCTGAACGTGGCCGCCGGCACCACCGGCGTGACCGTCAGCAACTCCGGTACTGCCACCGTGACGCTGAGCGGCACGATTGCACAGATCAACAACCTGCTGGCCGGCAGCTTGAGCGGGACGGTCACCTACATCATCAGCAGCGACACACCGGCCGCCACGGACACGCTAACCCTCACCGCCAGCGACCTCGGCAACACCGGCACTGGCGGCACGCTCACCGGCAACGACACCGCAACCATCAATATCACCGCGGTCAACGATGCACCGACGGCAACGATTACTCCGCTGACCTACGCCGCTACCGAGCAAACGTCCCTGACCTTGCACGGCACCGGCCTTTCCATCGCCGATGTGGATGCCGGTAGCGCCACGGTGCAGGCGACCTTGGGCGTAGTGAGCGGCACCCTGACTGTTGGGGCAGGCACTACCGGCGTGACCGTCAGCAACTCCGGTACCGCCACTGTGACGCTGAGCGGCACGATCACCCAGATCAACAACCTGCTGGCTGGCAGTTTGAGCGGCACCGTCACCTACATCCTCAACAGCGATACGCCGCCA
>JANPGJ010000447.1:0-4963 GCA_031423955.1 Burkholderiales bacterium
CGGCGGTCTCGGCATCGGCCGGGACCGCACGGATCTTCTCGTCCGCGCGCACCATCTTGATGCCGAACTCGCTTTCAAACATGCTGTAGAGCGGCGCCTTCGATTCGGTCATGCGCTCCGCGGTCAGCCCCTTGAACAAGCCGCCCGGCAACCACAGGTCGTCGAGCACGCAGGGCGTGCCTGAAAACGACAGCAGGCGGCGCACCGTCGCCACCGGCTCGCCCGCCTTCAATTCAAGCTGGCGCGCGATTTCCGCGGGCGCGCGCATGCGTCGGCATTCGAGGATCCGGCTTTCCGGATAGCCCTGCTCGCCCTCATCAGGCACCAGGCGCAGGAACCGATACTGGGCGCGTGCTTCGGTATGCGTGGCAACGAAGGTTCCCTTGCCCTGGCGCCGCAACAGCAGATTTTCCCCGGCCAGTTCGTCGATCGCCTTGCGCACCGTACCCTGGCTGACCTTGTAGCGCGCCGCAAGCTCGATCTCGGAGGGAATCATGTCACCCGGCCGCCACTCCCCGGCCTCGAGGCTTTGCGTGATCAGCGACTTGATCTGCTGATACAAAGGGCTGAAAGTCGGCGAAAACATTCCGGGCATCGTCGCTACGACTGCTGCATCTGAACTCATGGCGTCGATTGAATCACAAACCGCAGCGCCGAGTCTATCCCTTGTTTTATATCTTATATAAGACATAAGACCAAACTTGACTTCCGCCCGCGCTTGTCCCTACACTTCGGGCTACAAGTCGCTTCGTTTGCGTCGGCTGGCACGGCCGGCTTCGAGCGTGATTTGATCCCCCGCCAAATTCCCCGCAAAACCCAGGATCGAGGAAGACACCATCATGGCCAAGCCACCAGTTCGTATTGCCATCACCGGCGCCGCCGGACAAATCGGTTACTCGTTGCTTTTTCGCATCGCCAACGGCGACATGCTTGGCCGCGACCAGCCGGTGATCCTGCAACTGCTCGAGATTCCCGACGAAAAGGCGCAGAAGGCGCTGAAGGGCGTGATGATGGAACTCGACGATTGCGCCTTCCCGCTGCTGGCCGGCATGAGCGCACACGGCGATCCGATGACCGCTTTCAAGGGTATCGACTACGCGCTGCTGGTCGGTGCGCGCCCGCGCGGACCCGGCATGGAGCGCAAGGACCTGTTATCGGCCAACGCGGCGATCTTCACCGCCCAGGGTCGCGCCCTCGACGCGGTCGCATCGCGCAATGTGCGTGTTCTGGTGGTCGGCAATCCGGCCAACACCAATGCCTATATTGCGATGAAGTCGGCGCCGTCGCTGCCGAAGAAGAACTTCACTGCCATGTTGCGCCTGGATCACAACCGCGCGCTGTCGCAACTGGCGGCCAAATCCGGCAAACCGGTGGCGTCGATCAAAAAACTGGTGGTCTGGGGCAATCATTCGCCGACCATGTATCCCGACTACCGGTTCGCCGTCGCTGACGGCCAAGCGATCAGGGGCCTGATCAACGACGAGGTGTGGAACAAGGACAGCTTCCTGCCGACCGTCGGCAAGCGCGGCGCGGCGATCATCGAGGCGCGCGGCCTGTCTTCGGCCGCGTCGGCCGCCAACGCGGCGATTGACCATATGCGCGACTGGGCCCTGGGCACCAATGGCGAATGGGTCACCATGGGCATCGCTTCCGATGGCAGCTACGGCATTCCCGAAGATACGATGTATGGTTTCCCGGTGATTTGCGCGGGCGGCGAATACACCATGGTCAAGGGTCTCGAAGTCGATGCCTTTTCGCGCGAACGCATGGACTTCACGCTCAATGAGTTGAACGAAGAGCGTGAAGGAGTCAAACACCTGCTGGGCTGACAATCAGGCCGGCGCCGCCTGCGGCGCCGGTTTCCAGATGGCTACGCATCCCAAAGACGTCCTCTTCGTCGACGGCATCCCGCTGCCGGTAATCCCGGTCTGCGAGCATTTCGCCGGCAACGAAAAATATATCGGCCGTGCCTTCGAGCTGCAGCGCAAGACTGCAGTCGATGGACGGCCGCTGTTCGACGTACTGTGCGACCTTGAAGACGGCGCCGGTGCCGGCGGCGAGGCTGAAGCCGCACGCATGGCCGGCGACCTGATCGCCGGCAGCGACAACGCTTTTGGCCGCGCTGGCGTGCGCATCCATGACGCCAGCCACCCGCATTGCATGAAGGACGTGGAAATCGTGGTGCGCGCCGCCGGCGCCAGGCTGGCCTATATCACCCTGCCAAAATGCGACAGCAGGATGGATGCACTGAAAATCGCCTCGTGGATCAATCATGTGACCGAAGACAGCGGACACCGCCGCATCATTCCCGTGCACGTGATGATCGAGACCCACAACGGATTGCGCGAGGTGTTCGACATCGTCAACCTGCCGCAGGTCGAAGGGGTGAACCTGGGCATCATGGATTTCGTCAGCTCGCATCAGGGCGCGATTCCGGCGTCCGCGATGGCCTCCCCCGGACAGTTCGACCATCCGCTGCTGCGCCGCGCCAAACTCGAGATCAGTGCCGCCGGCCTGGCCGCGGGTGCCCTGCCGATTCATGGCATCACCCAGGAATATCGCGATCCGGCAGTCGCCGAATCCGATGCCAGACGGGCCCGCACCGAATTCGGCTACCTGCGGCAATACAGCATCCACCCCGACCAGATCATGCCGATCGTGCGCGGCATGCAACCGGACGCCGGCGAGATCGAAGACGCGGCTGCGATCCTGCTGGCGGCGCAGGCGGTCGACTGGGGGCCGGTCGGTCACAAGGGCAAGTTGCACGATCGCGCCAGCTTCCGCTACTACTGGCAGTTGCTCGATCGCGGCCGGCGCACCGGCGCCGCGCTGCCGGACGATGCCGGCAAGGCTTTTTTCAACGAGGAATCATCATGAGCAGGAACTCCGCAGGCGCCAGGTTTCGCCAGGCCGTCAGGGACGAAAGTCCGTTGCAGGTGGTCGGCACCATCACCGCTTACGCCGCCCGCATGGCCGAGCGGACCGGTTTCAAGGCGGTGTATTTGTCCGGTGGCGGGGTCGCCGCCAATTCTCTGGGCATGCCCGACCTCGGCATCAGCACCATGGAAGATGTGCTCACCGACGCACGGCGCATCACCGCGGTGTGTTCGCTGCCGTTGATGGTCGACATCGATACCGGCTGGGGCAGCGCGTTCAATATTGCGCGTACCATCAGGAGCTTCATCCAGGCGGAAGTCGCGGCTGTGCACATGGAAGACCAGGTCAGCGCCAAACGCTGCGGCCACCGGCCGGGCAAGGAAGTGGTCGGAAGCGGTGAAATGACCGATCGCATCAAGGCCGCGGTCGACGCGCGCAGCGACCCCGACTTTGTCATCATGGCGCGCACCGACGCGCTGGCATCCGAGGGCTTGAACGCGGCTATCGACCGCGCCTGCGCCTATGCCGAAGCCGGCGCCGACATGATTTTCCCCGAGGCGATCACCGAGCTTGCACAGTACAAGAAGGTCAAGGATGCGGTGAAAGTGCCGATCCTGGCCAATCTGACCGAGTTCGGTTCCACCCCCCTATTCACCCTTGACGAGTTGCGCGGCGCCAACGTCGATATCGCGCTCTACTGCTGCGGTGCCTATCGCGCAATGAACGCGGCAGCCCTCAATTTCTACCAGGTGCTGCGGCGCGAAGGTACGCAGAAGAACGCGGTGCCTGCCATGCAGACACGCGCCGACCTGTACGATTACCTCGGCTATCACGACTACGAAAACAAGCTCGACGCCCTGTTTTCCGCGGGCAAGGGCAAGTAAGCGATCAACCAGGAGACCCAGATGAGCGAAACCGCATCCCCCGCCGCAGGTCCGAAACCGAAGAAATCGGTCGCACTGTCCGGCGTTGTCGCCGGCAACACCGCGCTTTGCACCGTCGGGCGCAGCGGCAATGACCTGAACTACCGCGGCTACGACATCCTCGACATCGCCGACGCCTGCGCGTTCGAGGAAATCGCCTACCTGCTGGTGCACGGCAAGTTGCCGAACAGCGCCGAACTCGCGGGCTACAAGAAAAAGCTCAAGGCCCTGCGCGGCCTGCCCGCCGCGGTCAAGGCGGCGCTCGAAGCGCTGCCGGCGGCATCGCACCCGATGGACGTGATGCGCACCGGTGTCTCCGCACTGGGCTGCGCCCTGCCGGAAAAGGATGATCACAACCATCCCGGAGCGCGTGACATCGCCGATCGGCTGATGGCATCGCTGGGTTCGATGCTCCTGTACTGGCACCACTTTGCGTTGAACGGCAGGCGCATCGAGGTTGAAACCGACGATGACACCATTGGCGGGCATTTCCTGCACCTTTTGCACGGCGTCAAGCCGCCGGACGACTGGGTGCAGGCGATGCACACCTCGCTGATCCTCTACGCCGAGCACGAATTCAATGCCTCCACCTTTACCTGCCGGGTCATCGCGGGCACCGGATCGGACATGTATTCGGCGATCTGCGGCGGTATCGGCGCCTTGCGCGGGCCCAAGCATGGCGGCGCCAACGAAGTCGCCTTCGAGGTGCAGAAACGCTATGAATCAGCCGACGAGGCTGAAAGCGATGTTCGCGCCCGCGTCGAACGGAAGGAAGTGGTGATCGGCTTCGGCCATCCGGTCTACACCATCTCCGACCCGCGCAACAAGGTGATCAAGGAAGTCGCGCGCAAGCTCTCGAAGGAAGCCGGCGACATGAAGATGTTCGACATTGCCGACCGTCTCGAGACGGTGATGTGGGACGCCAAGAAAATGTTCCCCAACCTCGACTGGTTCTCGGCCGTCAGTTACCACATGATGGGCGTGCCGACCGCGATGTTCACGCCAATTTTCGTGATCGCGCGCACCGCCGGCTGGAGCGCCCACGTGATCGAGCAGCGCATCGACGGCAAGATCATCCGACCGGCGGCAAACTACAACGGGCCAGAGGATCTCAAATTCGTGCCGCTGGCAAAACGCTAAGGCACACCGCCTGAAAACCCTTG
>JANPGJ010000448.1:0-26938 GCA_031423955.1 Burkholderiales bacterium
CGCGCGCAGATAGGCGCTGGCCAGCGCCGCATGCCAGTCGTGGCTATGGATGATGTCTGGTCGCCAGTGGCCGAAACCGCCGTCGGCGAAGCGCGCCGCGGCCCAACCGAGCAGGGCGAAGCGGCGCGCGTTGTCCGGCCAGTTGCGACCCGCGCTGTTGACGTAAGGATTGCCGGGCCGCGCATAGAACCCCGGTGCATCGATCAGCCATGCTGCCATGCCGCCCAGCCGGCATGGCAGCAGGCCGATGTCGTCAATCCCGAAGGCACTGCCAAGCGAAATGCGGACCCCGCGATCGGTGGCGGCTGCGACGAATGCGGGAAAGCCGGGCAACAGCAGGCGTACATCGGCGCCTGCCGCGACAAGCGCCGGCGGCAGGGCGGCGTTGACATCGGCCAGACCGCCGGTCTTGAGCGCAGGGTGCACCTCGGTGCTGACATACAGTACCTGCATGGTGATGCTTCGCCGACCCTTTCAGCGGTGCAAACGCTGTTCGCGTTCGATCATTTCCTGGGTCACCAGGGTGATGCCCTGCTCGCTGACCAGAAAGCGGCGCGCGTCCTCGGCCGGGTCATGGCCGATCACCATGCCGGGCGGAATCCGGCAGCCGCGATCGACCACCACCCGCGACAGCCGCGCATGGCGACCCACCTCGACTCCCGGCAGCAGCACCGCGCCCTCGACGGTGGAGTAGGAATGAATCCGCACCTTGGAAAACAGCACCGAGCGCGCCACCCGCGAGCCCGAGATGATGCAGCCGCCGGAGACGATCGAATCGACCGCCGCGCCGCGCCGGTCGTCGTTGTCGAACACGAACTTGGCCGGCGGCAATTGTTCCTGGTAGGTCCAGATCGGCCAGGTGGTGTCATACATGTCGAGCGCCGGCGTCGGCATCGTGAGGTCGATGTTGGCCGACCAGTAGGCGTCGACGGTGCCGACATCGCGCCAGTAGGGTTCGGCGTCGGCGGCGCCGGCCGGATTGACGCACGACAACTCGAACGGATGGGCGCAGGCGACGCCCTGGCGCACCGCCTCGGGAATGATGTCGCGGCCGAAATCGTGGCTGGAGGCGGGATTCATGATGTCGCGCTCGAGCATGTCGAACAGGAAACCGGTATTGAAAATGTAGATGCCCATGCTGGCCAGCGAGCGATCGGGCTTGCCCGGCAGCGCCGGCGGGTTGGCCGGTTTTTCGATGAAGTCGAGAATCTGGTGTGATTTGTCGACCGCCATCACGCCGAACGCCGAGGCCTCGGCGCGCGCCACCTCGATGCATCCGACCGTGCATTGCGCGCCGCGGTCGACGTGGAACTGCAGCATGCGCGCATAGTCCATCTTGTACACATGGTCGCCGGCCAGCACCACGATGTAGTCCGAGGTGTGATCGCGCACGATGTCGATGTTCTGGTACACCGCGTCGGCGGTGCCGCGATACCAGGACTCGTCGTTGGTGCGCTGTTGCGCCGGCAGCAGTTCGACGAATTCGTTCGACTCCCAGCGCTGGAAACTCCAGCCTTTCTGCAAATGCCTGAGCAGGCTGTGCGACTTGTACTGGGTGATCACGCCGATGCGGCGAATCCCGGAATTGATGCAGTTCGACAACGCGAAATCGATGATGCGGAACTTGCCGCCGAAATACACCGCCGGCTTGGCGCGTCGCGCGGTCAGGTCCTTCAGGCGGGTGCCGCGACCGCCGGCGAGCACCAGCGCGACCGCGCGGCGCGGCAGTTGCAGCCGGTTGAAATTGCCATCTTTCATCGCCATCCTTTTCGATTTGGTGCCGCCACATGCCGTGACCGCGGCCGGTCGCTGCGCCCGGTTCGCGACGGGCGCCGGCGCCACTGCGTCAGCAGCACAGCGCCAACGGCGCCCGGGCCATGCCGAAGGTTAGCAGGAAGTACGGAACGCGGCCCTCAGGCCGGGCGTTCGGCGTCATCGCCGGCACTGGTCGGCGCGGCCGGCCGCACCGCACTGACAAAGCGGCTGATCAGCCAGTCCAGCGCGCAATAGAACACCCCGGCGGCGAGCGGCGGGTTGAGGGTGGCGAGGCCGGTGCCGGGCGCCACCGGTCGCCAGGCCCAGTTGCCGAGCGCCGTGCCATAGAGTTCGAGCACCAGCGCCAGCGCGAACATGATGGCGTACAGGCGTTTTTGCCGGCCGAAGCGGATGAACAGCAGGAACAGGCCGAACAGCGGCACGCTCAGCCAGTCCTGGCCGGTCCAGGCCAGCGCGGCCACGACTGGTGCGGCGGCCAGCGGCACCAGCAGCGCGATGCGGTCGTCAAGCATGCGAGCAAGGATCAGGCCGAGCAGATACAGGAGCGCATGGCCGGGCGGCACGAACAAGGGAACGTTGCCGAACTGGTAGTCGTAGAGGCCCCAGGCGAGCGAAGCAATGATCTCGCCCAATCCGGAGATCCACACGCAGGCAACGAGGCGACGGCCGAGCGGCAGCGGGAGCCGGATGCACAGCAGGGTCACCACCAGCCAGACCACGAGGCTGACCGCCACCTGGCCGGGGAACCCGGCGGCACGGTCGACCCACAGGCCGCTGCCGATGACCACCAGCACCAGCAGTGCGAGTGGCGCCGGATAAGGCACCACCACCGGCTGGCCGCTCCAGTGAATGTTGTCGGCTGCGCCGCGGGTTGCATCGGCTGCGCAGCGGGGCACGCCGGGCGTGCTTGATTGATTGGCGGACGCGCCGCCCGGCGCGGCGCCCCGCTCGCCATCCATCAGCGGAATCTCAGGGGACGCGCGCCGGCTCGTTGCCCGCGCCGCGCGCGAAATCGAGCAGGGCGGTGAACGGCATCGCGCGGCCGTACAGGTAGCCCTGCGCCTTGTCGCAGCCGTAGGCGGTGAGTGCCAGCGCCTGGGTGCGGGTCTCGATGCCCTCGGCGGTGACCGGCATTTCGAGGCGCGCCGCCAGGTCGAGCACCGCGCGCACCACCGTCTTGCCGCGTTTGGTGTCGATGCTCTGGGTGAAGGTGTGGTCGATCTTCAGTTCGTGCACCGGCAGGCGCGACAATTGTGCGAGCGACGAATAGCCGGTGCCGAAATCGTCGATCGCGAATTCGACACCGTAGTCGGCCAACAGGCCAACCACCCGTTCAGCGGTGCCGACATCCTCCATCAGCATGCCTTCGGTGACTTCGAATCGATAGCGCTGTGGCGCCATGCCGGCCTCGCGCAGCAGGGCGCCGAGTTCCTTGAACAGTTTCAGGTCGCGAAAATCGAGCGCGCAAAGGTTGATGTTGACGCGGAAATCGGGGGCGAACAGGGCCGGCGCGCTGGCCAGGTCACGCGTCACCTGGCTCAGCACTGTGCGGCTGATCTCGCGCGTCAGGCCGGCCTCTTCGGCGACTCCGAGAAAACTGGCCGGCGCCAGCAGGCCGCGCTGCGGGTGGCGCCAGCGGATCAGCGCCTCGGCGCCGGCCAGCACCGGCGTGCCCAGGCGCACGATCGGCTGGTAATGCACCAGCAATTCGCCATTCTCGATGGCCTGGCGCAATTCATGTTCGGTGAGGATTTCACCGAGCGCGTCGCCGCCGACGCGCTGCCGGCGCAGCGTCGGTGCGCCATGCACCTGCCGTTTGGCGCGATGGCGTTGCGCATCCGCTTCGCGCAGCAGTGCTTCCGGTTGATCGCCGTCGCGCGGATAGCTGGCGCTGCCGATGCTGGTGGTGAGGCTGAATTCGTAACCGTTGACCGACAGCGGCGCGGTGATCGCGTTGCCGATCTTCTGCACCGCGTCGGTCAGCGCCTGGGCATTGCCGCGCACCAGCACCGCGAATTCATCGCCCGACAGGCGGGTCAGGGCGGCATCGGCCGGCATGCTGTGGCGCACCCGCTCGGCCATGGTGCGCAGCACCAGGTCACCGGCCGCATGGCCCAAGCCGTCGTTGACCAGGCGAAAGCGGTTGAGGTCAAATACGCAGACGGTGAAGCCGGCCTTGGCCGGATCGGCGATCGTCGCACGCATGCGCTCGATCAGGGCGTAGCGGCTCAACAGGCCGGTCAGGGCGTCGCGCTCGGCCACCTCGCGCAGGCGGGCGATCCAGCTTTCGCGCCGCACACGCTGCGCCAGCAGGGCGCCGACCAGTTCGCTCATCGCTGGCAACTGGGCATCGAAGCGACGCGGGTTGCGCGACAGGAACTGCAGCACGCCGGCGCATTGGGTATCCGCCACCACGATCGGGAAGGTGTACGCGGTGCGGATACCGGCGCGCGCAGCGGCGGCATGCTCGGCGAAGCGCCGGTCATGGCCGACATCCTCGGCCCAGGTCGCGGTGCGCGAGGCGAGCACCGCGCCGACCATGCCCTCACCCAGGGCGATGTCGCGGCCGCGGATCACCGCCGCCATTGCTTCCAGCGCCGGTTCGTGACGGGTCCAGGCCGCCAGGCAGCGCATCCGTTCGCCGCTGGCGTTGGTCAGCCAGCAGGAACCGATGTCCCAGCCAAGGCCGACGCAGACGCTTTGCAGCACCCATTCATAGGCCGCCAGCGAATCGACGTCCTGCAGCAGCGCCTGGCTGACCTTCAAGGCGATATCACGGCGCACCGCGTCGCGGCGGGCGTCGGTGGTGTCAATGATCAAGCCATACAGATCGACCGAATTGCTGACCTGGGTGCTGCGCACGACGATCCGCAGCCAGCGCGTGCCGATCCCCGGCAACTCGAGCGCGATCTCTTCGTCGACCTGCACGCCGGTGTCGGCCAGGCGGCGGATCGCGTCGCCCATGCGGTCGCAGTCGGCGCTGTGGGCGCAGGCCAGGACCTGGTCGAGATGCGCCGTCGCCAGGTCGACGCCGAGCAGCAGGCGGGCCGAACGCGACAGCAGGAAGCGGTCCTGATGGTCGATCTTGAAATGACCGAACGAAGCCAGCGATTCGGAAGACGACAACTGTTCTTCGAGCACCCGCAGGTTCTTGCTGGAAGCCGCCAGCAGGGCTTCCAGCCGTTGCGAGCGGACCAACAGTTCCGAGGTCTCGATACCGGTGTCCGCCACCGCGGTGTCGCTGGATTGGTAGTCGGGGCGAATCATCGGGCTGGCGTTGGCGATCTGGGGTGGGGCATTGGCGGGCGAATCGGGTTCGTCCAGGAGCGTTACTTGTAGCACATCAGCACTGCAGCGATACGCAAAGGCTGCCGGCAAAAGCGGGCTTTTTCGTGATTTTGGTCACACTTGATCACAATCCGCCGCGCTGGTAGTCAGTTTTGACCTTGACCGCGGGTGGCGATCAACGCTTGAGGTCGAGCGCCAGTTGCGACCCCTTGACCGGTTTGAGCGGCTTTGCCGGTCGCACAGCCGCGACCGGCGCGACTTTGCCCATCTGTGCAAGCTTGATGCGCGCCGCCGGCTCACCTTCGCGCGCCGCCTGGGTATAAAGCTCGCGCGCGCGCGCCAGGTTTTTCGGCACCCCCTGACCCGCCTCATGCATTTCCCCGAGCGAAATCCGGGCATAGGAGTTGCCGCCCCTGGATGATGCGGTGAACAGACGGATCGCCTCGCCATATTCGGCGTCGCCGCTGCGGCCATCACGCAGCAGCTTGCCCAGGCGGTGCTGCGCGTCCCAGTGATCCTGGGCTGCCGCCAGCGAGTACCAGTCGACCGCGGTGTGGGCGTTTTGCGTCACCCCGGTGCCGGTTTCGTAGAGCGCGCCCAGGCGGGTCTGGGCCGGCGCGAAGCCCTGCAGGGCCGCGCTCTCATACAGTTCCGCGGCGCGCGCCGGGTCTTTCGGCACGCCGATCCCGCGCTCGTACATTTCGCCCATCTGGGTGGCGGCCAGCGGGTGATTGTGCTGCTGCGCGCGGGCAAACCAGGCCAATGCCTGCAGCGGGTCGGCCTTGACGCCGTCGCCGCGCAGGTATTGCAGCCCGAGCACGTACTGCGCCTCCAGATGGCCCGACTCGGCAGCCGCGGTGAATTCACGGATTGCCTCGGCCGCCTGGCGCCTGGACTTCGCCTGCATGCCGCGCAGAAACGCCGGGTCGCCCGCCTTGGGTATGGCAGGCGCAATGGCCGCGACCGGCGTTGCGGGCGCGGTTTGCGCAGCCACATTGCCGGCTGCGAGCAGCAGCGCGAGCAGCGGCGCGCAGATGCGCAGGCCGCGGCTATTCAACAACGGGCTAAAGCTCATAACGGTTTTCCAATGCTCCAATACCCTCGATTTCGACGCGAATGACACTGCCCGGCTTCATGCTGCCGGCGCCGACCGAGGTGCCGCAGGCGATGATGTCGCCAGGTTCGAGCGTCATGTCGCGCGAGATCATGGCGACCAGGCGGGCCGGCGGGAAGATCATGTCGGCGACCGGGAAGTTCTGCCGCTCCACCCCGTTGAGCAGGGCCTTGACGCGCAAGGTCGCCGGGTCGATGCCGGTGGCGACCAGCGGGCCGATCGGTCCGAAGCTGTCGAAGCCCTTGCAGCGGCTCCATTGCTCGAACGACTTGTCCTCGCGCAGGATGTCGGCGGCGGTGACATCGTTGACGCAGGTGTAGCCGAAAATGAAATCGGCCGCATCGGCTTCGCCGACGCCGGATGCCCGCTTGCCGATCACGATGCCCAGTTCGGCCTCGAACACCACCTTGCCGTCGAAATGCGCGGGTTTCCTGATTACCGTGCCGGGCGCGCAGAATGAATTGTTGCTCTTCAGGAAATACAGCGGCTCGGTCGGGATCGGATTGCCTTCCTTGACTGCGCGCTCGTGAAAGTTGTTCCACAGGGCCGGCATCTTGGTCGGCACGCAGGGTGCCAGCAGTGCCACATCCGCCAGCGCGAGCGACTCGCCGGTCGGCCGGTTGGCGCCGAACATCTCGCCGGCATGGACCGCGATGGTGGCGCCCTCGAGGGTGCCGAAGCCGATCGCGCCCGCGTGCGCGTAGCGCAGCCAGTGCGCCATCAGGCGACCCGCAACGGAATCTTGAAGTCGACGATCTTCTTCGACCATTCGGCCGGCCCGGTGTTGTGCGCCGAGATGCCGGTCGAATCGACGGCAACCGTCACCGGCATGTCCTTGACATCGAATTCGTAGATCGCTTCCATTCCGAGGTCGGCGAAGCCGACCACTTTGGCGCCCTTGATCGCCTTGGCCACCAGGTAGGCGGCGCCGCCGACGGCCATCAGGTAGGCGCTCTTGTGCTTCTTGATCGCCTCGATCGCCACCGGGCCGCGCTCGGCCTTGCCGATCATCGAGATCAGGCCGGTCTGCGACAGCATCATGTCGGTGAACTTGTCCATCCTTGTCGCGGTGGTGGGGCCGGCCGGGCCCACCACCTCGTCGCGCACCGGATCGACCGGCCCGACGTAATAGATGACCCGGTTGGTGAAGTCGACCGGCAGCTTCTCGTCGCGCGCCAGCATCTCCTGGATCCGCTTGTGGGCGGCGTCGCGCCCGGTCAGCATCCTGCCGTTGAGCAGCAGGGTGTCGCCGGGTTTCCAGGCCGCCACCTCGGCACGCGTCAGCGTATTGAGGTCGACCCGCTTGCTTTTCTCGACATCCGCGGTCCAGTTGACCTTCGGCCAGTCATCCAGCGACGGCGGCTCGAACACCGCCGGACCGGAGCCGTCGAGCACGAAATGCACATGCCGGGTCGCCGCGCAGTTCGGGATCATCGCCACCGGCTTCGATGCCGCGTGGGTCGGGTATTGCGCGATCTTGACATCGAGCACGGTGGTGAGGCCGCCCAGCCCCTGCGCGCCGATGCCCAGCGCATTGACCTTTTCATACAGCTCGATGCGCAGTTCCTCGACCTTGTCGCGCGGGCCGCGGGCGAGCAGTTCGTGCATGTCGATCGGCTCCATCAGGATTTCCTTGGCCATCAGCATCGCCTTCTCGGCGGTGCCGCCGACGCCGATGCCGAGCATGCCCGGCGGACACCAGCCGGCGCCCATCGTCGGCACCGTCTTCAACACCCAGTCGGTGAGGCTGTCGGACGGGTTCATCATCACGAACTTCGACTTGTTCTCGCTGCCGCCGCCCTTGGCCGCGACATTGATGTCGATGCTGTTGCCGGGGACCAGTTCCATGTTGATCACCGCCGGAGTGTTGTCCTTCGTGTTCTTGCGCGCGAATTGCGGATCCTCCAGCACCGAGCCGCGCAGCAGGTTGTCGGGATGCAGGTAGCCGCGCCGCACGCCGGCATTGACAGCATCGGCGATGCCGGTCGAAAAGCCCTCGAAACGCACATCCATGCCGATCTTCAGGAACACGTTGACGATGCCGGTGTCCTGGCAGATCGGGCGGTGGCCCTCGGCGCTCATCCGGCTGTTGGTCAGGATCTGCGCAATCGCGTCCTTCGCCGCCGGACTCTGTTCGCGCTCGTAGGCGCGCGCCAGATGCTGCAGGTAGTCCTTTGGATGGTAGTAACTGATGAATTGCAGGGCGTCGGCGATCGACGAGACAAAGTCTTCGTGGCGAATGATGGTCATGGGAACAAACCTTGCGAGAACGGGGGAGTGAAACGGTAAACTCCAAATTTTACGCCAGACCGTCGCCCGCCATCGTCGATAGTCGGGTGATTGCCAAAGGAACGGGAAGCAAGTGCGATGAGCGGATTCGAAGGACTGGTAGCCGGCCTCACCGGCAAGACCGAAATCACGGTCGCCGAAGAACACACCGCACCGCATGTCGGAAGCGGTCAGGTGCGGGTTCTGGCGACGCCGGTGTTGACCAACCTGCTCGAGGCCGCCGCATTGGCGGCGGCCGAGCGCTTCGTGCCGGCGGGGCACCAGACGGTCGGTACGCTGTTGGCCATCAAGCACATGGCCGCCACGCCGGTGGGCATGCGCGTCACCGCCTGCGCCGAAGTGCTGAAGGTGGAGGGGCGGGTCATCACCTTTCGTCTGTGGGCCGACGACGAAGTCGAGCCGATCGCCGAAGGAACGCATGAACGGGTGATCATCAACCTCGACAAGTTCGACACCCGGATGGGCGCGAAGATTCTAAGGCGCCAACCGAGTGTGAGGCGAGGTTCGTAGGGCGGCGAGTGTGAGGCGAGGTTCGTAGAGCGGCGAGTGTGAGGCGAGGTTCGCAAGGCAGCAACCAACCGAAGAGGCGAGAGGCGTGTCACCTGTCGGGCATGGTATTTGCGTTCAGTTGGTGTTGACAACAATCAATTTAATGAGGTGAATGACATGTCCTGTCGTCGAAATTTTGCGAAGTCGGGCCTGGCGATGGTGGCCGCGTTCGCGGCGCCGCAACTGGTGCGCGCCCAATCCTGGCCACGTCAGCCGATCAAACTTGTGGTGACCTTCCCTCCGGGCGGCTCCAGCGATATCGTGGCGCGGGTGCTCGGGCCACTGCTGGCCGAACGACTCGGTCAATCGGTGTTGGTCGACAACCGGCCTGGCGCCGGCGCCACCATCGGCGCGCGTGCGGTGGCCGACGCGCCGGCCGACGGTTATACGCTGATGCTGTCGAACACCGCACCGATCAGCATTTCGCCTTTCATGCTCGACAAGATGCCGTACGAGCCGGTGAAGAATTTCAGCCATGTGTTCTATATCGGATCGGTGCCCAACGTGTTCGCGGTCCACCCCTCGGTGCCGGTCAAGACCCTGGCCGAACTCACCACCTGGCTCAAGGCGCAGAAGGACCCGGTGCCGTTCGGCAGCGGCGGCGTCGGCTCGATCGGCCATATCGTGGGCGAGATCTATGGCAACAATACCGGCGCGCGGATGACCCATGTGCCCTACAAGGGTTCCTCGCCGATGCACACCGATCTGCTGGGCGGCACCATCAAGGTCGCGGTCGACAGCCTGCCGCAGAACCTGCCTTACATGAAGGGCGGGCAGTTGCGCCTGCTGGCGGTAACCTCGCGCGACCGCATGTCGATGGCGCCCGAATTGCCGACCGTCACCGAGGCCGGCTATCCAAACCTGGTGGCCGAAAACTTCCTCGGCATTTCCGGCCCGGCGGCGCTGCCGCGCGAGGTGGTCGACGCCGTGCATCGCGCCATGAGCGAGGTCGTCAAGCGGCCCGACGTGCTGCGCAAGCTTGATGAACTGGGCATTTCGCCGCGGCCGATGTCGAGCGCGGAATTCACCGCCTTCGTGGCCAACCAGGTCACTGCCTGGGGGCCGGCGGTCAAGGCCTCCGGTGCGCGCCTGAACTGATGGCCGGGCCGACCGACATCGCGGTGGTCCTGTTCGGTCCCGAGGGGCAGGGCGGATTCAACCAGGCCGGGCTCGCCGGTGCGCAACGTGCGCAGGCGGCTGTCGCGGGCATTGAAGTGTTCTGGTGCGAGCCACCGGCCGACCGCGCCGATTTCCTGCGCCGGCTTTGCGCGGAGGGCTTTGGCCTGATCATCGCCCACGGTGGCCAGGGCGATGCCCCGGTGGCGGCGGTTGCGCCGGCGTTTCCCGAGTGCCGCTTCGTGGTCACCCAGGGCGGCCGTCCGGCACCTAACGTGGCGGTGTATGAGGCCCTGCAGGAGCAATCCGCCTATCTGGCCGGCGTGCTGGCGGCCAGCATCAGCAAGACCGGTGTGGTTGCTCATATGTCGGGTGAGCGGGTGCGGCCGGGCTTGCGCGGCCGCGCCGCGTTTGCCGACGGGGTGCGGCGGACCCGCGCCGGCGCCACGCTCGTCACCTGCTTTTGCGGCGATCAGCACGACGCCATGCTGGCGCACCGGGTGGTCAGTGCGCAGGCTGATGCCGGCGCCGACGTGCTGTTCGCCATGATCGATGGCGGACGCAGCGGGGCGATCGCGGCATGTCGCGAACGCGGCGTCAGCCAGATCGGCAATGTATTCGACTGGACGGTGCGCGAACCAGACGTGTTCGTCGCCTCGGCAATCGCCGATTCCGGCTATTGCATCGAAGCGGCGGCGCGCGACCATGCCGCCGGCGCGTTGCGTTGCGGCACCCATCGAAGTTTTGGGTTGGAGGTCGATGCGGTGGTGCGCCTGGCGATGGCGCCGCGGGTCGGTAGCGCGGCTCGGGCGGCGGTCGCGCTGGCGCACGCGGCGCTGCTGAAAGGGGAGTTCGCGCCGGCAGCGGAGTACTCCGGCGCGGAAATGCAGGTGCCCTGAAACCCCTGCCCGCCGGGCATGGCCACCGCAGGTTCCGCCGGTTCAGAACCGCTTGATCAGCACCAGGGTCTCGCCTTCACGCTTGATCTCGACCCGGTTCAGGAAACTCATGCCGAGCAGGCCGACGCCGAGGCCCGGGCCTTCGAGCACGGTGGCATCGACGTTGTAGAGGATGATCGGGCCGGCGCTGACCTGATCGAGCTTGACGCGCCAGGCGCGGACCGGGCCGTTGGCGGTACCCGCCATGCCGGGCGAGCCGTTGCGGTAGTTGAGCCCGATGCGCTGCGCCATGCCGGTGTCGATGGCGACCGTGGTGGCGCCGGTATCGACCAGGAAGGGCAGGCTTACGCCGTTGATCGAGACCGGCGTGGCGAACAGGCCGGCGCGCACTTCGTTCAAGGTGAGCGTCGGGCGCGCGTCGGCACGGGTGGCGGTCGCCGCGGCCGGGGCGCGCGACAGGCGCATCAGGTTGCCGTCACGCGTCATCGTCAGGCGCGACAGGAAACTCATGCCCAAGAGCACCGTGTCGCCGGTGCCGGCACCTTCGCCGACGGCGCCCTCGACATCGGTCAGGGTGATGCTGCCAACCCGCACGCTGGCCAGCCGCACCGAGTAAGCCGATTTCGGCCCGCCCGCGGTGCCGACGGTGAACTGCTTGCCGCGCCGCCAGTCAAGCCCGAGGCGATTGGCCACCTCTGCCGACATCCACACCACCGACGCGCCGGTGTCGACAAAGAACTTGACCGAACGCTCGTTGATCGCGCCGACCGTGAGGTAATGTCCGGCACCGTCGGACGCCAGCGCGACGCTGGCGCCGCGCTCGGCGCCACTGGCAGCATTGTCCGTGCCGACCGGCGCGGTGCCGCGGGCGGCCGCAGTCACATAGGTTTCGCCCAGGCGCAGCACGCGACGCTGGCCATCGATATCCAGGGTGGCGCTGTCGGCGCCAACCGCCACCAGGGTGATTCCCTCTGGCGTTTTCGCGCCAATCGCCAGGGTGCGCGGCGCACCGGCATCAACCGAGACCAGCGCCTTGCCGGAAAACAGGCCAACCACGTTGACGGTCACCGCGGCGGCCGGCAGCGTGGCCCCCAGCATGATGTACAGGCCGCAAAGCGCGCTTCGCAAAGGGCGCGTGCAGGTCACTGCACAACCCTCCGATCACTGCGTGACATCCTCCCCCAGGTAGGCTGAGCGCTCCCTGCGGGCGGCCGGGCGGGAGCGCTCATTGCGTCAGTCGCGGAAGTTCTGGTAGGTCAGCGGCGCTTCACTGATTTCACGACGCAACAGGGCGATCACCGCCTGCAGGTCATCGCGTTTGCCGCCGGTGACGCGCACCGCATCGCCCTGGATGCTGGCGGTCACCTTGATCTTGCTGTCCTTGATCAGGCGCACCAGCTTTTTCGACAGGTCGGATTCGATTCCGTTCTTGATCCGGATCACCTGCTTCATGCGGTCGCCGCCGATTTTCTCGGGCGTGTCGAGATCGAGAAAACGCACGTCGACCGAGCGCTTGGTCATCTTGCCGACCAGCACGTCGCGCACCTGGCCGAGCTTGAAGTCGTCGTCGGCGTAGGCCGTCAGTTCATGCTCCTTTTGCTCGACCCTGGCATCGGAGCCCTTGAAGTCGAAGCGGGTCGAGATTTCCTTGTTGGCTTGTTCAAGGGCGTTCTTGACTTCGACCATGTTGGCTTCGAGCACGATATCGAACGATGGCATGGCATTCCTGCGGCAAGGCGGTGGCGGAATGTCGATTGTAGCCAAGCTCGGCGGCACCGGGTGAACCGTATAATTCGCCGCCCGCAAAGCCGCCTTCGGCATACCCGCTCCGATGCCGACATACCAGGAAAACGTATCCCTCAAAGCGCACAACAGCTTTGGCATGGAGGCGCGGGCGCGTCATTTTGTGCGATGCACAACGTCGGCCGAGGTCATGGCGGCAGTGGCGCGGGCGACGCGCGAAGGGTGGCCGCGGCTGATACTCGGCGGCGGCAGCAACCTGCTGCTGACCCGTGATTACCCGGGGCTGGTGCTGCAGATCGCAATTCGCGGCATCAAACTGGTCGAACAACTTGACGACGCTGTGGTCGTGCATGCCGGCGCCGGCGAAGCCTGGCATGCGCTGGTGATGCATACGCAAAACGCCGGCTGGAACGGGCTGGAGAACCTGGCGCTGATTCCCGGCACGGTCGGTGCGGCGCCGATCCAGAACATCGGTGCCTATGGGGTCGAACTTGATAGCGTGTTCGACAGCCTCGAAGCACTCGATACGCAGGCGGGCGACATCGTCACCCTGCAGCGGGCCGAGTGCGGATTCGGCTACCGTGACTCGGTTTTCAAGGGCGCTGCACGCGATCGCTATGTGATTCTCGGCGTGACCTTGCGCCTGCCGAGAAACCGGCCGCCGGTGACATCCTATGCCGACCTGCGCGCATGGTTCGCCGGGTGCGGCATCGCGCAGCCCACCGCGCGCCAGGTATGCAGCGCGGTCATCGCGATCCGGCGCGCCAAGCTGCCGGATCCGGCGCTGACCGGCAATGCCGGCAGTTTCTTCAAGAATCCATTGGTTGCGGCCGACAAGTTCGCCGCGCTCAAGGTGTTCTATCCCGCGCTGGTGGGCTATCCGCAGCCGGGCGGCGCGGTCAAACTGGCGGCCGGCTGGATGATCGATCACGCCGGCTGGAAGGGCCGCAGCCTGGGCGCCGCGGCGGTGTCGGAGACCCAGGCGCTGGTGCTGATCAACCGCGGCGGCGCCAGTGCGGACGACGTGGTGGCCCTGGCGCGCGCGATCCAGGCCGACATCCGCGCCCGCTTCGGGGTCGAACTGGAGCCGGAACCGGTCTGGGTCTGAACATCGGCAGGCAGTTGGCATGTCCCTTGCGGCTTGCCTGACCAGGATATTGGTCGGCCACAGGGTGTCAGGATGCGGATCGTGATTGCCGGAATGGGCGTGGCCGGCGGGGTGATCGCCGCCGGGCTGGCGCAGTTGCCGGGCATCGAACTGGTATGCGTGGAGCAGGTTGCTCGCGACGATCATGCGTTGGCCGGCAACGGCCTGAACATCGGGCCCAATGCGCTGACCGCGCTGAAAGCAGCGTTGCCGGCGGTCGCCGGCGCGTTGCAGGAGGTATCGTTGCCGTGGCGGGCGTGGCGCGCCCTACGCGCGACCGACCAACGACATCAGCGCGCTGCACGGCGCCAAGGTGGCACGGCGTTGTGGGGCGATATGCTGATCGACCAGTTCGACGAAATGCTGCGCCAGAGCGAACACGAACCGCTGGTGTTCAACCTCTCGCTGCATCCCTTCCTGGTGGGGCATGCATTCCGGCTCAAGCATCTGCGGCGCGCGGTGATGCACATCGCGGCGCGGCGTGAATGGGTGTGGATGGCGCGTGCGGGCGAGATTGCGGCGCATGTGACGGGATTGCCGGCAGGCGTAGTGGCTTAGCGATTCGGCTATCGATGTCGCCGGTCGGCGGCGGCAAGGCAGCCGCACTCCGCATTGCGTTCCGAATTCTCCGCCCAAGCGAATCCGACGGATACCTGGCCGCTGCGTCGCGCTGCGCGGCACACTGAATCGCCCCGGGTATTGAGGAGGCCCCGAGCTTTGCGTTGATGGAGCCAGCCAGGCGTGATTGAAAATTGCGTGGGCGGCGTGTTAGACCGTACGAACTCTGTTTTGCATCAGGCTTGCAGTGTATGTACAGAGTGCGTACACTTGCCTGATGATCCGATTCGAGTGGGATCCCAAGAAGGCGGCAGCCAACCTGCGCAAGCACGGGGTAAGCTTCGAGGACGCGCAGACGGTGTTCGCGGATGAGAACGCCAAGCTGATAGACGACCCGGATCACTCCGAAGAAGAAGACAGATTTGTCCTGCTCGGTTTGAGCAGCAGCCTGAAATTGCTCGTGGTCTGCCACTGCTACCGATCGGAAGGCAATGTCATCCGCATCATCTCAGCCCGTAAAGCCGAGGGCCACGAGCGCGACTCCTACCCGTAAGTTGATTTATAAGGTGATTTATGCGCAAGCAATATGACTTCACCGCAGCACGCAAGAACCCGTACGCCGCGCAGCTGAAAAAGCCTGTGACCATCCGTCTGGACCAGGACGCGGTGACTTACTTCAAGTCGCTCGCGGAAGAGACGGGCATTCCGTACCAAAGTCTCATCAACCTCTACCTTCGCGATTGCGCGGCTTCGAAAAAGAAGATCAACCTGGCCTGGGCATAGTCCGGGCTGACCGCCTTGGTTGAGATTCCGGTCACTGATGGAAAAATCATTCGGCCGGCACGATTCTGGTACGAGACAAAATTCTTCGATGCCACAAGACAATACGTCAAACCGCCAGAATTTGTCGCTTGGGCTGAGCGCATTTTTCGCGACGCAAAGAAGGCACTTCAGCGGCATCCAGTTAATTGCAAGGGGCAAACCTACGTGGAATGGTTCGGTCCTCAGGCTTTGTGCGAGATTACTAGTGGCAGACTTGAGCCGATCTCCAACTAATCAAAGGGTCAGTGATTGATTTTATTTGGTGATTGACGCCGACGAAAATTAAGCACGGCTCATTTATTTCGTTGAAGCAGGCGGCGGCGCGAAGTTCGGGATCGCAACAATATCGACTTGTATGGTCGGCCATCTTTTCCAGTAGCTCAAAATTTCCGTTGAAGGAGGTACATCGTGTTTCGAAAAATTTCGGCGCTGATATTCATTGCGACAACGTTGATTGGATGTGCGAGCGTACCGATGGGCGACGCCAAGCAGGATGCGGAACTCAAGTCGTTCGCGGCTAAACCGGGTGTTGCGGGCCTTTTCATTTATAGGAACGAGTCGTTCGGTGCCGCAATTCGAATGGATATCGAGGTCGACGGGAAGCCTCTCGGCCAGACTGCTGCGAAAACCTACTTCTACAAAGAGGTCCCGCCCGGCAGGCACACCGTGACTTCAAAAGCTGAAAACACTGACAGCATCGAGATCGATACTGTCGGTGGGAAGCTTTACTACATTTGGCAGGAAGTGAAGATGGGCTTGCTCTACGCACGTACCAAGCTTAGCCTGGTAGGCGAAGACGAAGGCAGGAAAGGCGTTCTGGAATCCCAGCTTGCCGTGGGCCAGTGAATGCAGGAACTTCATCGATTTCGAGCGGCAATAATTTCGAGCGGCAATAAAGTGGGCCGCTCTGTATGCTTCCCGCCTTATCCGCCAACACAAGGAAAGCCTTCGATGAGCGAAACCAAGCCGATACGAATCGGCATCATCGGGCTCGGCATCATGGGCGGCACCATGGCGCGCGCCCTGCTGGGGGCCGGTCATCAGGTACTTGGCTACGACATAAACCGGGCCCGTATGCAGGCGCTGCGCCGTGCGGGGGGCACACCGATGCCCGGTTATGCCGAATTGGCAAGCCAGGCCGACGCATTGATCACCTCCCTGCCTTCGGCCCAGGCGCTGCATGAGGTGGTGGCGGGGCTTGAAGGCGTCAAGCCGCGCAAGCGCGGGCAGGTCGTGCTGGAGACCAGCACCTTGCCATTGGCCGACAAGACGCGGGCGGAAGCTGCCTTGCGCGCCCAGGGCCGTGTCATGCTCGATGCTCCGATCAGCGGAACCGCCACCGACCGCCCGGCGCAGGCCTGGATCATGTATTTGAGCGGCCCGCCTGCGGCCTGCCGCCAGGTTCGGCCCTGGGTCTCGCACTTCACGCTTGACGCCCCGCGCGTGGGCGCCACCGGCAGCGGCAGCAAACTCAAGCTCGCGGCCAATCATCACGTCGCCATTCTCAATGTGGCATGCGCCGAAATGGTGACCTTCTGCCGCAAGATGGAGCTTGACCCACGGGTTGCCTTGCGGCACATGGGTCACAGCCCCTACATTGGCACCGGGCTGATGCGCATCCGCATGCCGATGATGCTCGATCGCCGCTATCAGCCGGCCACCATGAAGATCGGTGTCTGGCAAAAGGACATGCAGATCATAGGCGACATGGCGCGCGAGGTTGACTGCCCGACCCCGTTGTTCAATGCCAGCGCGGCGGTGTATACCGCGGCCATGGCCATGGGGTTGGCCCAGCATGACACGGCCGCCACCGCCGAAGTACTGGCCGCGCTTTCCGGCCAACCCAAGGTGGCACGCTGATTCGCGCCGCTCGGTCGCCTGGCTGTGCTGCATCGAATGAAGCGCATCGTTGAACGAAACGATGCCGACCCGTTCTTCACAGGGATGCAGGCGATCCGCAAGCCATTGGGCATGCCAAACCGTCTGGCACTGGCGGGCTCTTCGCTGGTGATCGCCAGGTATTCATGGATGGCGTCTTGTATTGCAGAATGCCGGGTATGAATTACCTTTGGCCAGGGGATCAATGCGCCGGCGCACTGAAGGAATCAAATGACTATTGCAAAAACCTGGATCGCCGCCGTCGCCCTTGCGCTCGCCACGTCGGTGTCCGCCCAACCTTATCCCTCGCGGCCGGTGACGATCGTGAACGGCTTTCCACCCGGCGGGGTGACCGACACGGTGTTGCGCCTGCTCGCCGCCAAGCTCTCCGATCGCCTGGGGCAATCGGTGGTGATCGACAATCGCGCGGGCGCCGCCGGCACCATCGCCGGCACGGCCGTGGCACGCGCTGAACCGGATGGCCACACGCTGCTGTTTGGCGTGGCCGCCAACCTCGCCGTCGCCCCGGCGACCATGAAGAACGCGCCGTACGATCCGGCCAGGGCGTTCGCTGCTGTGAGCGAAGTTGCGCGCGGCCCGTATATCTGGATGGTGAAACCCGAGGTGCCGGCCAGGACCATGCAGGATTTCATTGCCTGGGCGAAGAAGAATCCCGGCCGCGTCAATTACGGTTCGCCCGGGCAGGGCAGCGTGCATCATCTGGCCGGCGAAATGCTCAAGCAGGCGACCGGCATCGAGATGATCCATGTGCCGTACAAGGGCGGCGCCACCGCCTATACCGCGATGCTCGGCGGCGAGATTGATGCGATGTTCGATGGCATGCCGGTGCCGCTGCCGCATATCAAGGCCGGCAAGATTCGCGCGCTGGCGGTCACCGGGCCGAAGCGACTGACCGCACTGCCCGACGTTCCCACGCTCGCAGAGCAGGGCGTGCCAGGCCTCGACGTTCACTTCTGGTGGGGCATTGTCGGCCCCATTGGTCTACCGAAGCCGGTCGTTGCCCGCCTCAATGCGGAGATTGCGCGGGCGCTTGCCGATCCGGATGCGAAAGCGACGTTCGCGAAATGGGATATCGAACCGAGTCCCGGAACGCCGGAGGCATTCGGGGCCTATATCGCGCAGGAAGCGGCACGCTGGAAGGCTTTCCTGGCCAAGTCCAGTCTCAAGTTCGAATAGTCAAGGTCTGCCGTCTGACGGGTGATGCCGGCCGACAATTGGCTGGCGAACGGACGAGTTGCCAATTTGCCGCTGATCCGGGTCCATGGCCGGTCCGGGTAGGCGTTGTTGGTGCGCGGCGGTCTCGATATGCGGCAGCCGTCACGGCTTGTCGGCGACCGCCGCCAACTGACTCCGGTTGATGTTCCCGCAAGCGCCGCGGTGCGCGCTTGCGAGTAAGCGACCTTGGGACTACTGCTTGGCGCCTTCGCCAAGGCGCCGACCCAGGCCCACCGCGTATGGCGCCGAGCGCGCCGCCAGCATCGGGTCGGCCGAAGGCTCGACGCCCTTGGGCAGCACCATCGGGTTGTAGGTGATGCCCACGCATTCGCCGGTCGAATCGGCGGCGACCGACTTGATCACCAGGCGACCCAGGCTGACCTTGCGGCGATCGTCGGGCAGCGGCACCACCGAGCTGTCGATCTTGTCGCCGGGTTGCGCAAGCTGCAACCTGAAATCGAAGGCAACGTTGCCCGACGGCGCGCGTTGGCGCAGGTCGTCAAACAGGAAGTTGGGACCACGGGCACGGGCTTCGTCGTCGCTCAGGCTGCTGACGCCGCCTACCGGCTCGAAGGTCCATTTGCCAAACTGCTTTTCGCCGCGCGCGTTGACGAAGGCAAACGCGTGCACGCCCCAGTAGTTGAGGGTGGCGAAGCTGGCCGGCACCGGTTGGCCGGCGAAGTAGCGCCCTTGCAGCAGCACCTCGGGGTTGGCATCGGCAAACGCCTTCACCTTGGCCGGGTCGGCTGCCTTGGTCGCCGGGTCGGCTTGCAGCGATTGCAGGCGCGCCATGAATTGTTCCGGGTTGGCGGCGCCGAACACCGGGGCCGAGATATTGCCCAGTTGCCACACCTCACCGCCGGGCAGGTTGAATTGCAGCGCCATGTTGCGTTGGCCGCGCACGTTGTCGGCCGCCTTCGGGTTGGCGCCGCCGACCGAAAAGCGGACCACCACCGGCACCGGGTTGCCGCTGAAGGCCGATGCGACCGATAGCGCGCGGCCCTCGGCACTGCCGATGAATTCGCCAACCGCGCAGACGCCCTTGGCACCGGAGCGGCGAAAGCCCTCGAACTTGCCGAAGGTGGCCTCGAACTGGTCGAGAACGCGGTTGGGGTCGACCTGCGCGGACGCCGGCAGGCTGGTCAACAGCGTGGCGCCGGCGATGGCCGACATGACGAGGGAAACGGCGCGAAACGTTGGCATGGAAGCTCCTGCGGATGGGGGATTGAATGGCGCGGGCATGGATCGTGGAATTGCAGCGTGGAATTGCTGCGATCGGCTGTTGGTCGTCGGCGGTGGCGGAATTCTTACTCAGGGTTTTCCATAATTTCTCCGGCACCCGGCTCGGCTTTCGGCGGCTCCCTTGTCAATCAGAAAAGTTGTCGCCATCGACTTTGCCAGCCCGGCGTTCCTGGCGGCACTGTCGCCCTGGACTGCGCGCCGTCGGCCAAGCGAGTGGCAATGGTGAAGCTGCACAGGCGCAACCGCGCATTCGGCAGACCGACTCGGCTGCGTGCGGATGCGCACACGTGATTCGATTGCACATTGTCGAGACCCGCTATAGCATGGTGTGCCCATTGCCTGCCAGCGCTTCGCCAGCAGCCTTGCGGATATTCCTTCAAACCACGGTTCCAACGGAGACTCATCATGGCAAAGGCAAAAAGCAAAGGCGCACCCAGCGTTTATCGCATCACCGAGCTGATCGGCACCAGCAGCGTTTCCTGGGAAGATGCCGCAAAAAACGCAGTCGAGACGGCGGGCAAAACCCTGCGCGATCTGCGCATCGCCGAAGTGGCGGATCTCGACATGGTGATCGAGAACGGTCGCGTGGTGTCCTACCGGGCCAAGGTCAAGCTGTCATTCAAGTACGACGCGTGAACCGGCGGCGCTGCCGCCGCCCGGTGGCGCCGCACGCAGTTTCGTCACGCCGGCAACCGGCGTGTCTTGACAGGCAAGGGGCCGTGATGGAGTTGCTTTGGTTACGGCAGGCGCATGCAGCATCCCGCCGTGGTTACTCAATGGAGGTCGCGTCAATTCGACTTCGTTGAGGCACGCGAGATTCAAACAGGGCCTGTATTCTCGCCGGCATGCCGTCACTCGAACACAAGATCCCGCCGCCGCTGGTCGGCGCCCTGGTCGGCGCCGTAATGTGGGGCGTGTGCACGCTTGGCCCGCAGTTTTCATTCGCGTTTACGCCCCGGGTGGTCGCTGTCGCACTGCTCGCTGCGGCGGGCGCGGGATTTGATTTGCTGGGTCTCCTGGCGTTTCGCGCCTTGCGCACAACCGTCAATCCCCTGAAACCCGAGCGCGCCTCGGCGCTGGTGACCGGCGGCATCTATCGAATCACCCGAAACCCGATGTACGTGGGTATGGCCCTGTTTCTGCTGGCCTGGGCCGTGTACCTGGCTGCGCTGCTGCCGTTCGCCGGGCCGATTGCGTTTGTTGTCTACATCACGCGCTTCCAGATCCAGCCGGAGGAGCGTGTGCTCATGGGTATCTTTGGCGCGCAATATTCCGATTACGCTGCGCGTGTCAGGCGTTGGTTATGAAGCCTGCGTTGCAAACAGCGGCAAATGGTCACCTGACCATCGATCTCAATGATCTGCCAGATCATCCTGCTGGCCGGATTTCATGAATGCACGCATGAGCCCTGTGGTTGAACCGGAACACCTCGCTGTACGGCACGACATGGAGTCGCCGACGGACGCGCAACTTGCCTGGTCTGGCTTGGGCAGGTCGTTTGAAGCCCTGATCGCGCCCGGCGCGGACGTTGGCAGACAATGCATCGAAAACCGCATCAAGGCGGGCGCAGCGTCCGGAAAAACGGGGCGCCGAAGTTCGCGCAGGCGATGTCCGACAAGGCCGCGATTTATGCGATACCGCAGCGTTTTGAAAAGCATGTGGATCAATTCAATGCCGCGTGCCTCCCCAACAGATGCACCTACCGTGAGTGTTCGCCTTGGCCCAGAACCCGTATGAACCCCCGAAGTCCGATGTCAAGGACCAGCGCCCGGTCCGCGCCATCGCCGATAAACCGGCAGCGATCATCTACGCCGTCTGGCTGGTGTGGATTTCCACCCTGATAGGCATTCCAGCCGTGGTCTACGAATACCAGCGCGCGATGGCCGAGACGCCGAGCCCGGTGTACCTGCCGCTTTACATCGCGATCTACGGCCTCACCATAGCGATCAACATCGGGATCAATCGCGGGCGCAATTGGGCGCGTGTGGCGTTTCTGGTGCTCGCGGTTTTCTCGGCGCTGTCCTTTGCCCTGACGGTCGAAAAATTCGCCAGTGACCCGGTCTTCATCCTGCTGATCTATTTCATTTCCTTCGCCCTCGAGGGGCTTGCGGCCTATCTCGTATTTTCGTATCCGGGCAAGCTGTGGTTTCGCTTCACGCGTTGAGTTGCTTCATCCTTGAATCGGGCGCACCTTGCTTGCAACAAGTGCGGCCCCAGCATGCCGCGCTTGCGGCCAGTTGCCGAGCTACCGGAGTATCGCCTCGCGGGTCGCAAGCCCAGGGCCGCCAGCCAGGCCCAAACGGCGAGATAGCCCAATCCAAACATGGCGAGCGCGACGCCGGGGAATTTCCCGGTCATCCGCTGCAGCGCAAATACTGCCATTGGCACCAACTGTTGTGCGTGAATGTGGATGAAGTGTGCGGGGCGCCCGTCTCCGCCGCCTAAATGCCGGCTGGTGAGCGCCATGCCAACGCCGGCCGGCGGCTGATTTCCGCCGCTGGCGAGCTGGCGATGCACCAGGATGGCAGGGGCTTTGTTCCGGACAAAAGCATAGGCCCGGCAATCATTGCCAACCCGAGCAGCGAGCGGTGGGCCGGTTGTTGCCCCGACCTTTCCCATCCCTTCACAATGCCGGTTGACCGACATAGACTCCCGACCGGGGATTGCTTCGCCATCGCCCACGTTGCGGACTCGAAGCAATGCGCAGTCGATGAATGGTCCATCTATCAATCACTTCCAGGAGCGGAAAATCATGTTCATCGTGACCAATCGCAACATCAGGGACGAAAACGGTACTGATTTCAACGTGGTGGGCGAAAACTTCAACGCGAACGGCCCGGCCGAATTGCGTTTGCTGGAGGCACGGCGCAAGGGCAGCAAGTGGACCGTGCAGGTACTGCCCAACGAGGCCACTGACGAAATGCTGAAAGAAGCCGGTATCCCCAGGCCGGAACCGGTCACGCTACCGAATGGGACGGTCGAGGAGCCGCAGCCGGTCTATGCCAGCCAGTACGCATTCAGGAAGATCATCGCGTCTGCGCTGGCCGACCGTGACAACCCGAAGCACATCGTGTTTTTCGTGCACGGCTTCAACAACGCACTGCAGGACGTGGTCGAGCGCTGCGACCTGCTGGCCAGGACCTACGGTGTCGAGGTGGTGGCGTTCTCCTGGCCTGCAAACGGCGGCGGCGTTCGCGGGGTGGCGAGTTACCTCGACGACAAGCGCGATGCACAGGCTTCGGTGGTGGCGTTCGACCGCGCGCTGGACAAGGCGCGCGTGCTGTTGCAGGCCCTGCGTGAGGATGCGCTTGACGCCATCGTCAAGGGCGCGACCGACAAGGGCCTGCGGGTCAACAGCGAACGGTTCCGCGAACGGGTCGCCGCCCGGGCCGAGGCGGATTGCCCGGTTCGCAGCACGCTGATGCTGCACAGCATGGGCAACTACCTGCTGGAACGCACCCTGAAGTCGAGCGCCTTGCGCGGCAGCTTGCCCTTGTTCGACAACATCGCGATGTGCGCCGCCGACGTCAACAATCCGACACACGCCGAATGGGTCGATCGCCTGCAGCCGCGCAGCCGGCTTTACGTGACCATCAACGAAGACGACGGCGCGCTGCGGGCTTCGCGCCTTAAGGGCGGCGAAGAGCAGCTTGCGCGCCTCGGCCACTGGACCAGCGGCCTCGCTTCAAGCCAGGCCATCTATGTCGACTTCACCAATGCGAAGCGGGTCGGTTCCTCGCATGCCTATTTCGAAGGCGATGCGCTGGAGAATGCGGCGGTCAGGAAATTCTTCAAGGCGGTGCTGCGCGGGCAGCGGGCCGAGGACGAAGTGGCATTGAGCTTCGATAGCGCGAAAAACCTGCATCGTATCGGGTAGCCGGTTCACCGCATGGTTGCTTGGATGGCAGAGCCCGCTATGGGCAAAGGAGTGGCCCTGCCCTTCCGAATAACGACCACGCTGCCGCACGCATTGCCGAAAGACCACCGGCCAATGCCTGCCGACTGTTATCGCGGCGATCAACCGAACTGCCGGATGAAGCCGTCCATCAAGGCGGCGAAGCCCTGCGGATTGTCCTGCGACAAGCGATGGTCCGCCCTGGGCAGCAGCACACGCTGGTGATTGGGCAGCAGGGTGCAGACGCGGTCGGTGATCGCCGGTGGCAACACGCTGGCCTCGGCGCCGCCGAACACCAGGACCGGCAGCGTGGTGCGAATCGCCTCGCTGTGGTCATTGACCAGATCAGCCTCGCACTCGCTGACACCGGCGGCGTGATAGCGCCAACGATATGCGCCATCATGGTCAGGCTGGCCTACTGCCGCGACCTGTTCCAGCGCATGGTCGAGGTAGTGTTCGACGATCGCCGGCGTCCAGCGCGAAGAAAACGGCAGGGCGCCTTGCGCCGCTGCGCGGCTTGCGAACAGGTCATGGGCACGCACCTGGGATTGCACCAGGTCGTTGACCGCGGGCGGAATCGCCAGCGCCGGATTGGCGGCGACCACCGCGCGCACCAGGTCGGGGCGCGCGCTGGCGATCATCAGGGCCAGCATGGCGCCGGTGGCCTGCCCGACCAGATACACAGCGCCGCCGCCGATGGTCTCGATGAAGTTGATCAGGTCGTCACGATGGTCGGCCAGGCGGTAGCCGCTTGCGGGATAATCGGAGAGGCCGTGACCGCGCAGGCCGGGCGCGATGAAGCGATGCGGCAGTCCGCTGGCGGCGACCACATGGTCCCAGACGCGGTTGACGGTGCGGTTGGGATGGACCAACACGATGGCCGGTTCGCCGCCGGCCCAGTCGACGGCATGCAGGGCGAGGCCACGCGACAGCGTGACCTTGTATTGCGTCGGTGTGCGCATCGCTTTAGTGTACTGCCCGCTTCGATAGAGGCGGTGGTGCGCAATGGCCTTGTCGGGAATCGATGTCTTTTTGGTATGAAAGCTGCTGTTGCGAAAAGCGTACGCTTGTGTGCGCGATTGATGAACCAACGAAGAAAACATGAAAATTGATTTCAGCCAGATCACCGAATACCAGCGCTACAAGCTGATGTCCAGCCTGATCGTGCCGCGCCCGATCGCGCTGGTGACCACCCTGGGCGCCAACGGGGTGGTCAACGCCGCACCGTTTTCACTCTTCAACATGCTCGGCGAAGAGCCGCCGATCGTGATGATCAGCCTGAACAAGCATGCCGACGGGCAGTTGAAAGACACCGCCGCCAACATTCTCGCCAACGGCGAGTTCGTGGTGCATCTGGCCGACGAGGCGATCGCCGAACAAATGCATGCCTGCGGCGCCAGCATGCCGCCGGAGGTGAGCGAGGTCGCGATGGTCGGCTTCACCACGGCGCCGTCGCAGGCGGTGAAACCGCCGCGGATCGTCGAGGCGCCGGTCGCTTTCGAATGCTGCCTTTGGGAAAAGCTCGAAACCGACAGCCGCTACATCTTCATCGGCCGCGTGTTGTGGCTGCATGCGCGCGATGAATTGATCGATACCGAAGCCTGGCGCGTTCGGCTGCAGAATTACTTTCCGGTGGCGCGCTTCGGCGCCAGCTTCTACATCAACACCCGCGAACGATACGCGCTTGGCGAGCAGGGTGGCGCGGCCACGCACAGCACGCCGATCGACGAGATCTGAGGGCGAATGCATCAGCATGCGCCGATCGGAAGCCGGCTACTTTGCCGACGTTTCCGAGCGCTGCCAAAGTGGCAGGCGTGCCCGCTGCAGGCGCCGCAGCCGAGAGTGCCGCGGCCGGCGCCGCGGCACCATTACCAGGAGAGACTCAAACCATGCAACGCCCTCTGGCCACCCACAACCGTTACGACTACGAAGCGATCACCGGCCGCGCCGACTATGCCTGGCCGGGCGGTGCGCGGCTGGCGGTATATCTCGGGTTCAACATCGAGCATTTCGAATTCGGTCGCGGTCTGGGCGCGCGGTTGGCGCCTTCCGGCGACCCGGACGTGCTCAACTACGCCTGGCGTGACTACGGCAACCGCGTCGGCGTGTGGCGCTGTCGCGACCTGTTCGACGAGTTGCGCCTGCCGGTCGGGCTGTTGATCAACACCGCACTGTACGACTACTGCCCCGAGGTGATCGCCGCGTTCCGCGCCGACCAGTACGCGCACGGCGTCGAGATCATCGGCCACGGTCACACCAATGCCGAGCGCCAGGGCGACATGAGCGAGGCTGACGAACGCGCACTGATCGTCGCCTGCACCGCGCGCATTACCCGCGAGGAAGGCCGGGCGCCGCGCGGCTGGCTGTCGCCGTGGATTTCGGAGTCGCATGCCACCCCCGAGTTGCTCAAGCAGGCCGGCTATGCCTACAACCTCAACTGGTGCCATGACGACATGCCGCAGAAAATGCGCACCGCGCACGGCGAGCTGTGGACCATTCCTTACCCGCAGGAAATCAACGACATTCCGGCGGTGATCGGCCGCCAGTGCGGCGCCGAGGAGTTCGCCAACATGATCATCGACTGCCATGACGAGATGATCGATCAGGCGCATGGCAAGAGCGGCAAATCAAGCGGCCAGCCGCTGGTGATGGGTATCGCGCTGCACCCTTATCTGGTGGGTCAGCCGCACCGGTTGCGGCAGTTGCGCCGCGCGCTGGCGCATATCGTCGCTGACGGGCGGGCATGGTGGACCACGCCCGGGGCGATCATGGACCAGGTGGCGACGGCCGGCGGCTGATGGCGGGTTGGCATTGGGGAGGACCTGCGCCCGACCGCGAAGCCGGTGGCGATGAAGCCCGCCAGCCGCATCGCATACGTCTATGGCGCAGGTGCCGTGGCGCTGACCACCAGATTGTCGAAAAGCACTGAGATCGTGGAGGTCAGGAGCGGAATTTTGCCCACGTTCAAGGCAAGCACAATGCGATCCGATGCAAGCGGTGGCAGGGTTGCGGGCAAGTTCCCGTTTGAAAGGGAATTGGCGGTCGAAGCCGCATTCAGGTCATTTGCTGCGTAGCAGCATAGCGCTTCGCACGCCGACTGCCAGCCGGCGGCGGCCATATTGGTGGCGCATGGCCCGGCATCTGGGTTTTCCGGGCCAATGCACTGGCTCGCCTATTTAGTTGTCCGGTAATTTTTTACGTCTCAACAAAAATTGTGACAAGCGACTCTGGACGGCGAAAGTCTGCCACGCTAAAGTTGGAGCGGGGGGCTGACTGCGCTGCACCATGGCGCGACTGCGCTGCACCAGGGCGCACACGGCGGTATGGGGACGCAATTGCTTTCCAAGGACCAATTCGCTTGGGTGCTCGGCAGTTTGTGCCAGGTG
>JANPGJ010000449.1:0-5927 GCA_031423955.1 Burkholderiales bacterium
GTGCGCATGCGCATGTGAAGTCCGGCAAGCTTGCCGGCGTCGGCGTATCAATGCCGCGTCGCGTCAGTTCGCTGCCGGAGGTGGCGACCTTCATCGAGCAGGGCGTCGCCGGGTTCGACGTTTCCTCCTGGGTCGGCATCATGACACCGGCCAAGACCCCGAAGGCGGTGATCGACAAGCTCAACGCCACCATCGCCGCGGTGCTCAAGGAAGCCGACGTGCGCGAGCGCTTCGCCACCCTGGGCGTCGAACCGGTGGGCAACACTTCCGATCAATTCGGCGAGCAGATCAAGGTCGATCTGGCGCGCTGGCAAAAGGTGGTGGAAGCCGCCAGGATCAAGCAGGACTGACGCGATGACCAACGCCATCGATTTTCCCGCCGGCAGCTACCGTTATGTTCCGGGTGTGTTCCAGTATTCCGCCGGGGTGGCCGCGCAACCCGGTTACGCGATCGAGCGTGCACGGTTTGCCGGCATCGTTCCATTGGATGAAGGGTTCGACCGTGTCGAAGCGCACCTGAAAAGCATCGGCCGGCCGCTGACCGCCTTTTGCGCTTGCGAGTTGCGCTCGCCGGCACCGTTTACCGAACAGGGTTTTGTCGACTTCAACCTGGTTTATGCCGGCACGCTTAAACGCTGGGGCGTGATGCAGGGTGAGGTCAACCCGGTGGCGCGCAGCAACGTGTGTCCGGAAATCAGCCCGCCCGCCACACCCGGCTTTTACGCCTTTTCATACACCGTGGCAGCCCCCGGCGGCGGCTTCGTGGTGGCCGGCAGCGGCGAGGCCGCCGAGGGCCACAAGGACTATCGCAGCGTGACTGTGCGCTTGGGCGAAACCTCGCCCGACGCCATGCTGGAAAAGGCGCGTTGGGTGCTGGGGGAGCAGGAGCGGCGCCTCGCTGTCTTGGGTGCGACCTGGCGCGATGTGACTGCCACCCAGGTCTATACGGTGTACAACATCCACCCCTTTCTGGGGTCCGAACTGGTGCGCCGCGGTGCCGCCGCGGGCGGCATCACCTGGCAGTATTGCCGTCCGCCGGTCGTCGGGCTGGACTATGAAATGGATTGCCGCGGAGTCCGGCGGGAAATCGTGATCTGACAGGGTCAGGCAGCGAAAGGGCGTTTCAGCATGAAGCAGACCAGCAGGAAAACCGGCGCGTCGACCTTCACCACCCTGACATACACGGTCGACGGCCGCATCGCCACCATCACCCTGAATCGCCCGCAGCGCCTGAATGCGATCAACGGCGCCATGCCGGGCGAGATTCGCGCCGCGGTCGAAGCGGCGAACGCCGACGATGTGGTGCATGTGATCGTGTTGCAGGGTGCGGGCCGAGCGTTCTGCGCCGGCTACGACCTGAAGGAATATGCCGAAGGCGACAAGACCAATGTCTATACCCAGGCGCTGCCGTGGGACCCGATGGTCGACTACAAGTTCATGAAGAAGAACACCGAAGACTTCATGAGCCTGTGGCGCTCCTACAAGCCGACCATCGCCAAGGTGCACGGCTATGCGGCGGCCGGCGGCAGCGACATCGCCACCTGCTGTGACTTCATCGTGATGGAGGACAAGGCGAAGATTGGCTACATGCCGGTGCGGGTCTGGGGATGCCCGACGCCGGCGATGTGGGTTTATCGTCTCGGCGCCATGCGCGCCAAGCGCATGATGTTCACCGGCGACCTGATCGACGGCAAGACCGCCCTCGCATGGGGATTGGCGACCGAGATCGCGCCGCTGGCCAAGCTCGATGCGGCGGTGAAAAAGCTGGCCCTGCGCATGGCCGGCGTGCCGAAGAACCAGTTGATGATGCACAAGCTGGTGATCAACCAGGCGATCGAGCATATGGGGCTGGAACAGACGCAGATGTTCGCCACCGTGTTCGACGGCATCACCCGCCATTCGCCCGAAGGCCTGTGGTTCAAGCGCTATGCGGAGGAATACGGCTTTCCCGCCGCGGTGGAATGGCGCGACAGCGGCCGGCCGCTGCCGGAGCCCGGGCCGGGCAACACTGGCGATGCGTTCATGGCGCCGCCGGCGCCAGACGCTCGTTCGCAATGGTCGCAGGATGTCACCGGCAAACGCGGCAAGGCTGCCGGCAAGTCGTCGGGCAAAGCCGGGAAACCAGGCAAGAAGAAGTAGGCAGGCATGCTCGCGCGAGTGGCACCAACCCGTAGCGACCGGTCACCGATGGTCGAACCATGCCATGTCGCCCTGCACCGGCTCGCTCGTGCGATGCGTTTGCTCGCCGGCCTGGCCGCGGCCCTCTTCTGCCTGCCCTCGAATGCATTCAAGATCGACCCATGGAGCTATCGGCCGTTCGGTGCTTCGCCGCGCGCAATCGAGGCGCAACTCGAAACCCTGATCCGCAACCCGCGCATGCTGCTGCTCGGTCCGATCGCATTCGGCACCCGCCTGCCGGCGGCGATCGCGCAGTTGAAGGAACCGGTGCACGAAAACCTGACCGAGCTTTCGATTCGCTGCGCACGGGCGCCGCTGGCACGCGGCAGCCTCGGTGCCGGCGACGGCAGCGCGAATCCGATCGCCACCGACATGATCATCCGTTGCCCCGGGCGCAGCGGCGATCTGCAGTCGCATGCCGCCGATCTGGGCGACGAGATGGAGGAAGTGATCCGCGCCGTGCGCTTCAACGACGCGCCGCCGATCCGGACCGCGCGCGCCCTGATGACCCTGGTGACGCCATCGGCCCTGATCTGCGGCGAGGTGCGGGTGCCGGAAAACGCCGCCTGCTGGGCCCTGCTGATGGCGCACGCCGCTGGCCTGGCGGCCGGCGATCCGGCCAATCCGCTGTTCCGGCGCGGCGGCAATTTTCTGTATCGCTCCCACTTCGGCGACATGCAGTTCATGCACGCGATGGCGGAGCGTGGCGAAACCCTGGCGCAATCGCGCGAGCGGATCTTGCTGTGGGCGCGCTTCACCTATCAGGTCGCCGGCGCGGAGATCGCGCCGGAAACGCTGATCGGTGCATTGCCCGAGTTCGCGCCCATCCTTGGCGGCTTCGAGACCACCAGCGTGGCGGAATTTTTCGAGACCCGCGGCGGCACCGCGCCGGTACGGATTCGCCGCATCGCGCTCGGGGCCCTGCTGCACACGCTTCAGGACTCGTTCGCCGACGGTCATGCCGAGCGCGAATCGACCGGCACGGCGCGCTTTGGCCCGCTCAGCGCCCTGCGCGACTTCACCTGTCAATCCGAAGACAAGCACGGCGCCGCCGACCGCGCCGCGAACTACGCCTGGTTCAGCGCCGCCGTCCACGAACAGATGAGCCCGGTCACCCTTGGCGCCCAGGTGCTGGACCTCATCGAGCGGCGCGTCAGGTGGAGTGTTGTGGCGGCAACCGACGAGTCGCGCAACGCTGCGGGCATGACGGCCGAACAATACATGCGCGAGACCGTGTTTCCGATTGTCGCGGCGAACGCCGCACAGATTGCCACCGGCGGAACGCAGTTCGCCCGCTCCAAAGCGCCACCACCCGGCGTCGCAAATTCGGGCCTGATCTCCGCGGCGAATGCCGGTGAAGCATCTGCGCGACCGCAACCGCCCGATTGCGGGGACAATTGATCGCTGCCAGATACATGACCGCCACGCCAGAAAAATGCTTTTGCCGGGAATGATGCAATTCCCAATCGACCAGCCCCCTGTTCTATCGAGCGGCGGGCAGTACCGCAGCAACCGCTGCATGCCGCCTGAACTGCACTTCGAAGCGCGCATACTCGCCGCCGATTTCCGTCCCCAGGCGCCGCGGCCGATGCGACCTGCTTCGATGCACGCGGACTGGACGAACTGGCACGGTGTCGTCGATGACATTCGCCAGATGGGTATTTTTCTCGACGCCGGCAATCAGGAGAAATTTTTTCTGTTTCTTCAGCCGCTCGTGGATTTGCACGATGATCCGCGCGCCGGTGGTATCGATTTCATTGACCCGCTTGAGATCGAACACCACATAGCTCACATCCGCGCCAGCCGACGATTCGATGTAGGCGTCGAGATTTTCGGCGGTACCGAAGAATATCGGCCCCTCCAGTTCGAGCACCAGAATGCGCGCACCGTGCGTGGCCAGAAGATCGGTCAACCTGGGTTCGCGGGTCTTGCGCGAATGGATCGCGTCGCAGCGGTAGGCCCGCCGAACCACCGACTTGCTCATCCGGTACAGGAACACCAGCATGGCGACCGCGATCCCGGTGAACACCGCGACCACGATGTTCATCGCCATTGCAACGGCCGTGACCACCACGATCACCGCCAGGTCGATCAGCATGCGACGCGCGCCGATGAATTCGCGCCTGCACAACTTGGCGAGGATTTGCAGCGTCCAGCGATCGAACAACTGGATCGCCACCACCACCAGCATCGCCGCGATCACCACCCGCGGCAGGTAGGCGATGAGGGAAGTGAAGGTCAGGATCGCGATGACGAACGCAGCCGCGAATCCGCCAACGATGTCGCCACGCACCTGCGCGAATCGCGGGCTGCCCGCGGCATCCCGCGCGGCAACCGGCTCCGCTTTGTGCGCCGCCTGATCAGGCAGGCCATAACCCCACTTCTGCTGTGCTGCCGACATGGTCGTCAATTCCCCATCGAGCAACAGCTGGCGTGACAGATCGACGCGTCGCTGTCTGCTCCAGCACCGTGCGGGTCGGGGCCAGCATGGCCGCATCCAGCAGGCAGTCTAGCGCGGACTTACGGGGCGTCAAGCGTCGGGCGCCGGAGCGCTCATCACAACTCGCGAGAAATCGGGGCGATCATGTCGACCCGGCTGCGGCCGCAGGCTGCAGCGCGGCGGCGCCGGGCGACAACAGGCGACTAGAAAAACGCGTCCTGCCCGGGCGTGTAAGCGCCTTGCTGCTGCAGCGGATTGCGGTTGACCAGCGGCCGTGCGAATAGCGGGTGGGTCAGGCTGCGCACCTCATGCTCGAGGGTGAACAGATGCTCACCGCTTTCCGGATCGACGATTTTCTCGAATCGATACTGCCACTGATCGCTTTCCTCGCTGATCAGGCCGCGCCGCCGCAGTTCGGCCTGCGGACGCCCGAAGTCGGCCACATACAGGGCAATGTGGTGGCCGTCATAGGGCGCGATCGGCGCATCGGTTTCACGATAAATGATTTCCTGATGCGCCCCGGCATTCACATGCACGGCAGACAGACCATCGGTTTTCTTGAGCAGCGCCGGCGCCTGCATGATCTGTTCATAGAACCTGGCGATGCCGGCGGCGCTGCCGCGCGGCACCGGCAGCTCGACATACGGAATGCCCAGACGCATCGGGCCGAAGCGCTGTTGCGGCGCATGGCAGCGGATATGGTTGCCCCATGGACAGGTGGTGTCGATCACATCCCCGCGGTCCTGCCAGGCAAAGCGCGTGCCTTCGAGCTTGCCGCCGATGCGCGCAAGACCGGCGCGGGCGATGGCGAGGTCGGGCATCACCACGCCGACCGTCCCGCGCAGCACCTGCGGCGGCCGGGTCGGCGAATGAATCTGCTGGCGACCGATGTTGACCCACATGTTGTTGTCCGACACATGCATGTAGGGGTCGCGCGTGAAGCCCAGGCCCTCGATCCAGAAGACGGTGGTCGGGCGCTGGTCATTCTGGGTGACGTTGACATGCTCGAGCAGCACGATGTTGCCGACGCTTTCGCGCGTGCGGTCGAATTGGGGTGTGGTGGTTTCCATGATGCTCCCTGGTGGGTAGCGACGGTTGGCGGCCCGCGCCGGCTTGCAAGCCCTTCAACAACGCCGGCGCGTGGCTGCCGCCGCCGCGCATATTCGGGGTGACAAGCTGCGGATATTACCCGCAAGCGCGGCGGGCCCGGATCACGGGAGCCGGCGTCTGCACGGTCGTCGCATCGGAGACAGCGGGCCGCTGGCCAGGCGCCGTGCGACGCCGGCCGCATCTGCCTGCCATCGACCGC
>JANPGJ010000450.1:0-1745 GCA_031423955.1 Burkholderiales bacterium
GGCCGCGGCGTGCAGCGTGAAGCAGGTATCGGCCAGATGCGGCCGCCCGAGCGCCACCAGATCGGCGCGGCCGGATACCAACAGCGTGTTGACCTGATCAGCGCTGGTGATTGCACCGACCGCCATGGTGGCGATGCCGGCATCCATCCGCACCTGTTCGGCGAATTGCGCCTGAAACATGCGGCCATAAACCGGCCTGGACGCCGGATCGGTTTGCCCGCTGGACACGTCGATCAGGTCGGCACCATGGGCCTTGAACGCGCGCGCGATGGCCACCGCATCGACCCCGGTGATGCCGCCCGGAATCCAGTCAGTGGCCGAAATCCGCACGCTCATCGGCCTGTCGGCAGGCCAGACGGCACGCACCGCATCCCACACTTCAAGCGGCCAGCGCAAACGATTGTCAAGCGAACCGCCGTACTCGTCAGTGCGCCGGTTGGTGACGGGGGAAATGAAACTGGCCAGCAAATAGCCGTGCGCCATATGCAACTCGAGCATGTCGAAGCCGCTCTCGATTGCCCGCCTGGCGCTGGCGACGAACTCGGAGCTGATGCGCAGCATGTCGGCGCGCGACATTTCGCGCGGCACCTGGTTGCCTTCGGCATACGGCAGCGCCGACGGCGCCAGCAGCGGCCAGTTGCCGTCCGGCAGGGGCCGATCCATTTTCTCCCAGCCGACCTGGGTCGACCCCTTGCGCCCGGCGTGCCCGAGTTGAATGCAGATCTTTGCCGCGCTGTGCGCATGCACGAAATCGACAATCCGCTTCCAGGCCGCGGCATGCGCATCCTTGTAGAGCCCGGCGCAGCCCGGCGTGATGCGCCCGTCCGCGCTCGGGCAGGTCATCTCGGTGAACACCAGCCCGGCGCCGCCCACCGCGCGGGCGCCGTAGTGCATCAGGTGCCAGTCGCCGGGCGCGCCATCGACCGCCATGTACTGTGCCATCGGCGACACCACGACGCGATTGCGCAGAGGCATGCCGCGCAGTTGAAACGGCGCGAACATCGGCGGCGCCTTGAAGGCGGCGGGCAGGATTGCGCCTTGGGATTTCGCGACATCCGCGTTCCACCAGCGCTCCAGCTCGGCGACGCTGGCGGCGTCGCGCATGCGCATGTTCTCGAACGTGATCGCCTTCGAGCGGCTCATCATGCTGAAGTTGAACTGCACCGGATCCATGCTCCAGAAACGCCGCAGGTTCTCGAACCACACCAGCGAAACATTGGCCGCATGCTGGATGCGGTCGGCCTCCTCGTGACGCGTGGCCTCATAGTCGACCAACGCCGCGCGCAAGTCGCGCGGATGACGCAGCACCGAGGCATGCAATGCGATCGCGTCTTCGAGCGCCAGCTTGGTGCCCGAACCGATCGACCAGTGCGCGGTGTGCGCAGCATCCCCAAGCAGTACCACGTTCTCGTGGCTCCACTTTTCGCATTTGATGGTCGGAAAATTGCGCCAGTACGAGCGGTTGGTCAATAGCCGGTTGCCTTTGAGCAGATCGGCAAACACCGTCTCGCAATAGCGCGCGGTGCGCTCTTCGTCCTCGACAACCAGGCCGGCATTGCGAAAGGCCTCGTCGGTGGTTTCGAGCACAAAGGTGCATTGGGGCGGATCGCCGGGCCGGGTGAACATGTAGGCATGCAGGTTCCAGATACCGTGCTGATTCTCCTTGAAGGCATAGGTGAAGCCCGGCAACGACATGCTCGCGCCAAGCCAGCAGAACTTGTTGGTGCGCAGGTCGGCACTGGGCT
>JANPGJ010000451.1:0-4808 GCA_031423955.1 Burkholderiales bacterium
ACGCCCTCAGGCGCAGTTTGAAGAACTCAGAACCCAATGCGAAGAAGATGCGTCAGAGACGCTGATCGGAACAAAACGGCGGCGGAAGAACACGCACCTTCACTCCGCTGGAATTCCTACAGTTTCGGATCGGCGCCCACAGCTTCCTCGGCCACAGGGCGCGCAGTTGTTCCACGTCGCGCCAGGTCAGGTCTTCGCACCTGGCTGCGGATTTGTTGGTGGAGAAGCCGCTGACTTTGCCTTGCAGTTCCGGTGGGTAGTTTTCGAACTTGGGCATGCCGTCGCCCAGCAGGTAGCGGCCCATCACGGTGGTGAACCAGCGCGGGTGCGTGAGCATGTCAAAGGCGGAGCGGCGTGACAGGCGGTACGGCACGGTGAAGCCGTTGCGGGCGTTGTATTCGCGGTTGGGTACTACCGGGCAGTCGGCGGTGAGCACCAGGGCTTCGAAACCGTTCACCTCGGCGCGCTTCACCATGGCGTGGGCGATGCTGCGGTCGGCGAACATGTTTAGTTGAAACCACAGCCTGCCGCCGGCGTCGCGGGCGATGGTTTCCATCGAGGTCATGGCGTTGGTGGCGAGGGTGAAGGGGATGTTGGCGTCGGCCGCTGCGCGTGCGAGTTCGAGTTCGCCCTGGTACCACACCAGGCCTGCCGAGCCGGTGGGGGCAACGGCCACCGGCATGGCGATTGGCTTGCCGAACAGTTCGGTGGCGGCGCTGCGGCCGGATACGTCCACCAGCACGCGCGGGCGCAGTTTGATGCGGTTGAAGGCGGCGCGGTTCTCTGCCAGCGCGACTTCGTCTTCAACGCCGCGATCGATGTATTCGAAGATGCCCTTGGGCAGGCGCTTTTTGGCCAGGGTGCGAAAGTCGTGCAGGTTGTAGGCGGGGATGGTGGCCGGCATCTGTGGGCTCGATCGGCGGCTTCAATCGGTGGCGAGGTTGCCCTCGCGGATCACCTGGGCCCAGCGGCGCACGTCGCCCTGCACCACGCGGGCGAATTCGTCGCGCGGCATTTCGACGATTTCCACGCCTAGTTCGGTGATGCTCTTGCGCGCTTCCGCCACGGCCAGCACCTTGCGGATCTCGCCGGCCAGAAAATCGACGATGGCCGGTGGCGTGCCGGCGGGTGCGAAGAGGCCGGCCCATACCGTGACATTCAGCGACGGGTAGCCCTGCTCGGCCGCGGTGGCTAATGCAGAGAAGATGCTGCTGCGGTTCTTGCCCAGCGCGGCGATCGGCACGATCTGGTTGGCATTCACCGGTTGCAGCGCGGTGGAGGCGGTGATCGGCATGACCGGGAATTGGCCGCCGATCAGGTCGGTCATCGCCGGGGCGCCGCCGCGATAGGGGATGTGCGTCATCGTAAGATTCATGGTGCGCTTGAGCAACTCCATGGTGAGGTGTTGCACGGTGCCGGTGCCGGCCGAGCCGTAGCTGGTGTTCTTGCCGCTGCCGTGGGCCACCAGGTCTTTCAGGTTGCGGATGTTGCTGGCCGGGTTGGCCACGATCACTAGCGGAAACTCGATCAGGGAGGCCACCGGAATCAGGTCGCGCACCGAATCGTAGGGTGGCTTCTTGCTCATCGAGGGGCCGATGCCGATGGCGCCGGATTCGCCGAGCACCAGGGTGTAGCCGTCTGGCGCGGCCTTGACCACGCTGGCCACACCGATGGTGCCGCCGGCGCCGGGGCGGTTTTCCACCACCACCGGCTGCTTCATGTTGATCTGCAGGCGCGCTGACAGCAGGCGCGCCACCAGGTCGTTGGCGCCACCCACGGCGAAGGGGACTATCAGGCGGATGGGCTTGTCGGGGTAGGTTTGGGCTGTGGTGCTTGGAGCGAGGGCGCACAGGGCTAGGGCGGCGGCGGCCAGCATCAGCGTTGGTTGTTTCATCGGAATCCACCCCATCCCCACCCCAACCCTCCCCTTGAAGGGGAGGGAGAAGAGCGCTGCAGTTTTTAGGTTGGCGCCCATGCGCATCCGCTGGGGCGACACGCGCCACGGAAATGCTATTCGGCCTAGAACCCGAACAAACCGGTCTTCACCAGCGCCACGCACACCGACCAGCCGGCGATCACCTGCGCGGTGTAGTAGAGCCGCCCCATCTTGCTGCGCGCGCCGTGGCTCCAGAGCAGCATGGCGGTGATTGTCATCAGCAGCATCACCAGCATGAAAGGAATCAGGCCATAGCTCAGCTCCTTCACCCAGGCCGGCACCGCGCCCAACAGCAGCAGGAACTGGTTGCGCTGGAGCACCGCGCCGACGCTGTTGACCGCTGCGGCCAAAAATGCAGACAGCAAAATCGCCGCCAGCACCGGCACCCAGGGCGCGGCCAGGATCATGCGGCCGCGCCAGTCGCCGGGCAGCGGCGTGGCGCGGCGGCGGAAGATGCGCACCACCTCGGTGACGGCATACACCGGCACGGCGCTGAACAGCAGCAACAGCGCGAACACCACCGCCTGCGCCGGGCCGGCGAGAGCCGCCATCTGGTCCTGAATGCTGGCGCTGCCGCCGCGCTTTAAGGCCGGCAGGCTGATCAGCTGGTCCGGGGTGACAAACGCCGCCGCTGCCTCGCGCGCGCAGGTGCCGTCGGGTGCCTGGCCCGGCTGCTCGAGAAAATTGGCGATCATGAAGTTGGCGCAGGGCACCACAAATGCCTGGCCGTGGGCGCCGCGCGGAAAGGTGAAGCTGAACGCGCGCGACAGATTCGCGGCCACCCGCTCCGCCCCTTCGGGCGGGGTGATCGGGTCGAAGCGGCCCGACAGCAGCAGGGTGGGAATGTCGGACTTCACCGGCTGCAGAAGCGATTTGTCGAGCAGGCGGATGTTCCAGTCGCGGCACAGTTGCAGGATCTGCCGCGCGTCGTTCTGCCCGGCCTCGACCAGCCGCTTGATCACACCGGGAAACTGCAGCGCCGACTCCGGCGTGTCGCCGAACTCGGCGCACACCACCGTCATGTACATGGCGTCGGCCATGTCGTCGTTGGAGGCCTGCATCATGCGCACGATATTGAGCATGAAGCTGAAGTCGCCCTGCTCGGCGCGCTGCACGATGTAGGGGATGAACGGCACCGCCTCGCGCTGGTAGACCGATTGGTAAAGCGCGCCGTCGAAGTCGCGGCCGCTGATGGTGGCGGCGTCGGGGCGCTTTTCCGATTTCGGTTCAGGCGACGCCGCGGTGCGCGCCACCGGCTGCTGGGCGGCCGGGCCCAGGGCCACCGGCACCGGGTTCTTGTCGAGCTTTTCCAGCAGCGCCTGGTAGCGATTGGCCAAATCCGGGTAGGCCTGGTTGCACGCCGGCGAGGCGGCGCAACTCTCGGCATAGCGCGGCATCACCTGCTGGCGCACCGCAGGCACCCCGGTGACCAGGCTGAACCCCAGCGGCACCACCGCATCGAGCACCACGCTGCGCAAACCCTTCGGCCGCTCGCGCAGCAGGAACTGGCCAAGCTCGGTGCCGTAGGAAACGCCGTAGAAATTGAAACTCTCGTAACCCAGTGCGGCACGCACGTCGTCGACGTCGCGCGCGTTCTCCAGCGAATTGAAGGCCGAGAGGTCGCCGGCCTCGCGCGTCAGGCGTTCGCCGCAGCGGCGAAACGCCTCGCGTTGCGCCTTCTCATCAGCGTCCGGCGGCAGGGCATTGCCCTCGCGGCAACGCAGGCGCGGCTGCGAGAAATAGGTGCCGCGCTGGTCCCACAGCACGAGGTCGCGATTGAGCGTCGGCCGCTTGCCAGGGTCGTCCAGGAGGCTCTGCGCAAAGCTGCCGATGGTCGAGCCACCGGGCCCGCCCTGGGCGAGAAACAAGGGGTCCGGCCGGCGGTTGTCGACATCGAGCGCCGGAATCACCACCACCGCCAGGCGAATGCGCGGTGAGCCATCCTCGCCATGGCGCAACGGCACCGACACAAAACCGCAGGCCGGCTCGGGCCCGCGCACCTGCAGCTTCATCAGGCCGCAGTCTTCCGGGAAGAAGGCGTCGGTGAATTGCTGCGGCGCGGGCGCGGCAGCGGCTGTCCACCAGGGAAGCGCCACAAGCGCGACGGCCATGACCAACGATTTGCCGAGACTCATCTCCCCACCTCCGTGGCCACCATCATAGCGGCCTGCCGAGTGTGCCTGCGGAAAGCTTTGCCATTCGAATTCCCATATATTCTTCCCTTCATATATTCCTATATACTATTCCCATTCAACGGGGTGCGCCATGGAAACCGTCAATGTCAGTGGCCTGAAAAACAATCCAACCGAGGCGCTGCGCAAGTCGCAGGATGATCTGGTGGTGGTGATGAATCGCGACCGACCGGACGCGCTCATGGTGGGCCTGGCATCGACCGGGGCGCTGGATCTGGCGGGCGTGCGCGCCGCGCTGGCCACAGCGCTGTTTCGCGATGGACACCTTTCGCTCGCGCGCGCCGCGCGGGTAGCGCAAATGCCCTTGCCCGGGTTCATGGCACACCTCTCGCGACTGGGCATACCGGTAATCCAGATGAGCGCGGTGGAAGTCGAACGCGATCTTGAAACGCTCGACCAGTGGCTCGCCTCGTCCTGAGCGATGCCAGCCCGCTGATCGGACTTTCCATCGTTCAGGGGCTGGGCTGGCTGCAATCGCTGTTCGGCGAGGTATGGACGCCACCCGAGGTCGAGCGGGAGTTGCTCGCGGGCCCGGTGACGCGTGGGCAGGTAGCGATCCGCGCCGCCCTCTCAGACGGCTGGCTCCGCGCCTGGACGAATACCGTGCCCGAAGTGGCCCTGCCCGACCTGGACGAAGGTGAGTCCGCCTGCATTCGCATCGCTCTGGCGCACCAGTCCAC
>JANPGJ010000452.1:0-2113 GCA_031423955.1 Burkholderiales bacterium
CCGCCGTCGATGTTCGGCGCGATCCGCGCCTGGAATTCGGCGGAGTCGGAAAAGCCGAGCGTGACATCGGCGCGGCTGCCGCCGGCGTTCAGGATGGCGGTCCAGACCGCGAGGCCGTCGGCATCGGCGGCGCGATTGAGCACGTTCAGGTAGAGGCGATTGACGAAGCCCGGGTTGTCGAGGTTGCCGTAGCGGCCCTGGAATTCGATGCTGCCGACGAAGCCGGCGGCGGCTAATCCCATCGATACGGTGCTGGCATTGACCCAGCCGGTGATGCCGGCCAGGTCCGGCGCGCGCGCCAGCGCCGCCCAATACAGCCGCGCCACGCTCGCAACCCGCGCGTTGCCGCTCCAGGTGCTGCCGCCGCTCTGCGCATCGTAGGTGCGGGTTCCATCGGCGAAACTCAACTTCTCGATGCCGGTGAAGCTGTCGTTGCCGTCGACGCCGACGCTGCTGCCGGCGCCGGTCGGGTTGCCGGCGAGGCTGTACTGGCGCCGGATGCCGCTCAACTGCGCGACATCGACGCCGCCACCGCCGTCGAGGCTGTCGTCGCCGGCGCCGCCGGTGAGGACGTCGTCGGCGGCGCCGCCGGACAGGGTGTCGTTGCCGCCCAGGCCGCTGAGGGTGTCGATCAGGCCGCTGCCGGCAAGCAGGTTGGCGCCGTTGTCGCCGGTGAGGCGGTTGGTGGCGACGATGCCGCCGTCGATGTTCGGCGCGATCCGCGCCTGGAATTCGGCGGAGTCGGAAAAGCCGAGCGTGACATCGGCGCGGCTGCCGCCGGCGTTCAGGATGGCGGTCCAGACCGCGAGGCCGTCCGCATCGGCGGCGCGATTGAGCACGTTCAGGTAGAGGCGGTTGACGAAGCCCGGGTTGTCGAGGTTGCCGTAGCGGCCCTGGAATTCGCCGCTGCCGACAAAGGCATCGACCACCGTGCGCACAGTAGTGCCGCTGCGTACCGCCGTCACCCACGCGCTCAGGCCGCCCGCATCGGGCGCGCGGCCCAAGGTGGCCCAGTAGAGTCGCGCCACGCTGCCGGCACTTCGGTCGACCGTCCACGCACCAATACCGGTCACGGTGTCGTAGGTCTGCGTGCCGTCGACATACACCACCTTCTCGATGCCGGTCAGGCGGTCGATCCCACCCGCGCCGGTCACCGTCCCGCCGGTCGCCATGTTGCCGCTCGCCACATACTGCCGGGCGAATCCGCTGTAGACCGCGCTGTCCACCCCTTGGCCGCCGTCAAGACTGTCGGCACCACTGTCGCCGATCAACGTGTCATCGCCGGCGCCGCCGTTGAGCGTGTCGTCGCCGCCATTGCCGCGCAGCGCATTGTTGGCGTCATTGCCGATGATCAGGTTGTCAAGAAGGTTGCCGTTGCCGTTGATCGCGTCGCTGCCGGTCAACGTCAGATTCTCTACGTTGACCGTCAAGGTGTGAGTCACTGAGGCCAGCACCGTGTCGATGCCGCCGCCGGCGATCAGGAACGGGTTGTTGACCCGGAAGATATCTACCATCAAGTTGGTATCGCCATCAACGACATTCGCATTGCTGGTCGAGAACGCTATGTAGCGTCCATCTGCGGAGATCGCTGGACCGAAGGTCCAGTGGCCTTCCGCTTCGACGTTGGGGCTGAGACGGAGGATGGATCCGGTGAGAACGTCCTTCAGGAATATATGATTGCCCGAGAGGGATTCGTCTTGAACCAGATTCGCAGCGCCGCTTTCAAACACTACAAAGCGACCGTCCGCCGAGATCGACGGGTTTTTACTTGGATTAAACGCTCCATTCAAAAACCCATCTGTCTGGCTACCATCGGCAGCGACGCTTACTCGCGTCAGCCGGCCAGTCGACAGGTCCTTGAGGAAAATGTCTCGCATACCGTTGCTGTCACCGGCCACCAGGTTGTCGCTTTCGCTGTCAAATACCAACCAGCGCCCCTCGGCCGAAAACGCCGGGTTCTCGCTTAAGCTAGAGCCCCCGACGCCCGCGTTCGATTCACTCGCACGCGTTATGCCGCCGATTTGTCGCCTTCGTCAGCGCGGCGGCCAACTTGGTCGCCGACGATACCAATCTCGCCACGGACATATTCATCAAAGACTTGCAAACCGGCGGC
>JANPGJ010000453.1:0-11495 GCA_031423955.1 Burkholderiales bacterium
CGCAGCCTGTAGCGCGCCTCGAGCATCTTGCCGAGGTGGCCGCGGCAACCCTCGGCGAAAAACGTGTACCTGGCATGCAGTTCCATGCCGCTCTGGTAGTTGTCGGTGTGCGCGCCATCGCGGCCCACCCCCATGTCGCCGGTGGCCACACCCTTGACCGCGCCAGCCGCGTCGAACAGCACCTCCGCGCCGGCGAAGCCGGGGTAGATCTCGACCCCCAGCTCTTCGGCCTTGGCGCCGAGCCAGCGGCACACATTGCCCAGGCTCACCACATAGTTGCCGTGATTCTGGAAATTGGCCGGCAGTGCGAAATTCGGCACCTTCATGCCGCCGGTTTCAGACAGGAACATGAAGCGGTCTTCGGTCACCGGCTGGTTGAGCGGTGCGCCGTCTTCCTTCCAGGTCGGCCATAGTTCATTGATCGCCTGCGGGTCCATCACCGCGCCTGACAGGATGTGGGCGCCGATCTCCGAACCCTTTTCGATCACGCAGACATTGATCTCGCCGCCGTTGGCGGCAGCCAATTGCTTCAGGCGAATGCCGGCGGCCAGGCCGGCCGGGCCGCCGCCGACGATCAGCACGTCATATTCCATTACTTCACGCGTCATGCTCGCTCCTGGGTTGTTGTCGCCGACCCGCTTTGCACCGCGGTGGCCGGATTGCCCGCATCGGTCGCAGCCGGCGCTTGTCAGCGCTGGCCGGTTTTTACCTGGCCGAGCACGTTGGGAAACTCACGCGGTGCACAGCGCCAGTACTGTTTCGGGGCCGGCACGCTGGCACCGAGCGCGGCGGCGGCATGCCACGGCCAGCGCGGGTTGTAGAGCAAGCCACGCGCCAGCGCCACCATGTCGGCCTTGCCGCTGGCGATGATCTCCTCGGCCTGCCTGGGCTCGGTGATCAGCCCGACGGCCATGATCGGCAGCCCCGGCACGGCCTTGCGAATCGCGTCGGCGAACGGCACCTGGTAGCCCGGCCCGAGCGGAATTTTCTGCAACGCCGGGGCCACACCGCCGGAGGAGCAGTCCAGCCAGTCACACCCGCGCGCCTTCAGCGCCTGCGCCAGCACGATCGAATGCCCGAGGTCCCAGCCGCCTTCGACCCAGTCGGAAGCGGAAATGCGCATGCCCAGCGGCTTGCCGGCCGGCCACACCGCGCGCACGGCGTCGAAGACTTCGAGCGGCAGGCGCATGCGGTTTTCCAGCGAGCCGCCGTACTCGTCAGTGCGCTGATTGGCCAGCGGCGACAGGAACGAGTGCAGCAGGTAGCCGTGCGCGCCGTGCAGTTCGAGCGCATCGATGCCGAGTCGATCCGCGCGCCTGGCGGTGGCGGCGAATTGCACCACCACATCGCGCACTTCGGTGAGCGTCATCGCGCGCGGCGGCGCCTCGCCGGGCAACTGCGGCAGTGCCGACGGGCCCAACGGCTGCCAGCCGCGCGGCGCGTCGACAGCGATCAGGCCGCCGCCGTTCCATGGTTCCTGGCTGGAGGACTTGCGGCCGGCATGGCCGATCTGCATGGCGACGGGAATCGCCGAATGCTGGCGGATGGCGCCGAGCACCCGGGCCAGGGCCGCCTCGTTGCTGTCCGAATACAGGCCCAGACAGCCCGGGGTGATGCGTCCCTGTGCCGAGGGTGCGGTGGCCTCGATGATCAGCATGCCGGCGCCGGAAATCGCCAGCGCGCCCAGATGCATGATGTGCCAGTCCTGGGCATCGCCGTCGACCGCCGAGTACTGGCACATGGGTGACACGACGATACGGTTGGGCAGGGTCAGGCCGGCCAGTTTGATGGAGCTGAAAAGTTGCGACATGGATGTTGGCAGACTCGCGTGGATTGCGTGGTGGGGTGCCGCATGTGGTGCGGCGGGATTGCCGCACGGCGTTCGGATAGGCGCGCGGCAAGTAAGGAAGGGCAAGCGCGGCAAAAGGCAAATTGTAGCCGTAGAGCCCGAACTCGCCGGCTCGGATTTGGTGCCGAGCCGGTGCGGGGTTTACACTGCGATCCCCGGAACAACCACGAAAAAGCGGCATCATGACAGTTGAATTCAATCTTTCCGGCAAGGTGGCACTTGTGACCGGCGCTTCCTCCGGGCTCGGTGCCCGCTTCGCCAAGGTGCTGGCCGACGCCGGCGCGACCGTCGCGGTCGCCGCGCGCCGCGTCGAGCGGTTGAAGGAGTTGCGCGCCGAGATCGACTCCGAAGGCGGCGAAGCGCATGTTTATCAACTCGACGTCACCAGCACGGCGAGCATTCGCGGCGTGGTGGCGAAGGTCGAGTCCGACCTCAAGCGCATCGACATCCTGGTCAACAATTCCGGGGTCTCGGCCCAGGGCCGGGTGCTCGACGTGACCGAAGAGGATTTCGATTACGTCATGAGCACCAACACCAAGGGTGCTTTTTTCATGGCGCAGGAAGCGGCGCGAGTGATGATCGCCAAAAAGACGCCCGGACGCATCATCAACATCGCGTCGGTGGCCGGACTGCGCGCCCTGTCGCAGTTGTCGGTCTACAGCATGTCGAAGGCGGCGGTGATTCACATGACGCGCGCGATGTCGGTCGAATGGGGCCGCTACGGCATCAACGTCAACGCGATCTGCCCGGGCTATATCGAAACCGAGATCAATGCCGCCTACTTCGCCACCGAAGCCGGGCAAAAGCTGGTCAGCATGCTGCCGCGGCGGCGGGTCGGCAAGCCGGAAGACCTCGACGGACTGTTGCTGCTGATGGCGTCGGATGCATCGAGCTTCATCAATGGAGCGGTGGTGACAGCCGATGACGGCATGGCAGCCGGCTAGCTTCCGGAAATCGCCGCGCCTGGCGGCAAATGCGGGCTCGCAGCAGCTTGTCACGCGGCGCCCGCCCGATCCGGATCGCCGACGCTAAGTCATTGATTCCTTGATGGGTGCAAAAATCCGGCCGCGCGCAACTCCGGGCCGCCGGACTGCGCCGCGACCCGCTTTGCACCGACGCAGCCGCGTGTTTTGGCCCGATGTCAAGCCCGCCGATGCAATTTAATCGATTGTTTTTTAGGCAAAAATGCATATAATTTCGGGTTTTGCCGCGTAGCAATTCACGCGGCCCAATGCAGTCCGCAAAGCGCCCTTGGGCGGACACCAAGAACCGAAGCTGCGATGGCGGAACCGATCCCGATCCCGAATGCCCTGCCGGAAGGAGTTCGGCAGGTGCACCGCGAAGAGATGGCGATTCGCTGGGGCGACATGGACGCGATGCTGCACGTGAACAACACCGTGTACTTCCGCTACATGGAGCAGGCGCGAATCAGCTGGATCGATTCCTGGGGTGTCGGCAACACCGCGGATCATGCAGAAGGGCCGATCATTGCGACGGCAGGGTGTCGTTTCAGGCGCCCGCTCAAGTATCCGGGCGTGGTCGAGGTGCGGGTCTTCGCGGGCAGGATCGGGCGGTCGAGCATGCCGACGTATTACGAGATTCGGCGCACCGACGACCCGGAGACGATTTATGCCACAGGCGAGGCGCTGTTTGTCTGGATCAGCAATGAAACGGGGCGACCCGCGTCGTTTCCCGCGCCGGTCAGACAGCGGCTCGGCAGCAACTAAGGTGCGCCGCAAATGCGACATGGTGAGCCGTACAGAATGATGACAGAGAACAACAATCAAATCTTGTGGGAGCCCAGCCAAGCGGCGCTGGAAAAGGCCAACCTCACGCATTTCGCGCGGACCGCGATCAAGCGCTGGAAGCTCAAGTTCAACAACTACCAGTCGTTCCAGAAATGGTCGGTCGACTCGCCCGAGCAGTTCTGGCAGTCGGTGTGGGAGCAACTCGGCGTGATCGGCGTGCCGGTCGAACCGCGCAAGGGCGTACGCGCGCCGGTCGGCCTGAAGGCCGGCATTCTGGTTGACGGCCACAAGTTGCCGGGCGCTCGCTGGTTTCCCGGCATGCGGCTCAATTTCGCGCAAAACCTGCTGCGCAAGCATGACAGTTCGGAAGCCATCATTTTCTGGGGTGAGGACAAGGTCAAGCGCAAGGTCACCTGGGCCGAACTCAACAACCAGGTGTCGCGTTGTGCCCAGGGTTTGAAGGCGGCCGGTGTACGGCAGGGCGACCGGGTGGCCGCGATCATGCCCAACATGCCCGAGGCGGTGATCGGCATGATCGCCACCGCCAGCATCGGCGCGATCTGGACCTCCTGTTCACCCGATTTCGGCATCCAGGGCGTGATCGACCGCTTCGGCCAGGTCGAGCCCAAGGTGCTGTTCGCGCCCGATGGCTTCTATTACAACGGCAAGGTCATCGACCTGCTCGACAAGGTTTCGGAGATCGTCACCAAGCTGCCTTCGGTGCGCGAGGCGGTGATCGTGCCGTATATCTCGGCCTCGCCAAATGTCGACGGCGTGCCGCGCGCGCTGACCTGGCCGGAATTCACCGCGCCTTACAAGGCCGGCCCGGTCGAATACAACATGCTGCCGTTCGAGCAACCCCTTCTGGTGCTGTATTCGTCGGGCACCACCGGGGTGCCCAAATGCATCGTCCACAGCGCCGGCGGGATACTGCTCAAGCACCTCACCGAGCACCAGTTGCATTGCGACGTGCGGCCCGGCGACCGCCTGTTCTATTCCACCAACTGCGGCTGGATGATGTGGAACTGGCTGGTCACCGGCCTGGCCTCGGGCGCCACCCTGATCCTGTATGACGGCTCGCCGTTCCTGCGCCGCGGCGGCATCCTCTGGGACATGGCGCAATCCGAGAAAGTCACCCATTTCGGAACCTCGGCCAAGTACATCGATGCGCTGGCCAAGATCCGGTTCCGGCCGCGCGAGACGCACGAACTCAACCGTTTGCGGGTGGTGCTGTCGACCGGGTCGCCGCTGGCGCCGGAATCCTTCGATTACGTCTATCAGGCGATCAAGCAGGACGTGATGCTCGGTTCGATTTCCGGCGGCACCGACATCTGCGGTTGCTTTGTGCTCGGCAACCCGGTATTGCCGGTGCGGCGCGGTGAATGCACCAGCAATGCGCTGGGCGTCGATGTGCAGGTGTTCGACGAGCGCGGCCGCCCGGCAGGCCCCGGCAAGAAGGGCGAACTGGTGTGCGTCAAGCCGTTTCCGTCGGTGCCGATCGGTTTCTGGAACGATGACGACGGGTCGAAATTTCATGCTGCCTACTTCGACACCTATCCGAACGTCTGGCGTCACGGCGACTATGTCGAACGCACCGCCGCGGGCGGCCTGATCATTCATGGTCGTTCCGATGCGGTGTTGAACCCGGGCGGCGTGCGCATCGGCACCGGCGAGATCTACCGTTACGTCGAGAGCCTCGACGAGGTCACCGAGTCGCTGGTGATTTCACAGGACTGGCCGCCGGGGCGGCGCGGCGATGTGCGCATCGTGTTGTTCGTGCGCCTGCGCGAGGGGCTGGAACTGGATTCGGCACTGATTGAAAAAATCAAGCAGCAGATCCGGGTTCACACTACAGCCCAGCACGCGCCGGCCAAGGTGATCCAGGTGATGGATATTCCGCGCACCCGTAGCGGCAAGCTGGTGGAGCTGGCGGTGCGTGACGTGGTGCACAACCTGCCGGTCAAGAATATCGAGGCGCTTGCCAATCCGGAAGCGCTTGACGAATTCCGCAACCGGCCGGAACTGCGGATCGGCTGACGCCGGTACCCGCGAAGACGTTTTCCCGGCGTGCACCGAAGGCAGGCAGTTGGTGACTGATTGGCCATTTTGAGCGGAACTCGACGATGAACAAGGTATACGACAGCGCGAAAAGCGCGCTCCAGGGCGTCCTGAAGGATGGCCACACGATCGGTGTCGGCGGCTTCGGACTGTGCGGCATTCCCGAGGCGCTGATCGCCGCGGTGCGCGACCTCGGGGTGCAAAACCTGACCGCGATCTCGAACAACGCTGGCGTCGACGGCTTCGGCCTCGGTATTCTCCTGGGCACCCGCCAGGTGAAGAAAATGATTGCCTCCTACGTCGGTGAAAACAAGGAGTTCGAGCGCCAGTACCTGGCCGGTGAACTGGCATTGGAATTCACCCCGCAAGGCACGCTGGCCGAGAAACTGCGCGCCGGCGGCTCCGGCATTCCGGCGTTTTTCACCAAGACCGGTGTCGGCACGCTGATCGCCGAAGGCAAGGAAGTCCGCGAATTCGACGGCCAGAAGTATTTGATGGAACGCTCCCTGGTACCCGATGTGTCGCTGGTCAAGGCCTGGAAGGGCGACAAGTCGGGCAACCTGGTGTATCGCAAGACCGCGCGAAATTTCAATCCGAATGTCGCGATGGCCGGCAAGGTGACCGTCGCCGAGGTCGAGGTGCTGGTCGAGCCGGGCGAACTTGATCCCGACCAGATCCACACGCCGGGCATTTTCGTGCATCGCATGGTGGTCAACGCGACGCCGGAAAAGCGCATCGAACAGCGCACCACGCGCGCCAGGTAGGCAGGAGACGAAGATGGCATGGAATCGTGACGAAATGGCCGCGCGTGCGGCGCAGGAATTGCAGGACGGGTTTTACGTCAACCTGGGTATCGGCCTGCCGACCCTGGTGGCCAACCATGTGCCCAAGGGCATCGAGGTATGGCTGCAATCGGAAAACGGCCTGCTCGGCATCGGGCCGTTTCCGACCGAGGACGAAATCGACGCCGACATGATCAACGCCGGCAAGCAGACCGTGACCACGCTGCCTGGTTCATCGATCTTTTCATCGGCCGATTCATTCGGCATGATTCGCGGTGGCAAGATCAATCTCGCCATTCTCGGCGCGATGCAGGTCTCCGAGCATGGCGACCTTGCCAACTGGATGATTCCCGGCAAGATGGTCAAGGGCATGGGCGGCGCGATGGACCTGGTGGCCGGCGTCGGCCGTGTGCTGGTGCTGATGGAGCATGTGGCCAAGGGTTACGTGCACAAGATTCTCAAGACCTGCGAACTGCCTCTCACCGGCGTTGGCGTGGTCAATCGCATCATCACCGATCTCGGCGTGCTCGACATCACGCCGGGCGGCTTGAAGCTGGTCGAATTGGCGCCCGGGGTCACGCTTGACGAAATGCGTGCCAAAACCGGCGCGACAGTCAACACCTGACAGGGCGTCGTCCGGCCAGGCGCGATGATGCGAGCCTTCAAGCGAGGCTGCCATCGGCGCGACCCGTTGCAACGGCAGTCCTTGGTGCTTGCAGCTTCGCGGCTGCCCGTTTTTTCCGGAACTGCGCAAACCATTGCGAAAACATGCCTTTGGCAAGGTCGTCATTTTGGTAGCGATCAAAACTGTGCATCCGCAGGGTCCATGGCGCGATTCATCATCCGCGCGAACCTGAGGGCTTCCACGTGAACGCCAGTCGGCCCGCGACGCTGGTCTCGATCGCGACGCCTACCACGCCGCTGGATGGCGCCTGGTACGTACCGCAGGGCGGCGCGACCGCGGGCGCGGTGTTGCTATTTCATGGCAACACCATGAACTTCTACACCGGCATGCTGCGCTTCCTGCCGCCGCTGCTGCTCGACATGGGTTACGCCTGCCTGGCCTTCAATCGTCGGGGCCACGATATCCTGGCGATTCGCGACAGTCGCGCCGCCGAGGGTGGCGCCTATCAAACCATCGCCCAGGCGGTTGAAGACAATGCGATCGCCGCGCGTTGGGTTGCCGAACAGGGCTTTCCGCATCCGATGGTGATCGGCCACAGCAATGGCGGCATGCTGGCGGTGCGGCATGTGGCTGATCATCCGGGCACGCCGGCGTTGGGCCTGCTTTCCGCGCACTGCGGCGGGCGCGAGATCGCGCCGCGGATGGCGCGCGCCGGCTTGCTCGCCGGCGCGCGCTATGACGAACTCAATGTGCTCGCCCGAGCGCAGGTGCGCGCAGGGCGAGGCGGCGAATTGATGCAGATGCCAGGCTGGTGGCATGTGTTGAGCGCGGCAAGCTATGTCGACTGGCTAGACAATGTGCCCGACATCCTGGAACTGGCGCCGCGCATCCGCTGCCCGGTGTTGTATCTGCGCGGCGACCAGGAGGCACGCGATACCTACCCGGCGGAGGCGTTTGCGGGTCGTGCCGGCGCCGCGTGCACGGTGGAGATCATCGCCGATTGCAATCACTTCTACGTCGGCCGCGAAGCCCAGGTCCGGCAAGTGGTTGGGCGCTGGCTGGCTGCACTCTGAAAGTTGAAATGACAGTGCAACCAGGCCCGCTTCACATCGCGGGCACTGTGTGCCAGCGAGGTTGCAGCAGGGGCGCCGTTGCCGTCGGCACCGGGCCCGCCGGATTGCAACAAGTAATACCAACCAGGAGACAACATGAGCATTGATCGCAGAGCATGGGTAAAGGGTGTGGGCGGCATGCTGGTGGCCGCCGGCAGCGGATTGCCGGTTGCAAGCCGGGCCCAGGCCGGACCGATTCGCATCGGTTTGATGACCGTCAAGAGCGGGCCCCTGGCTTCCGGCGGACTCGACATGGAGCGCGCGCTCAACATGTACCTGCAGGAACGCAATCACATGCTTGCCGGAAGGAAGGTCGAACTGATCGTCGGCGACAGCGGCGGCGTGCCGGCCTCGGCGCGTGCCAGAATCCAGGAACTGGTCGAGCGCAACAAGATCCACGTGATGATGGGGCCGCTGGCCGCCAATGAGGCCCTGGCGGTGGACGACTACATCCGTTCGCAGACCTTGCCCACGCTGTCGGTCGCGGCAGCCGAGGACATGACCCAGCGCAAGGCCAACCCATGGTTTGTGCGGGCGACCTCCACCTCGTCGCAATGCGCGCACCCGATGGCCGACTTTTGCGCGAAGGAACTCAAGTGGCGGCGCATGGCGGTGATCGCCGACGACTTAGCCTACGGGCATGAAATGCTGGCCGGCTTTCAGCGGGTGTTCGAGGAAAGCGGCGGCAAGGTCGTGCAGAAGCTGTTCTCGCCGCTGACCGTGGCCGACTACGGCACCTACCTTGCGCAATTGAAGACCAATGTCGACGGCATTTTCCTCGGCTTTGCCGGCTCGAATGGTTTTCGCTTCCTGCGCCAGTTCAATGAATACGGCTTGCGCGGCAAACTCAACGTCGTCGGCGGCATGACCGCGCTCGACGAGGCTGTGTTGCGCAACATGGGCGACGAGGCGCTCGGCGTGCGCACCGCCTGCTGGTACTCGGCGGAACTGGCCAACCCGATCAATCGCAAATTTGCCGCCGCCTTCCGCAAGGAGCACAAGTACGACCCCGGCTTTTATGCGGCTGCCACCTATGTCAATGGGGCGGTGCTCGAAACCGCGCTGACCGCGATCAACGGCAGGATCGAGGACAAACCGGCGTTGATGAAGGCCTTGCGCAGTGTCAAGGCGGCGACCGCGCGCGGCCCGGTGGCCTTCGATACCTACGGCAATGTGGTCGGCGATGTTTTCATCCGGCGGGTCGAGCGCAAGGAAGGGCGCCTGGTCAATGTGGTCGAGCGGGTATACGACAACGTCAGCCAGTTCTGGACCTACAAGCCGGAGGAGTTCCTGAAGAATCCGGTGTATTCGCGCGATTATCCGCCGGCGCGCAACCTGGAAAGCTGACTCCGCGCGAGCCTGCGCATCACGTTCGCGAAATGCGGGCAAATGCATGCAGAAAGCCGGGGTTTCCCCGGCTTTCTGCATGCTGCGACGATGCACCGCTTACTTGCGCCGAAGTGCCTTCTGCGCGACTGGACGGGCAGCTTTTCGCGGAGCCGCGGCTTTCTTCGCTGTGACAGCCTTCTTCCTTGCCGCCGCGATTGCTTTTTTTGGAGCCTTTTTCACAGCGCCGGCTTTTTTGACCGGCGCGGATTTCTTGATGGCGGCCTTCCGGACCGCAGCCGGTTTGCGCCGCGCCTTCGCCGCCTTCGCCGCCAGCCCCAGCGGCCTGGCATCAATCAGGATCGCCGCCAGGATGCAGGGTTCGGTACCGCGCACGCTCCATGAATGATTGGTGCCGCGCTGGATCATGATGTCGCCGGGCTTGAGCAGGGTTTCGCCGGTATCCACGATGGCGTGAATCTCGCCCTTGAGAACGATCAGGTAATCCACCGTGGCGGTGGTGTGCATCATCGGATCGCTGTTGGACTGGTCCTTGGCATGGCCGGCACCAATCGAATTGAAGGCCGCAAGCGAGTCGGCATTGCCGCGCCAGGCACTATCCGGTGGAAACTCCACGATGCGCAGGATGCTGCCCTTCGGGGGCGGTTCGAGCCTGATCGGGCGTGCCGCCGCATCGGCACCGCCGCTATTGTCGGCGGGTGCACCGCCGGTCTCCCACAAATCTGTCAAGGCCAGGCCCGGCATGGAAGCCATCTCCTTGACGTTGGGCGCCGGGCCGTCCATCAGGAAAACCGACTTGCCGTTCTTGTCGTGACGGGTCACGACCCTGCGAATTGCCCAAACCATGTGCATCTCTCCTCTTGAAAAGCGCCAAAGCGGCGCGGTGTCCAATTGTGAAAAAGCGATCATTCGTGGCGTTGCGGTGGGCAACATTACTACGAACGGAGCAGCGCTTGCATCAGAAGACCGCTTCCGCCTGCAATTGGCGCCAGGAATGCACCTGACGTTGGTTGGCCGGTTGTGGCCGCACCGGCACGAAGTTGCGTTCAATCGTGAGGGTGCGGTACCAAGGCATCCTGCAATTTGAACGGCGCATCTTCAAATGGCAGGTCTTGACCCGGCGTGGCAGGCGCAGGCGTCGCGCCTGTACCGGATGGCGGTGCGCAGAATTGCCGCACTGGAAGCAGCCTGATCTCATTTGCGGAACCATGGCTCGTCCAATCAATGTTGGGCCGACAAGCCGCTTGTGGCAGACTGCGCCCTGCGTCTACCGGCCTGACCCGCATTCGCATAGGCCTGCATGCCCGGCTCACATCAACCGGGCCCCGATTGCCGAGCTGACATCACACACAAAATGACCCGAAAAATCATCGACCTCTCCATCTACCTCGAAAATGACGTCATCTCCGACCCGCCGGCGTTCGCACCGAAGATCGAGTACTTCAGTCACGAAAATTCGTTTCACCAGATGGCGCCGTTTTTTCCGGGCTTGAAGCAGGAAGACCTGCCGGATTCGGCGGTGTGGGCGGTCGAGCAGATTGCGTTGTCGACCCACAACGGCACGCATCTTGATGCGCCGTATCACTTTCACCCGACCATGAACAAGGGGGAGCGCTCGATCACCATCGACGAGGTTGACCTCAACTGGTGCTTCCAGCCCGGCGTCAAGCTCGACTTCCGCCATTTCGCCGACGGCTATGTAGTGACCGCAGCGGACGTGGAAGCGGAACTCAAGCGCATCGGTCACCAGATCAAGCCGCTGGAGATCGTGGTGATCAACACCCGCGCCGGCTCGCGTTATGGCAACAACGACTACGTCAGCGCCGGCTGCGGCATGGGGTATGAAGCCACCATGTACCTGCTCGAACGCGGCGTGCGCCTGACCGGCACCGACGCCTGGAGCTGGGATGCGCCTTTCGTCTACACCGCGCAGAAGTACGCCGCCACCCATGATGCCTCGCTGATCTGGGAAGG
>JANPGJ010000454.1:0-6429 GCA_031423955.1 Burkholderiales bacterium
ACCCACGCATGAAGAAAGTCCTGATCGCCGGTGGCGGCATCGGCGGCCTGGCCGCCGCGCTGTCCCTACTCAAGCGCGGCTTCGATGTCGAAGTCTACGAGCAGGCCTCGGCGCTCAAGGAAGTCGGTGCCGGCCTGCAGCTCTCGGCCAATTGCAATCGCGCCTTGTACGAACTTGGCCTCGGAGAGGAACTGCAGCGGCTGTCATGCGAAGCCACAGGCAAGGAAATACGGCTGTGGAGCAGCGGTGACACCTGGAAATTGTTCGACCTGGGGCCGCTATCGGTGGCGCGCTATGGCTACCCCTACTTCACTGTATATCGCCCGGACCTGCTGGCCGTGCTGGCTGCCGGCGTGCGGGCGGAGAAGCCGGACGCGATCCATCTTGGCGCGCGTAGTCTGGGCTTCCTGCAGGATGCCGACGGCGTCACCCTGTTGCTCGAAGCCGGCGCGGTGCGTGGCGATGTGCTGATCGGCGCCGATGGCGTGCATTCAAATATCCGCCAGGGCTTGTTCGGCGCGGACCGCCCTGAATTCACCGGCCTGATGGCCTGGCGCGGCGTGATACCGATGGAGCGCCTGCCCGAGCGCATGCGGCGCATGGTCGGCACCAACTGGGTCGGGCCGGGCGGCCACATCGTGCATTACCCCCTGCGCGCCGGCCAATTGATGAATTTCGTCGGCGTGCGCGAACGCGGCGACTGGCAGGTGGAATCATGGAGTGTGGCCGGCAGGATCGATGAGGCGCTGGCCGACTTCGCCGGCTGGCATGAAGATATTCAGTTGATGATTCGGGCCATCGACGTGCCCTACAAGTGGGCGCTGATGCATCGCGCGCCACTGCCGAAATGGAGCGTCGGTCGCGTCAGCCTGCTGGGCGACGCCTGCCATTCGACCCTGCCGTTTCTGGCGCAGGGTGCGGCGATGGCCATCGAGGATGGCTTCATCCTGGCGCGTGCCCTTGAGGCCTGCGCGGATGCGGAGGTCGCGCTCGGCCGCTATGAAGAGGCACGCCGCGCGCGCACCACCCGCATGGTCGAGGGCGCGGCAGCCAACAGCAAGCGCTTCCACAATCCCGAGTTGGCCCATGTCGATGGTGCGCGCGCCTATGTCGATCGCGAGTGGAACGAAGCGCGGGTCAAGGAGCGCTACGATTGGCTGTTCACCTACGATGTGACCACTGTTCCGGTGTAAGACGAATACCTGGAGAAAACTGATGATGTTGCGCGCCGCATTCTGTTGTTTGCTGCTGGCCCTCACCGCCGGCAGCCTGCAGGCACAGACCTACCCGGTACGCCCGATCAAGCTGGTCAACGGCTTCGCCGCCGGCGGCAGTTCCGACATCGTGGCGCGCCTGATCGCACAAAAGCTCTCCGCCGCGCTCGGCCAGGAAGTCATCGTCGAAACCCGTACCGGCGCCGGCGGCGTGCCGGCCAACGAATTCGTCAGCAAGGCGCCACCTGACGGCTATACCCTGATCCTGATCACCGGCGGCTATCCGGTGCAGGCCGGCATGTTGAAAAGCCTGCCCTACGACCCGCTCACCGGCTTCTCGTTCATCTCGACCCTGACCTTTTATCCCTTCGTGTTCGTCACCAGTCCGACCGCGCCGCAGCAAACCGCAGAGGATTTCATCAAGGCCGCACGTGCCAATCCGGGCAAGCTCTCGTTCGCCTCGGCCGGCATCGGCACCCTGCATCATTTGTCTGCCGAGTTGTTCAATACCCTGGCCAATACCGACGCCCTGCATGTGCCCTACCGCGGCGGCACCGGGCCGATCACCGAGATCATGGCCGGGCGCATCGACGCCATGTTCGAGACCATGACCGTGACCCTGCCGCAGGTGAGGTCCGGCAAGTTGAAAGCCCTGGCGGTGACGTCCAAAGAGCGTTCATCCTTCCTGCCGGATGTGCCGGCGCTCGCCACCTATCTGCCCGGGTTCGACGTCACGTCTTTCCTGGGCCTGGCCGCGCCGCCCGGCACGCCACGCCCGATCATCGACCGCCTCAACGCCGAAGTGCGTCGTGCGCTAGCCGATCCGGAGATGAAAAAGCGGTTCGCCGATCTGGGCGGCGAGGCACGCGGCGGGACGCCGGAGGAAATGCGCGCTTACGTCGAAGGCGAGATCAACAAGTGGAAACGCCTGATCGAGATGCGCAAGATCGAGAAGCAGTAGGCGGGTGCGTCATTGGTGTGGCGCCACGCTGCCCGGGCGTCAACCCTTCCAGGTAAACGGAAACATCTGCTGTTTCAGGAATCCCTGCGGCATGTAGTCGCCCAACACACCGTACTTCTCGGGAAACCTGCGCTCCGACTTGACCGCGGTGCCGAACAGGTAATCGATGAAGGCGAAGTGCGCCGCGTAATTGCGATCCAGCGCTTCCTGTTCGGAGCTGTGGTGCCAGTGATGAAAGTCGGGGGTTACCACCAGGTACTTGAGAGGCGCCCGCCCGAAAGCGGCCGGCAGGCGCACGTTGGAATGGTTGAACACCGCCTGGAACCCGACGATGATGATGTAGATGTCCATCACTTCCTTGGAGAAGCCCAGCACGTAGATGATGCCGAGTACCGCCACGCGGGTGAATATCAGCTCGAGCATGTGCAGCCGCGAGCCGGCCATCCAGTCCATGTATTCGGCGCTGTGATGCACGGCATGGAAGCGCCACAACACCGGCACCTCGTGATAGGCGCGGTGGGTCCAGTACTGCACCATGTCGGCCGCCAGCAGGATCAGGAACAACTCGGCGATGAACGGCAGTTCGGCGATCGACTTCTGCAGCGGCTCATAGGCAGCCCAGCCAAAAAACCGGTGGATCAGGAAGTTGACGATCAGGAGCACCAGGCCGACGATGAAATGGTTGACCACGAAGTGGGTGAAGTCGGTTTGCCAGCCCGGGCGGAATACCGGCTGCGCGTAGATCGGGAACAGTTTCTCGATCAGGATGAAGATCATGGTCGACCCCAGCAGGTCGAGGATGAACCAGTCCAGGCCGATATAGGGCGTGTGGTCGGGAAAATCGTCGACCGGCACCTGATGCCCGCCGAATGCCCAGGTGATGAGCACCAGCAGCAGCGCCGCGCCGTTGAGGCCCCGATTGCGGCGCCGGATCAGGTTGGCCGCGGCGATGCCGCCGGCGATCAGCATTGCCACCAGCATCACCTGGCGCAACATGTCGACGGAGTAGTTCTTGCGCAGTTCCGGGGTGGTCAGATATTGCGGAAAGTGGAACGCGAGCAAGCCCAGGAAGCACAGGATCGCCAGCGAAAACGCGATCACGCCTGTCACCTTGCCATGCCCGCGCGGGATCTCGCCGGTCTGCTGGAACACGCCTGCGACCTTGCGGATGGGTTCGTCCGGTTTCACTTTTTCCCCCTGGCGAGCGCCAGCGGACGCCGGCCTTGGCGCAATTGTAAACAGGGCGCGCCCGGCGCGCACCTTGCGTTGCCGCCCGGCGGGCCTGGCGGCTGGTCGGACATGGAGGGCGCTGCGCAGCCGGTCAATAACGACGCGTCGATCGTCGGCCCGCGGTTGCTCAGGCGACGACTTTGGCGTCGTCTTCCTGCTTGCGCTTCTCCATCGCGGCGGTAAAGGTGGCGGCCAGGTCGATGGCCAGCGTGGCGTACAAGCCCGGACCCTTCGGCCGGTTCAGGTCACTGCGAATGACCGAGTCGGAGTAACCGGTGCCGACAATGCCGATGAACAAGGCGGTAGCGAGATCTTCAGTCTGTTGATTCATGGTGATACATCCCTTCCGGGAAGCTGCTGATTGACTTGCGGAACTGCAAAACGAGTCTAACAGGCAAGCCAAGGCGGACGCATTAACGTCGTTGCCGGCAACCGGGCGCGCGGTTCACGATTGGCGCATGGCAAGCCGATGCATGGGGACAGGCCTGTGACCATCGCATGACACATCGGCGTGAACTGCAACACGCGCAGGCGCAGGCCGTCAGGGTTTGACGAAGCGCAGCACGAATTCATCGACCGGCTGTTTGGCGCGAAACACGATCTCGTCGCGCGGATCGTTCGGGTTGCGCAGGAACATCCCTTCCTCGACCAGCCGGAACCCGGCCGCCTCGATCTCGCCGCGCAGCACCGATTCCTCGATGCGATGCAGCGATTTCACCACGCCAATGCCGGCGCCGGCGCGTGCGGCGTGGTCAGCCACCACCAGCGTACCGCCGGGCTTGAGAGCGGCGAACAGGGCGCGGTTCATTTTCGCGCGGTCCACCGGCATAAAGGCGGTGTCGTGATACGCGAAGTAAAAGGTGATCAGGTCGAGATTGCCGACACCGGGCGGCAGCGGATCGTCAAAGTCGCGAATCACCCGCGTCACCGGCGCCATCAGCGGCTTGGCCATGCGGCCGTCGAAGCGCTGTCGCACCCGGCCAACGGTTTCCTTCGAGTCATGTGCATAGACCTTGCCGGCGCTGCCAACCACCCGTGCCAGCAATTCGGTGGTGTAGCCGCCGCCGGCGCCCATGTCGAGCACGCGCATGCCGGGCGCAACACCGCTGATGGCGATCAACTGCGGCTGCTTGCGCCGCGGGTCGATCTGGCGGTCGGCCTCCTCACGGTCGGGGCTGGCGATCAGCGCGGCATAGTCGACTGCGGCGCGCGGCGTGCCGGCGCAACCGGCAAGCACGGCGCACAGTGACAGGGCAAGCGTGGCGCAGCGCAATGTTGCAATGCTCATGGTCTTGCTCCTTCTTTTCGGGTCGCGGGTGTCCGCTGCAGGCGAACCTCGGGGCGGGTCAAGCGCAAACACACGTCGACCCGGTTCATTCCTTGCGCGCGCCTGCGCCACCGAGGCCATTGACCCAGGCTGCGATATCCCGGACCTCCTGCTGCGCCGGCTGTTTGGCAAGCATCCGCGCGGCCAGCGGCTTCATCTCGTCGTGCAGGGAGTACTGGCGCAGAATGTTGAGCAAATAGAGTTCAGGGGTGACGTCATCGGCCGCAGCGCCGGCCGCCATGCTTTTGTATTCGTCACGTGCCTGCTCGATCGCGGCATTCTGCCCCGCGCTGATGCCGGGTCTCAGACCACGCACGGTCACCGCACCGGGTCGGCCGGCCTTGACGATCTGCAACAGTTCCGGGGTCTGCGCCAGCGCCTGCGGTACGCCGCCCGGCAACTGGGTCACCGTGGCCTTGCCGCTGACGGCCGCGCCCTGTTTGCGGCCGGCGTTGAACTCGGCCGGCCCCTCCCAGAGTTCCTGGCGCCCGCCGTCGAAATACACCACCCGCACCCGGGCACCCGCGCTCAGGCGGAAGTTGTCACCGTCCCGCACCTTCATGAACGCTGTCGTCCGGGCGGCCGCGGCGCCGGCCGCCTTGTAGGTCACCTCGCCGGCCAGCTGATTGACCAATCCCACTTCATCGGCGGCCGGCACATTGGCAGCCGCCAGAACCAGCAGCATCGTGAACGCGACGGCCAGAATGTTTTTCATTGGCGAATCTCCGGCGATGACAGGCAGCCGATTATCGCCCTTTGTGAGGCGCCGCCGTCCCGCGGACAGGCGCAATCCCGGTCAGCGCCATCGCCCGCCCCGGTGCGGCACGCGAGCCCGCATCAGGCGAACGCCGCCCACAGCATGGTCAGCCCGGACAGCAGCAACAGACCGTCCATCAGCAGGCGAAAATGTTCGGCATCGAGCTTGAGCACGAAACGCTTGGCAAGGAACGAACCCGCCATCAGCGAGCTGCCGATGATCAGGCCCTTGGCGATGGCCTCGACGGGCAACGCGCCGAAGCTGCGGAATACCAGGGCCTTGGTGAGATACACCGCCAGCGAGCCTGCCGCTTCAGTGGCCAGGAAGGCGCCCTTGACCAGGCCATAGGCCAGGAAAAACGGCGTGTTGATCGGGCCGGTCGACACCACGATACCGGTCAGAAAACCGATGAAGGCGCCGACCACCGCCAGGTGCCACAGCCGCAACCTCAAGTTGTGGGCCATGAGCAGGCGCCGCGCCGGAATCATCAGCAGGAAAAACACCCCGAGCGCGCCTTCCATGATGCGCGGCGGCAGGGTCAGCAGGGTGCGTGCGCCCAACGCGGCCGCCGGGATGCCGGTGGCGGAATAGACCGCGGTGGCGCGCCAGTCGATCTCGCGCCACCACACCATGATGCGCGACAGGTTGGCCATCAGGGCGGCTACCGCCATGATCGGCACCGCCTGCAGCGGGCCGAAAAACAGCACCAGCACCGGCATCAACATGATCGACGAGCCGAAACCGACAATGCCGCTGATGGTGCCGGCCATGAGGCCGATGGCCAGGATGATCGCGAATTCCAAAAGAGTGTCCCCGTTGCAGATGGTCGATGGCCCGGCGCCCATGTTAGCCGGATGCGGCCATGGAAACGCCGAACATGCCCCGGTTGCGCCGGCGTTCCAACCCCCGGGCTGTCCATTCAATCCCCTGCACAAGCGGC
>JANPGJ010000455.1:0-2428 GCA_031423955.1 Burkholderiales bacterium
GCGCCGGGCGCTTCCCGAATGCCGGTGTGGTGTTCGCCGATATCCATGCGGCGATGGCCCACCTGCGTACTGGCGATCGACCCCGGCTTCGCCTTGGCCGAGATCGGCCGCGCGCGCTGCCTGGCGACCTACGGCCGTGGCGCCGAAGCGCGTGCGGCAGCAACCCGCGCACAAGGCTTGACCGCAGGCGTCAGCGCGCGCGAAAAAGCCCATGTCGAAGCGCTGGCCCTGGGCATCGAAGGCCGTGGCGCCGAGGCCCTGGCCGCGATCAAGGCACACCTGAAAGAGTTTCCACGCGACGCGCTGGTGCTGCAACCGGCCACCGGCATCTTCGGCCTGATCGGCTTTTCCGGGCGGCTGGAACGCGAGACTGAATTGTTGGCCCTGCTTGATGATCTCGCGCCGCACTACGGCGACGACTGGTGGTTCATGGCCAACCGCGCCTTCGCCGAATGCGAGGCCGGGCGGGTGAAGGAAGCCGAAGCGCGGGTGGAACAAGCGTTGCGAGCCGCGCCGCACAATGCCAATGCCGCGCATGTGCGCGCCCATGTGCACTACGAACTCGACCAGGGGCGCGACGGTGCCGCCTTTCTGCAAGGCTGGCTGGAACGGCACAGCGCGCGCGGCATTCTGCGTGGGCACCTGTGCTGGCATCTGGCGCTGTGGGAACTCGGCGCCGGCAATGCCGCAGAGGCGTGGCGCCTGTACGATGAGGAGTTGCGGCCTGCGCTCAAGGGCGAGGGCGCACCGATCCCCCCGCTCAACGTGTTGACCGACGTTGCTTCCTGGTTGTGGCGCGCCGAATTGCACGGCCAGCCGCGGCGCGACGACGACTGGCGTCTAGTGGCAGGCTTTGGCGCCGGGCGCTTCCCGAATGCCGGTGTGGTGTTCGCCGATATCCATGCGGCGATGGCCCACCTGCGTACTGGCGATCGGCCGGCATTCGAACGCCTGCGCTCGGAACTGGAACGACTGGGGAGCGAACGCCCGGCCAGTGCGATCGCGGCCCGCATCGCCGCCGGCTTTGCCGCCAGCACGCGCGGCGACTGGGCGCTGGCCGCGGCGCATCTGGGCGAGGCGCGGGTAGAAGCTGTGCGTGTGGGGGGCAGCCGTGCGCAGCGCGAGTTGGTCGATCGCAGCTTGTTGCAGGCGTTCAGACAGGCGGGGTTGACGGAGCAGGCAGCGGCCTTGTGCGCCGGGCGGGAGCAGATCACGGCCGGGGCATGATGTCGCGCCAGCGTCGAAACACATCAGGCAACGCAATTGGCATAGCCGGACCGGTAGCGGAAGAATTCGCCAGAGCATCGCCGCGAAGGGTGAATTGACGAACCAAACAGGAGTTCAACATGAGCACCACCAGCCTCACAGGCAAACGCATCCTCGTAACGCAAGCCGGCGAATTCATGGGCCCGGAACTCTGCGCGGTGCTGGCCGAGCACGGCGCCACCGTCATCGCCGATTCGCAAGCGCTCACCGAAGCCGATGCCCCTGCCGCGGTGATCGCCGCCGCCGGCCATATCGATGTGCTGGTCGCCAACCTCGCCATCTCCGCTCCGTCCACCGAGGCGGTGGCAGTGTCGGAGGCGGAGTGGCGCGAGGTGTTCGCCGCACTGGTGGACCCGTTGCCGCGCCTGTGCAGGGCGGCCTTGCCCGCGATGATCGCCCGGCGCTCCGGCAAGATCCTGGTGATGGGCAGCGCCTCGGCACTGCGCGGCATCAAGCGCACCTCCACCTATTGCGCGGCGCGTGGCGCGCAGGTGTCCTACGTGCAGGCGGTCGGCCTGGAAATGGCGGCACACAACGTGCAGGTCAATGTGATCGCACAGAACTTCGTCGAGAACCCGACCTATTTTCCGCCGGAGATACAGGCCGATCCGCGCTTCCAGGCGCGCTTGAAGCGCGAGGTACCGCTGGGGCGCCTGGTTGGCGCGCGCGAAGACGCGCAGTTCGCGGCCTACCTGTGCAGCGACGCGGCGAACTGCTTTGTCGGGCAGGTGTTCCCGGTGTGCGGGGGGTGGGTGGCGCGGTAGGTGCCGGGTGTCCGCCATGACAATCGGCGCGCATTGTTTGTACCGCTGGCGCAAGGCGGCCGGCTGGCGCACCGCACCTACCGTGCGGCAAAGCAGGCTTTTCAGGAGATCGTCACACCGCTATCGACCGCCATGATGTGACCAGTCATCGCACGCGACTCGTCTGACGCCAGGTAGAGCGCCGCATTTGCAATGTCCGCAGGTTCGAGGGTCCCCAGCAGATGCGACTCGTTCAATTTGTTGACCGCCGGATTGGCCAACACCAGCTTCTTCAAACGCTCGGTCATGGTGGCCGACGGCGCGATCGCGTTGACCCTCACCTTTTGCGCGGCGAATTCAACCGCCATCGAGCGGGTGATGGCGGCGATGCCGCCCTTGGCAGCGGTGTAGCAATCGCG
>JANPGJ010000456.1:0-2843 GCA_031423955.1 Burkholderiales bacterium
CGCAAGCACATGCCCGGCATGTTCCACCTGGCCACGGTTTCCCCGGCCGAAGTCGAGGTGTTGCAACGCATCGAGCAGGTGATTCGCATGGGCCGGGTGCAGAGCATCGGCGTCGACAACATGGTGCTCGACCAGGGTCGCGTGGCGGTGGCGCCCGATACGCTGTTCATCGACTGCACCGCCTCCGCAGTGGAACCGCGGCCAATGCAGCCGATGTTCCAGGGAGAAAGGATCGTGCCGCAGCTGGTGCGCCTGCCGCAGCCGGCCTTCAGCGCCGCGCTGGTCGCTTATGTCGAAGCGCACTACGCAGACGATGCGCAAAAGAATGCGCTGTGCGGCACGGTGCCGTTTCCGCACAAGCTGGAAGACTATCCGCGCGCATTGCTGGCCAACATGCAGAACCAGTTCCGGTGGGGCCAGGACAAGGAATTGCGCAAGTGGGTGCGCGACAGCCGACTCGACGGCTTCGGCAAACTGCTGTCTGGGATCGATGCGCAGGATGTCGAGAAGCAGGCCATCATGGCGCGCCTCAAGACGCAATCGATGGCGGCGATGGCCAACTTGCCGAAACTGACTACCGCCGTCAGCTGAATTCCGGGGCGCGGCCGGGCGCTTCGGCGGCCGCCTCCAGCAGAGCACTATCGAGCACGGTGATCTGCGAATAGGCGATGTCGATTGCGCCTTCGGCTTCGAGCGCCTTGAGTTCGCGGTTCAAGGCCTGGCGCGTCACCGCCAGCAGCGTGGCAAATTCATCCTGCGAGAGCTTCAGCGAAACCAGGATGCCGTCTGCGCGCTTGAGGCCCCAGGTTTCGGCCAGCCGCAGGATCATGCTGGCGACCCGGCCGCGCAGCGGCAGCAAGGCATCGGACGCGGCGGCCTCGTGCATTGCCCGCGAGCGCGCGCAAAACCCCTTGAGCATCGCCTGCGCCAGCAGCGGATCGGAGGCGATCGCATCGAGCAGCGCCGCGCGCGGCAGCAGCAACAACAGCGTTTCACCATGGGCGCGCGCGTCGTAGATCGCGCCTTTGCCGTCGATCACCGGAATGAAGCCCTGCGCCTGGCCTGGCTCGAGGTACCAGCGCACGAATCGCTTGCCGCCGGCCGACAGCATGCCCAGTTCGATACTGCCTGACAAGATCAGCAGCACCGAGAGCATCGGCTCGCCGCGCGACACGATCATTTCGCCGTTGCCATAGTGGCGTGATTGACTGTGGCGCAGCAGGTTCTCTCGGGTTGCCGCGCCGCAGGCGCCGAACACCGCATGCCGGGCCAGGGCCTGCCGCGCCAGTTCTTCTGTCCCACTGCCTGAACGAACGCGAATTTTGTGTCTCCGTTTTGACAGATTTGGCGCAAGCTTGATCTTACTCTGCGCGTATCGCCATCCACCGTGGAGCACCTTTCATGACACCCTGCACCCAAATTCGAACCTGGGCCACCGTGCGTCACCTGATCAAGGCCGGTCTGATCACCGCCATCACGGTGTGCGCCGGCAGCGCTGCCGCGCAAATCATCGCGGCGGACAAGCTGATGACCGAATCCACCAGGGCGGTGGCCGCCGGCCGCGACCCGATTCCCGGCCCGCGCTCGTGCTTCTGGGCCCGCGGCCCCTCCAGCGGCGACCCTTACCTCAACATCGCCTACCCCGACTCGGCCACTTTCTACTGGGCAGCCGTGTTCACGGTGCCCGCCAATGCGAAGCTGTCGATCGAAGGCAAGTATCCGCACTCGCGCTACATCTCCCTGATCAGCTATGACGAAGCCGGGCGGCCGATCGAATCGGTGGCCGACTATCTGATCCGGCCCAAGGCAGGCTCGGTCAACCCTTACCTGCCGGGCGCCGACCGCAAGGCCGCCAATCGCGACTACAGCATCGAAGTCGTCGATGGCCGGCCCGATCCCAAGCAGACCACCGGCATGAATCTCAGCGGCCAGACCCGCGACCGCCTGCACACCCCAAAATACGGCAGTGCGCCAGGGCAACAGGCCATCCTCTACCGGATCTATGCGCGCGACCGCGGCGCTGACGAAACCGGCAATGTCGGCCTGCCAATTCCGGTGCTGACCATGGCCGATGGCAAGGTGCTCAAAGGTGCTGAGGCCTGCACGGCGCTGCGCACGCGCCAGCCACTGCAACTCGACCCGGCCGCGATGGCGGTGCCGATGGAAAAGTATTACGAACTGCTGGCCGCTGCCGCGAAAATCTCGCCGGTGCACCCCGCCACCAACCCGCCCACCTGGTATCAGCAACTGGACCGCGACGCCCTGTACGGCATGTACACCGGCGCACCACCCAAAGCCGATGCGCGCCGCAGTGAAGGCGGCTTCTACCCGAACCTCGACAACCAGTACATCCGCACCATTCTCAACCGCAAGCTGGGCAAGGTTTTCGTGCTGCGCGCCAAGGCGCCAAGCACACCCAAGACCCTGGGTGGTGACGCCAGAATGGGCGGTGGCGAACTGCGCTACTGGTCATACTGCTCGAACCAGGGTTTCGCCAACACCCGCGTCAACGAATGCGTGCATGACGAAAACGTGCCGGTCGGGCCGGATGGTTTCTACACCATCGTGGTCAGCCGCGCCGCCGACCGCCCGCGCAACGCGATCGCCCAGTGCGGCTTCGCCTGGCTGCCGATGGCCGACGATGGTGATGGCGCCGTCGACAGCGACGTGACCGTGCTGCAACTGCGCCACATGCTCGGTACCGGCGAATTCAAGCACGCGGTACAGAACATCGGCAAGGTGGGCGATGAGGCCAAGGACATGGGCGACTATTTTCCGCGCGGGCGCTACATCAGCACCACCGCGTTTGAAATCGCGGCGCCGTGCCAGATCGAGAAGCGCTA
>JANPGJ010000457.1:0-1864 GCA_031423955.1 Burkholderiales bacterium
CAGCGTGGCCAGGAAGGCAAAGGCATCCGGCGTGGAATCGGGCACCTGCGCATACAGCAGGTCGTCGCCGTTTTCGCCGGCGATCGGTACCGGTGCGGCGCGCTGCGCGTTGGGCGGGAATGGATTGTCGGTGACGCTGTCGCCGAGTATGCCGGAGCCCCAGCCGGTGACGGACCAATTGGCGAGCACGGCGAAGCTCAGCTCGCCGCCGGCGAAGATGGCGCGCGCGGCGCTGATGCCAACCACCTGGACCGGCGCATTGCGATTGACGGTGCTGCCGTCACCCACCTGCCCGGCACTGTTGCGGCCCCATGCCCGTAGGGTGCCGTCGGCCATCCGCACCACGCAATGGTCGAATCCGCACGACAGCGCCTTGGCGCCGGACAGGGAGGTGATGCGTGTGGGCGTTTGGTGGTTGAGGTTGTCGCCCAGGCCAAGCTGACCGTAGACGTTGGAGCCCCAGGTCCAGACGGTGCCGTCTTCGCGCAGGGCCGCCGCGTGGGAATCGCCGGCGGCGATGTTGATGACGTTCAAACCGGGCGTGCTGCCGGCGCCACCGACGTTGATCTGGGTGGCGTACGGTACATCGACGAATTGCACGCCATTGCCGAGGGCGCCATGGCCCCAGGTCCAGACCGTGCCGTCCGACTTCAGCGCGATGCTCAGGTTGGTTCCCGCTGCAATCGCCGTAACGCCGGTGAGCGGCATCGCTGCCGCCGTAAGGACTTGTACGGGTGTGGATCGTGGAATCGTGGTGCCATCGCCCAGTGAGCTTCCGCTGTTTCTACCCCACGCCCATACGGTGCCGTCCGCCTTGAGGGCGAGGATGTGCAGCGGCCCGCTGGCGACGGCAATCACACCGCTTAGCCCCGGAACCATGCCAGGATAGGTTCGGTCCTCCGCAGAAGTGGTGCCATTGCCCAGGGTGCCAAAGTCGTTGTCTCCCCACGCCCAGACCGTGCCATCGGCATGCACGGCCGCGGCGTTGCGCGCATTCACGGTGATGTCGACAATCCCGCCCAGCGTGGGCATGCGGGTGGGAAACGGCACAGTCGCCCACACGCCCGACGGATTTGTGACTGACTGCGGGACGATCGGCGGCAAGCCGAGGCCGAGCCGCCCATACCGGTTCCAGCCCCAGGTGAAGAGCTGGCCGTCGGTGCGCAGGACAAAATTGGCGCTGTCGCCGGTGGCAAAGCGGGGCACGCCGACGAAACCCGATGGCGGCGCGGTGAATGTGGTGAACGCAGTACTCGTGTCGCCGACGGTCAGGGTCGCGGACTTGGCCGTGCCGCCCGACGCGGAAGCGCTTTCGCGCACCCGCACGGTCTGGTTGTTGTAGATCACGCCGGCGGCGCTGGTGAAGGCGCCGCCACCTATGCTGTACTCGCCGTCAGTCACGCTGATGGAAGCGGAATCGCCAAGTCCGGTCACCCGCGCGTCGTTGGAGATCGCGCTTGAACCGGGCGCGAGGTTGGCCTGCGGCAGGAGTGCGACCGGGTCCGGGGTGAAGTCATTGCCGGTCGCGGTGACCACGGAGAAATTGCGGACTTCCACTGTCCCTATGCTGATCGGGTTCGAGATCAAGTCTCCCGGCGTGGCCGAGGCTCGAAACTGGAAACTGACGCGGTCGCCGTCACTGGCTGTCAGATTGCAGGCGCCGACATAGGGGCCACCGTTGACGCTGGCTCTGAGCTGGCTGCCGCAGGAAAGCTGGACGTTGCTGCCAACCCCGACCAGAATGCGCTGCTCCGAAGGCACCAGCGCATTCGGCGGCGCGTAGGCAACGGTTTCGAAATCGTTGAAGGGCATGCCGAACGCAAATACGACTGCGCCGTTCTGGTCCCTGATGGCCTGCGGCGTC
>JANPGJ010000458.1:0-6790 GCA_031423955.1 Burkholderiales bacterium
AGTTCGATGATGCTGTCGACCCGCCCCAGCGTCTCCAACCTGCCGATTTCGGCGGCCAGCGCGCTGCGCGTCGCCGGCGGCAACAGGCGTCGCGTCAGGTTGTGGAACTTGGCGTCGATCACGTCGTCCGGTGTTTCCTTCTCGATCTCGGCCTGCGACAACGCGCAATGCCCGACAACCTTCTCGCCCGACTCCAGGGTCGCTTCGATGCGACAGTTGCGCAGGCCAGGCGTCTGTTTCGAGTAGTCGGGATTGATCTCGACCTTCATCTTGCCGATGATGGCCAGGATGTCGGCATCGAGAAAGCGACCGTCCTCGAAGGTGTCGCTGTCAACTTTTCCGTCGGCAAGCGCGGCGGCGATCGAGAAGGGCATCGAATGGTCGGCGGTTTCGCGCGTTTGCGGCGCCCACAGTTCGGCGTCGGCCACGGCGCCGAAATGGGCCGACTTGTAGGTGTCGACATGCAAACTGCGAAAGGTGCGGCCGGCCAGTTTGGCGCGCAACTGCAGCGCGGTGTCGATCGGCAACTGGCAGGAATCGCGCACCGGGTAGCGCTTGATGTTGGTCTGGTTCAGGCCCAGCGGCGGCACCAGCGGGCCGGCGGGCAGGCTGAAGTCTGCCGGCTTGCCCATGCCCTGTTTCCACAGGCCGAAGGTGCCCTCGTAGGCGTTGTAGGGGCCGGTCATGCCGTGTTCCGCCAAATAGGCGGCGAAAATGCCGTGGCGCGCGCCGTTGGGGCCGGCGCAACCTTTCCACATCGAAAGTTCGCCCGAGCGGGTCTGGTAGGTCGGCATGTGCGGCACCACGGCCAGCGACAAGGCGTGCGCCAGTTGTTCCGCGTTCAGATCGATGATGCGGCCCACCGCGAGGGCTGCAGCCTGCGCGCCCACCAGCGGCTGGTCCCAGCCGGCGGCGTTGAATGCGACCGTGTCGGTGAAGCGACACTGGATCTCGTAGGAAATGAAGGACGCCAGGATCAGGTCGCGCCCGGACAGGCCGCGCGCCTCGGCCACCGCCATCAGGCCCGGCAGGTTGTCGGACGGGTGCGCGGCATCGAGGGTGCGATAGGCGTCGTTCAGGTCGAAGTAGCGCACCATGCTGCCGTTGACCAGGGCCGCGATATCTGGCGTGGTCTTGTCGCGCGTGCCCCACAGCGTCGCATGCCAGGGGCCGGTCACCCGCGGCGCGGTTTTCCGCAGGATGCGCACCGGCGGCGCCGCATAGGCCGCGAGACCGACGGCGACCGAGTCGAGCAGGCGCGCCTTGGCCGCATGCACGGTCGAGGCCGGCAGGTCCTCATAACGATAGGCGAGGGCGAAATCGACCAGGCGCCGCGTGGTGCTGTCGATCCCCGCATGTTTTTCAGCTGACATCACTTTCTCCTCGGTCAAGGGCCGTAGCCCGCATCGGCCAGCGCATCCTGCACCCAGCAGGCGCGCGCGAGCAATTGCGCTTCACTTCCCGCGTTATGCCCGGCAATCAATTGCACGCCCAGCGGCAGGCCGCGCACGCCACGGCCTGCGGGCAGGGTAATGCAGGGCACGCCAAGCATTGTCCACAGGCGGTTGAACGCCGCGTTGCCGGTCGAGGCCAGGCCCACCGGGGCTTCGCCGGCGGCCGGCGGCATCAGCAGCAATTCATCATCCGCCAACAGGCTGTCCATCAAGCGCTTGCCGTCCGCCACGCGCAGGCGCGCGGCCGCGACCTCGGCATCGGTGTACGCAATGCCCTGCGCGATGAAGGCCGCCAGATCGCTGGACAACTGCTGGCGCGCGTTGGCCCATTCCGGCACGAACATCTGTGCGGTTTCCTTGGCCATGATGACCCGATGCAGCGGCTCGATATCCGCAAACAGGGCGGGTAGCGAAATTTCGCGCACCTCCGCGCCGGCGCGCCGCATGGAAGCCACGGCATCTTCAAGACGCTTGAGCGCCTGCGGTTCGGCCTCGTGATCATGGTGGGTGCGCGAGAGCACGATGCGCGGCCGCATTGGCGCCACCGCGACGGCCGCGCCGGTATCACCGGCCAACACCGCCGAGACGCGGGCCAGGTCGTCGAGATCGCGCGCATGCAGGCCGATGGTGTCGAGCGACGGCGACAGGTGCTTGAGGCCCGCCACCGGATAGCGCCCGAACGCCGGCTTGTAGCCGATCACGCCGCAGAACGCGGCCGGGCGAATGGTCGAGCCGCCGGTTTGCGTGGTCAGTGCCACCGGCACCATGGCTGCGGCCACCGCTGCCGCCGAACCGCTGGAAGAACCGCCCGGCGTGCATGACAGGTCGTGCGGATTGCGCGTGCGGCCCGGCGCCATGAAGGCGAATTCGGTGGTCACGGTTTTGCCGAGGATGATCGCGCCGGCGGCGCGCAGACGGCGCACTACTTCGGCATCCTGCGCCGGCCGGTGGCCGGCGTAGATTGGCGAGTTGTACTCGGTGGGCATGTCGGCGGTATCGATCACGTCCTTGACGCCGATGGCCATGCCGTGCAAAGCGCCGCGTGCAGGCGCGCTGTCGAGCGTACGCGCCTGCGCCAGCGCGCTAGCGTGATCCAGCCAGGCCCAGGCACCGATCTCCCGCTCGCGGCTGTCGATATGCGCAAGCAATGCGCGGATGTCCGATTCGCAACTCATGTGGGGCCCTTCAGCCAGTGTGCAACATTGGTCAATCGGTCTGCAGCGCGAGCTTGCGAATCAGTGCGCCCCAGCGCAGGGCGGTGCTGCGCGTGAGCGCATCGACCTCCTCGGGCGAACTGGCGCCAACACCCACGCCCTGGGGCAACAGGCGTTCGCGCAGATCCGGTGCATCAAGAGCCCGGCGCACCTCGCGGTTGAGTCGCTCGATGACGTCGCGTGGCACACCGGATGGCGCGAGCAGGGCGATCCAGGCGCCGTTCTCATAGCCCGCCAGACCGGCTTCACCGAGGGTCGGCAATTCAGGCGCCAATGCCGAGCGCTGCGAGCCGACCACTGCGAGCGGCCGAATGCGTCCTGCCTTCGCCTGTGGGAGGGCCGAGGTCATCACCAGGAACGAAATGTTGACTTCGCCGGCGGCAAGCGCGGTAAGTGCCGCGCCGGCGGTCTTGTAGGGCACATGCAGCATGTCGATGCCCTCCTGGCTTTTCATCAGTTCACCATACAGGTGGGTCGGGCTGCCGTTGCCGGTGGAAGCAAAGCTGAGTTGCCCCGGCCGCTGCCGCGCATGCGCGATCAATTCCCTGACGGTCCGCACCGGCAACGACGGATGCACCGAGAGAACCTGAACCACGGTGCCGATCAGCGAGATGCCGGTGAAGTCGCGATGGATGTCGAACGGTACCTTGCGGTACAGCGCGGGATTGATGGCATGGTTGGAGGCGACCACCAGCAGGGTATAGCCGTCTTTGGGAGCACGTGCCGCGACCTCGGAGCCGACGATGCCGTTGGCGCCCGCAATGTTGTCGATCACGAATTGCTGGCCGAGATTGTCCGACAGCTTTTGCGCGAGGGTACGGGCGAAGATGTCGGCGGCCCCGGCAACGCCATAGGGCACGATGACGCGCACCGAACGGCTCGGGTAGGACTGTGCGCCAAGGTCGATGCTGGCAAGTGCGAACAGCAGGCTTGCCAGGATGGCCGCCGACTTTTTCAACATGTGCCTTGTCACGGGTGGCCTCTTCAAGCCGCATCGCGCAATTGCCGCGTGCCGGCGAGATCAATAGCACCGCTGGCTGGATCGAGCGCAACCCGATAGACCTCACGCGCATGCGCGTGGCTGATCAGGCCATCGGCCACATCAGATGCGACTTGCGCTGCGTCACGACTGGCCGGCGCGCCGTAGCCACCGCCATTGGGTCCGACCACGCGAATGACGTCGCCTTTCTTCAGGCGCCGGCCGCTTGATTTGGACGGCAGCACCTGCTCTGACGCCGTGCCGGGGTTGAGCACCACCTGCGCGGCCAGGCCGTCGTGACCGTCGAAAATGCCCTTCGGCGCTTCAAGGGTGCGATCGCCATTGCAGGAAAAAAAGCCGTCCGCCAGGAAGCGCACCTCGCGCAGCGCGCCGATGCCGCCACGGGTACGCCCGGCCCCGGGCGCATCGGGACGCAACTCGTAACGCTCGACCCGCAACGGGTAGCGCATCTCGACTTCCTCGCACGGCACGTTGCGCGTGTTGGCCATCAGGTTGTCGACCGCATCGAGCCCGTCCTTGGTCAGGCGCGCACCATAGGCGCCTTCATTGACCTCGACGCATACCCAGTATTGCCGGCGTTCGGCATTGAAGCCGCTATAGGAGACGCTCATCACGTGCGCCGAATTGCCGCCGGTGGCGCGTTCCGGCAATACCGGCGCCAGGGCGCGGATCACGCAGTCGAGCACGCGCTGGATTTGCGCCATGCGGGCGAAGCAGGCGCGCGGGAAGTTCGGGTTGAAGATGCTGCCCTTGGGCGCCACCACGGTGACCGGGCGGAACATGCCGGAATTCTGCGGAATGAACTCCTCGCTCAGCACTTCGTCCAGCATCAGCGTCCGCACGATGTAGTAGCAGGCTACCTGCAGCGAGCCTTCGAAGGGCACGTTGTAGCCGGTTTCAACTTCGTCGGACGAACCGGTCAGGTCGATGGTGATGCTGTCGCCGCGCTTCCTGACGGTGACGTTGACGCGCAGGGGCTTGCCCCAGTTGCGGCCGTCATCGTCGAGCCAACTCTCGGCCTGATAGTCGCCGTCGGGAATCTTCGCGATCTCGGTGCGCAGGCGGCGCTCGGAATAATCCATCCAGTAGTGCGCCGCGCCCATCACGATGGCCACGCCGTGGCGCGCGATCAAGCCGAGAAAACGGCTGGCGCCGGTGCGCACCGCGGCGATCATCGCCTCGATGTCGGCGGCGTTCATGTCGGGTGTGCGCACGCTGTCCTGCAGGATCGACCACACCGCCTCGTTGCGCACGCCGCGCTCGTAGAGCTTGATGCCATCGTACAGCGTGCCTTCGGCGAACACGTCGATCAGGTCGATGTTGAGGCCCGGCGCGGCCGCGCCGGTGTCGATCAGGTGGGCGGTGGCGGCGGCGAAGCCGAGCAGTTCACCCTGATGGAACACCGGCATGATCACCCCCATGTCGGGCGTATGCGAGGCGCCGAAATAGGGGTGGTTGTGGATGATGATGTCGCCCTCATGAAGGTTGCCTGCCAGCTTGCGCATGAAGCCGCGGATGTAGGCGGGCAGTGAGCCGATATGCATCGGCGAGGATTCGCTTTCGCAGAACTCGTTGCCACGGGCGTCGTAAAGGCCGCAGCCCAGGTCTTCGGATTCGCGGATGATGCTGGAATTGGACATGCGGTACAGCACCTGCGCCATCTCGCGCGCCACCGCGTTGAAAGCGCCGCCGATCACGCGCAAGGTCACACGGTCGATCTGTGTGTAGTCCCAGGTGGCTTGTGCCGCGGTGGACGACAGTTTTTCAGGTGCGTTCATGCGCCCTCCAGGATCGCTACAGCCGGATGATCAGGTTGCCGCAGGCGTCCACCACGGCCGTCAGACCCGGCGGAATCACCGTGGTGGTGTCCATCTGCTGCACGATGGCCGGGCCTTCGATGCGGTTGCCGGCCTTGAGCGCGGCGCGCCGGTATACCCGTGCAGCGCAGCGGACAGGCTTGCCGGCGGATTCAAACACCGCGTTTCTCGAGCCTTCACCGGCCTCGGCATCGGTTTGCGCGTCGCCTTCTGCAAGTTTTCTCGCTTTGATATCGGGAATGCGGCCGACGCCAACCACCCGCAGGTTGACCAGTTCGACATCCTTGCCGGCGAAATGGCGGCCGTATTCGCGCTGATGTGCCGCATGAAAGGCCTGCATGAGCGCCGTGACAAATCCTTCGTCGACCGCACCGGCGCTGCATTCGGTACGCAACTCGTAACCCTGGCCGGCATAGCGGCAATCGGCGTGACGCAGCAAGGTGACGTCGGCGCGCGTGATGCCGTCGCGTTCCAGTTGCTCCAGCGCGCGCGCCTCAAGTCCGGCCAATGCTTGCGCCATGCGCGGCAGGTCGGCGCGCGCGAGGTTCTGGATTTGCGTGGCCGAAAAGTCGTAGGAAATGTTGGAGGTGAGCAGGCCCAACGCCGAGGTGAGCCCCGGCGCCGGCGGCACGATCACCACCGGAATCGCCAATTCGCGTGCGATGTCACAGGCGAACAGCGGCCCGGCGCCGCCAAAGGCCACCAGCGCGAAATCGCGCGGGTCGTATCCCTTGCGCACGCTGTTGACTTCGATCGCCTGCACCATGCTGTGGGTGAGGATGCGGACGGCGGCCAGCGCGGCCTCGTCCTCGCTCATGCCCAGGGGCTGCGCCAGCCGCTCCTGCACCGCGCGCCGCGCAAGGTCCGCCTTGAGTGGCAAACGACCACCCAGAAATCCGCCCGGGTCGAGCCGGCCCAGCACCAGCTGGCAGTCGGTCGCCGTTGGCTGGGTGCCGCCCTTGCCGTAACAGCAAGGGCCGGGGTCGGCGCCGGCGCTCTTGGGCCCCACCTGGAACTGGCCGCCGACATCGACATAGGCGATCGAGCCGCCGCCGGCGCCGATGGTATCGACCTCGGCCATCGGCACCATCGCGTGATAGTCACCGATGCGGGTATCGAGCAGGTGCTTGTAGCGCACCTCGCCGTCGGGCGCGACGCCGATGTCGGCTGAAGTGCCGCCAACATCGAGGGTAATGACGCTGCGAAAGCCGGCGCTGGCGCCGACCCAGATGCCGCCCAGCAGGCCGCCAACCGGGCCGGACATCAGGAGGGTGACCGCGCGCCGCTTGGCGCCATCGAGCGTGG
>JANPGJ010000459.1:0-15610 GCA_031423955.1 Burkholderiales bacterium
GCACCAGGCGTCCACATACCAGCTGCCGCGGTAGTTCACCAGCCGCTGCGGCGAGAGGGTGCGCTCGGTGTCCTCCCCCGTGCCGCGCGAGAAGTACGAAATCCGGATCTGCCGGCGTGACAGCACGGCGTTGGCCACCTCGGCAAACAGGGCCGGGTTGGCGTGCCGCGCACCGACCTGCACCAGCTTGATGCGCTTTTCCACCTCGTCGACATCATGGTCGGTGGACCCGAGCAGCGCGCGCAGGCGGGTTTTGAGGGGCTCGACCTGGCCGGACAGCAGCCCAGGCTCGATCTCCTTCAGCAATTGCTGCATTGCAAGCAGCGCGTAGGCCTCGCTGCTGTTGAACCACAGCCCCGGCAGTTCGTGCCTGGGGCCGGCGCGCGTGCCCTTGCCTGTGGACCCGTCGAACCGGTAGCCACCCAACCCGCGGTCCCAGACGATCGGCGCATGCAGGCGATCGCGCAGGTAATCGAGGTCGCGCTTGAAGGTGGCGCGGGAGATTTCCAGGCGTTCCAGCATGGTCGTAATCGGCACCACGCCGGATTCAGACAGCATCTGCTCGATCTTGTACAGGCGTTCGGTCTGGTTCACGGGGTCGGCGTGCAACATGCGGGGGATGGTCCCATGCTACGGGCTCGCAGGGCGAGCCACAAGCGGAATCTGTGAATCCCGGCGGTGTCAGGCAATCTGCCCGGGCACTGTTGCGGTGCGGCAGCCTGAAATCTCGTGTGCACCCGGTATGCGAAACGAGCTTGCCGCTCGCACGCATATCGCCAAGACCATGCGGCACGATGTCGCTGCCGTTCCTGACGTTTGCCACCAACGACAATTCAGCACCGGTAGCCCACACGCATCGCTGCAGGATGCTCAGCAACCGGTCGCTGCGCCTTTCCCGCTGCGCCACCGCCATCTGGCGCGGGAAGTGATGCCACTACCGCGATCCTTGGCAGCGCGCCGGGAAAGCCGCGACAATCGCCCCTCCATGCAAGCAACGCCACACGCATCGCCGCCTCAACCAGGGAGTCACCGCATGCCAAACGCCCACCGCACCGCATCGCTACTGTTCACTGCCGCCGCACTGGCCCTCGGAGCAGCCGGAGCAACAGCACAGGATGCCATCCAGCCGACCAACGACCTGCCGAACCCCTACCAGTCCGTCGCGCCCTGGGGCCGGCTGCCAGCCGGCCAGACCTGGGGCGCGCTCAATGGCGTGGCGATCGACAACGATGGCGAATCGGTGTGGGTGGTCAGCCGCTGCGGTGCCAACCCGGACATTCCGCCTGGCGCCTCGGCGTTCCTGTACGACAGTTGCGCCGGCTCCACGGTGGCGCCGGTGATGAAATTCGATGCCGCCGGCAACCTGCAAAAAGCCTTCGGTGCCGGGATGTTCATCTTCCCGCACAAGATCCATATCGACCGCGCCGGCAACGTGTGGGTGGTCGACGGCCGCGGCGTCAACGAGCGTGAACGCAAGGCATACCCTGCCGAAGCCGGCAAGGGTCACACGGTGGTCAAGTTCAGCCCCGAAGGCCGGGTGCTGCTCACCATCGGGCGCGCCGGTGTTTCCGGCAATCCGCCCGAGGCATTGACCCAGCCAAACGCCGTCGCGGTTGCCGCCAACGGCGATATCTTCATTGCCGAAGGGCATGCCGGCCAGGCACCCAACGCGCCGCCCGACACCGTGTCGCGCATTTCCAGATTCACCAGCGATGGCCGCTTCATCAAGTCCCTCGGCAAGCTCGGATCAGGTCCCGGCGAGTTCCGCCTGCCGCACGACCTCGTCATCGATCCGCAGGGCCGCCTCATCGTTGCCGACCGCGGCAACATGCGTATCCAGATCCTCGATGCCGACGGCGCCTTCATCAGCGAATGGAAGCAGTTCAGCCGGCCCAGCGGCATCGCGATCCGCGACGGCCTGATCTACGTCGCCGATTCCGAATCCAACGGCGTCGCACCGCACCCCGGCTGGCAGCGCGGCATCCGCATCGGCACCTTCGCCGACGGCAAGGTGCTGTTCCGCATTCCGGATCCGCTGGAGATGAAGGGCACCAGCGCGGCCGAGGGCGTGGCGGTGGATGCCAAGGGCAATGTGTACGGCGCCGAGGTCGGGCCGCGGCAACTGGTGAAGCATCTCAGGCAGCCGCCTTGAACCGCCGGCCAGCGGCCATCGGCGCCAAGCGCCGCAAACGGCAGCGAGCGGCGGAGGTTTGACCTGGCGGCAAGGTCTGCGAACCGTGACCTTGGTCAGGCAGCACGCGGATCGCTTGGCCGCCCGCGCGCCAAACAGCTTCAATCGTAGTACTGAAATTCCAGCATCACGCAGCCGCCGATACTGGTGAACGGGCCGTGCCACACCTGCGGCGGGCGGCATGCGAAGGTGTAGGCATCGAAGCGTTCGCCGCCCTGCCCTTTGGCGTCGCAACCAACCACCAGATCGCCGGAAACGATGAACACCTCTTCATTGAAGTCGTGGATCACCGGCGCTGCGATGGTTGCTCCCGGCTGCCAGCGCGCCAGGCGGGTGCGCGAGCCGGTGCGGGTAGCCGCATCGAGGTTGTCGGCAAGAATCTGCTCGTCGATCCAGCCGACATGGCCCGGCACCGGAACCCAGGCCGCGCCGCCGGTTCGCATGGCGCCCTCCACGATGCGAAAGAATTCGCGATGCGGTTTCCGCTGCAGCAAGGGCTTGTCCATCAGGCCACTCCATCGATGGCGCATGCCATTGCGCACTCGCTGGCATGCTCGAGTTCATCAAAGCGGCGCAGCAGCGCCAGCGCCGCCTCACTCCGCTTGTTGCCCAGTACAGATTCGCACTGCGCACGGAACTTGTCGTCGAGTTGCGCATCGGTCATCGCTTGCTCGCGGCTGCCTGTGCAGTGTGCGATCCGCAGTTCCTGCCGCGAGCCGTCGGCAAGCGTGATGGTGATGTGAACGCCATCCATCGCGATGCTCGCATCGGCTTCTGCATGCACCCTGGCGCGCAGCGCCACCACGTCGGCCGCATTGACGCGGGCATCGGCATACTGCGCTTCGCCGCCGGCGCCGTCGATCAGTGCCACCGCCGCCGAATGGAACACGCTGAACTTGCCTTCCAGCCCGGTGGCCGGGGTTTTCTTGCCGGTCAACTCCAGGGTCATCGGATGAACCCGCAGATCGATGCGTTCGACATCCGCCGCCCGCACGCCGCGCTCATTGCGCATGCGGATGCAGCCGTCGATCGCCGGGTGGATCACCAGTCCGCAGGCGTAGGGCTTGTAGGTATTGCCCAGCAGGTCATAGCGCGCGCCAAGGCCATCGACACACTTGCCGATGTCGACGGTGGTCGACAGCACATGGGCGAAACCGCGCTTGCCCTCGATCGCGCCGGCCGAACTGGTGAAGCCGGCCTCCGCCATCAGCGCGGCCGCCAGGCCATTTTGCGCGGCGCGCCCGGGGTGCAGGCTCTTGGCCATGCTGCCGAACATTTCACGAATGCCCGCCGCCTGGGTGGCTGCCAGGCCGAGCGCCCAGGCGGTGTGTTCGTCGTCCAGGCCGAGCAGGCGCGCGCTCGCGGCCGCGGCGCCGAACACACCGGCGGTGCCGGTGATGTGCCAGCCGATGTCGTAGTGCGCGGGCAGCACCGCACGCGCGACGCGGCATTCGACCTCGACCCCGACGACAAAGGCATTGATGAGATCGCGCCCCGAGGCGCCGCGCTGTTCGGCCAGCGCCAACACAGCGGACGCCACCGGCCCGCTCGGATGCACCAGCGTATCGGGATGGGTGTCGTCGAAATCGAGCACATGCGAACTGATGCCGTTGACCAGTGCCGCATGCAAGATGTCGGTGCGTTCACGCCGCCCGAGCAGCGTCGCCTGCGCGGCACCGGCATACGGGCGCAGCGCGTTCCACGCGATCTCGACGGTCGGATGCGCGCTCGCCCCGATCGCGCAGCCGGCCCAGTTGAGCAGCGCGCGCCGGGCCTCGTGCACCACGTTGGCAGGCAGGTTGTCAAAGCGGCTGGCGGCGCCGTAGCGTGCCAGGATGGCGGTCGCAGCGATGTTGTCGGTGCTCATGTCTTTTCCTCTAGTCGACGCGGGCGCCGGTCTCGCGCACCAGCTTGCCCCAGTGTTCGATTTCCGCCGGAATCAGCGCCGCGAAACTTTCGGCACTGCCGCCGACCGGCTCCATCCCGCCCTGATTGATCATGCGATCGCGAATCTCCGGCAAGGCGATCACGCGGCGCAGGTCGGCGTTGAGCCGCTCGATGACCGGGCGTGGCGTAGCGGCCGGTGCGACCACGCCGAACCAGGCCAGGTATTCATAGCCCGCCACCCCGGCTTCGGCGACGGTCGGCAGGTCGGGCATGGCGAGCAAACGCTTTGGCGTGCCGGTGGCCAGCGCGCGCAGCTTGCCGGCTTTCACCAGTTGCAGTGACGACAGCAGGTTGACGAACATCACTTGCGCCTCGCCGCTGAGCACACCGTTCAGGGCCGGGGCACTGCCCTTGTAGGGCACGTGCACGAGGTCGATCCCGGCACGAGTCTTCAAGAGCTCGGTCGCCAGGTGCACCGCACTGCCGTTGCCGACCGACGCATAGTTGATCTGCCCGGGCCGCGCCTTGGCCAGCGCCACCAGTTCGGCGACGCTGTTCGCCGCCACGGACGGATGAACCACCAGGATGAACGGCAGGTTGGCGACGAGTGTGACCGGCGCGAAGTCGCGCAGCGGGTTGTACGGCAGCTTCGGGTACAGCGCCGGGTTGATCGCCAGCGGCCCGTTGTCGGCGATGCCGATGGTGTAGCCGTCGGGGGCCGCCTTGGCGATCGCATCGACCCCGATGATCGCCCCGGCGCCCGGGCGGTTGTCGACCAGTACCTGTTGCCCCCAGCTTTCGGCCAGTTTCTGGCCGAGCATGCGGGCGACGATATCGGTGCCCGAGCCCGGCGGATAGGGCACGATGAAGCGCACCGAGCGCGCCGGATACGCCGCCTGGGCGGCGACTTGGCCCGCCGCCGCCAACAACATGCAGGCCAGCAAAGTCCGAACCGGTCGACGCAGAATATTCAGCATTGACATGCCTTTGGGAAAGAGTAAGGGAGTTGGTTGACAATCGGCCGACCGCCGAACCAGCTTGCTGCCCGCCGCCCCGGCTGCCGATGCGGCAGCATCAATCGCATCGGCCAGGCCAGGCTCAAGCACACCATTGTCGCCGAACGATTGTGACTGGCTCATGCGCGCGCCGCGCCGCCGGCCATTCTAATCATCGATACGGGCGTCATCGGGAGTGACGAAGGTCAACCCGATCCGCACCGCTCCCCCAACCTGCACTGATTGCGCGTGGAGCGGGCAACGCATACCAGCAAGGTTTCGATATGCCTGCCATGCCGCGAACGGATGCCGCAAATCCAAACGGTTTGTTGATGGAGGTTGCGCAACCACGTCAATCGGCGCAGAAAGAAAAATTCCTGTCTATATAGTTTGTTTAGTTAAACTATACTTTAATAAATATATCGTTTTAGTGTAAAATATTGACATGCGAGTGTCCCCTGAAGAACTTGTGGCTGTGCTGTCACAGTTCAATCCGTGGTGGCGCGGCGAGCCAATCGCCGATCTGCCGAATTGGCGCCGCGCCGCTTTCCGCGAACTTCATTTGTGGTTGACCAATCCACCCGCTGCGCGCGCGGTGCTGCTTTCCGGTGCGCGCCAGATCGGCAAGACAACCCTGATGTTGCAGGCAGCAGACGAACTGTTGCGCGCCGGTATACCTGCGGCCAATATCCTCTATGCGACCTTCGACCATCCGATTCTCAAACTGGCGGGCATTGGCGCGGTGCTCGAGGCGTGGCGCGAACGGGAGCCGAAAGTCGAAGGTGAAGAATATTTGTTGATCGACGAAGCCCAGTTCATCCGCGACTGGGGTACCTGGATCAAGCACCAGGTCGACTTTCAGAAGCAGCGGCGAATCGCCTTTACCGGCTCGGCGATGCCGCTGATGCAATCCGACCAGGAGTCCGGCGTGGGCCGCTGGCACACCATTCGCCTGACCACCTTGTCGTTCTACGAATACCTGCAGATCAAGTCGCTTGCATTGCCGGCGCTGCCAAGGCTCAAGTCGCTGCGCGATTTGTTCGACTGGAAACGACCGGATTTCTATCGTGCGACCGAGGCCGCCGCACTCTATGCGGGCCATTTCCACGAGTACCTGGTGCGCGGCGGATTTCCGCAAACCGCGCAGGTCGAAAGCATCACCCAGGCGCAGCGATTGCTGCGCGAAGACATCATCGACAAGGTTCTCAAGCGCGATATGACGGCGCTGTTCGGCGTACGCCGCGTACTCGACCTCGAACACACGTTTCTGTACCTGTGCATGCACGACGGCGGCCTGCTCGACATGGTCGCCCTGTGCACGAATCTTGAAGTCAAGCGCCCCACGGCGCAACATTTCATCGAGTTGCTCGAAGCCACGCACCTCATTTACCGCCTGCCGCCTTTCGGTTACGGCAAGGAAGTCCTGCGCGCCCGCTTCAAGATCTATCTGGCCGACGCGGCGATCGCGCCGGCGGTCATGCTGAAGGGAAAATCGCTGCTCGATGATCCGGCCGCGCTGGGTGTGGCCACCGAGACCGCGGTGTTCAAGCACCTGTTCGCCCGCTATTACGCGCAGAGCGTGCGCTTCACCTATTGGCGCGGCAAGCAGGATCGCGAGGTCGATCTGCTCGCCGAGACCGGCGGCGAGATCATTCCATTCGAAGTGAAGTACCGCGCGCAGCACACCGGTGCCCGCGAACTCAAGGGCCTGATCGAACTGTGCGAGCTGAAGCGGATCGCACGCGCCTATGTGGTCACCAAATCGCTCGACGACTTCGGGGTGATGACAGACCTGCCGAAAACCGGCGCGACCGCAATCCGGATCATGCGCATCCCGGCGCCCCTGCTTTGCTATTGGATGGGCGCCGCGGAGCTTGAAAGTGCCGACAACCATCAGTGAACGACTGCAATGCGATCCGCACTTGCGCCTTGCTTGAAATCAAACAAGAATAGCGCCCTGCATCATCAACACAACTCAAACTCTCTGGAGGAGACGACTCATGAGCGGAAGAAACACATTGGTCTCACGCGGCCACTTTTCCGTGATCAGCGCCCTGGCGCTATCGGCGACCATGGCGCTGACGCCGGCACATGCGCAACGCGCCGCAACACCGATCATCAGCGCATCACCACAGTCCGCCGGGGTCTCGGCGCAGCGTCTTGAACGCCTGACAGCGGCATTCAGGAAGGAAGTGGACGAAAAACGCCTGCCCGGCGCGGTGATGATGATCTCGCGCAAGGGCAAGCTGGTGTATTCGCAAGCGGTCGGCCTGCGTGACCCGAAAGCCGCCGATGCCACCCGTGCCGACACACTGTTTCGCATCTACTCGATGACCAAGCCGATCGTCTCGGTGGCGGCGATCATCCTGATGGAAGACGGCGTGCTGCAGTTGAGCGACCCGGTGGCCAAGTGGCTGCCGCCGTTTGCCGAGATGAAAGTCGCCACCGCCGCCGGCGAGGTCGCGGCGGCGCGCCCGATGACCGTGCAGGACCTGCTGCGCCACACCGCAGGCCTGCCTTATGGCGAACTGACCGCCAACGCCGCCGTCAAGGATGCCTTGACCAAGGCCGGCATCTACAAGCCGAATGTCATCGACTTCGACATCCGCGACCTGACCCCGGCCGAGTTCGTCGAGCGGCTGGCGAAAGTGCCGCTGATCCATCAGCCCGGCACCACCTGGGAATACAGCCTGGCCTCCGACGTGCTGGGCCGGGTGGTCGAATCAGCGTCGAAAAAACGACTCGGCGACTTCATGGCCGAGCGTATTTTCCAGCCTCTCGGCATGAACGACACCGCCTTCTTTGTGCCGCCCGGCAAGCTGCCACGCCTGGCCGAGCCGTTTGAAAAGGACGCGGTTTCCGGCGCGCCGATCCGCCTGATCGATGCATCGAAACAGCCGGGCAACGACTCCGGCGGCGCCGGCCTGATCTCGACCGCCGGCGACTATTTGCGCTTCGCGCAGATGATGGCCAACGGCGGCACGCTTGGCGGCAAACGCATCCTGAGCCGCACCAGCGTGCAGCTGATGACCTCGGACCACCTCGGCAAGATCACGACTGCCGCGACACCCGGCGGCGGCGTGCTCGGCTCGCGCCCCTACACCTTCGGCCTGGGCTTCGCGGTGCGCCCCGCCGATGGCCTGGCGCCGATCGCCGGCTCGGCCGGCGACTTCGACTGGGGTGGTTATGCCGGCACCAGTTTCTGGGTCGATCCGAAAGAGCAACTGGTCGCGGTCCTGATGGTGCAATCGGCCGGTACGCTGCGCCTGTATCACCGCAACCTGTTTCGCCAGTTGGTCTATCAATCGATCGCGGATTGAGGCGCGGCCAATCGCGGATCAGTCACGCATGTCAAGGCGCGGCCGCGACCACGGCCGCCCTTGCCGCCATTGCCGCCGTTGCCTGCGTGCTCGCCGATTGGAACCGCGCGATTCGGCGACCACGATGCGGGCCGAATCCGGCGATCGCAAAACGGGCGGTCAGCCGATTCGGCACCGGACTCCGATTGACCGGGCGGGCATGGCCAGCCGAAACCGGCCGCAGCCATGTCCTGCCGGTAGTCATGCCCCGTAATCACCCTGCATGCGCTTGCCGCTTGTGGTCGACAGCACCAGCGCCGGCCCGAACATCAGCAGGGACAAGGATCCAGACTCGGGAACCGGCGTGAGAAGGTAAAGGCGGGATTGAAGTGCGCTTTGCGCGAGGATCTGTCCGGCGTCATTGATCGAGAACGCAATACCGAGCCAGTCTCCACCCGGCAACTGAACCTGTGTATTGAGGTCGGTAAGGCCCAAGCCATCCGCGCCGGATGCGACCGCATTTCTGCCAAGTTTCCCGACCACCTGGCCGGCGTTGTTGATGCCAAGGAATTCCGAAAATAGCGAATCGCTCCCGGACGTCGACCGTTGGCTGGCGATGATCGAGGTTCCGATCCCATTTGCGCCCGTGATCACCCATTGCCCTTGCGAAAGCCCAAGTAGCCGACCACTCGCGTTGATGGCCCCGATATTGGCAGGCGCATCAAGAACGTGAAATCCTGTACCGCCGGGATCGGTGATGTAGGTGCCGTTGCCGCCGGCGCTGCTAAAGGAACCCACCATCTGCCCGGCATCATTGATGAACTCGGGAGAAAGGCTTGCCGGCGTCTGTTGGCCGTTCGAATCGATGACCGCGCCCGGTACAAGCATGGCGCCGGCTCCATTCGGACCAGTCACGAAACTTCTCACTCCGCCGCCGTCGAATATGACGGTACCGATCACCTGGCCGCGGGCATTGACGCCATGCGCGGTTGACGATGCAACCGTGAAGCTTTGACCGTCCAGCGTCAACGCTGATCCGACCGGCAGGATCGGCGTTTTGCCAGCCCCGCCCGGCCCGGTAATGAACGCCTCCGATCGCACTACAGCACCGAATCCGGCGCTTACGGTTCGCACGGTACCTGCCACTTGGCCCAGGTCATTGACGCCACGCGCGTCGACAAAGCTGCCGAGGGAGGTCCCATTCCAGAACAATCCCAATTCGGTCGCTCCGGTACCGTTCGTGCCGGTCAGAACGTAGTGAATCTGGTTTCCGCGGAAAACATTGGCGAGGATCTGGCCCGAACCGTTCATGCTCGTCTGGTGGGTCACGGTGGTGTCGAATGCAACGCCGCCGAAAAACCCGATGTCATGGGCGGTATAAGCCTGCCCGAAGGCAGGACTGCCCGTCAACACGGCATACGCACACATTGCCTTCGCCAATGCGGCCAGTAGTCTGTTGTTCATCATCATCATTTACTCCCCGACCATCCGAAGCTTGCGCGCCGCGCGAGATAAGGTCACGCTTTCCGGCGCGACTTCCGTGGCGCAGACACCCCGGCGCGGTGATGGACAAATCAATTCGCGTCAACCGTTTTGACAAGAATCGCCAGCCTCGAGTATGGCGACTGGGAACGATTGCGCATCCCCATATGTGGGGAGGACAGCCTTGCACTGTCCGGGTGCGCGCTTGCACTTGCGGCATGGCGCCGCCCCTGTCAACTCACCCGGGAATCACTACTTTCGAATCATCGCGGTTGCCCCACTCGCCCCACGACGACACATAGTTGCGCACGCGCGGGTAGCCCAGCGACTTGAGTGCCAGAAAGGTGGAGGCGGATCGGTAACCGCCGTGGCACACCGGAATGATGGTCTTGTCCGGCAGCACGCCCCGGGATTCGTACAGGTCCCGAATCTGCTGCGGCGGCTTGAACATGCCGCGGGCGTCGAGATGCTCGCGCCAGAACACATGCACCGCGCCCGGAATCGTCCCGCTGCGCCGCGCCCGCTTCTCGACGCCGCGATATTCCGACTCGCGCCTGACATCGACGATCACGGCACTGGCGTCGTCGATCGCCTGATGCACATCGAAGCGCGTTGCCAGCACGCTGAGATCGAACACCGCCTTGAACGGCGGCGGCGTCGGCGGCATCAGCGCCGGATCGGGATGCGGCGGCGCCTGCTCCACACGCACCAACGGCTGACCGCTCGCCTGCCATGCGGCGCTGCCGCCATCGAGCATGCGCGCATCAGGATGCCCGAGCACGGCCAGGAGCCACATCGCGCGCGAGGCACGCTCGCCGGATTCATGGTCGTAGACCACCACCGGCTTGTCACGCGCGACACCGCGCGCGCCGAACAGGGTCGGGAAGATCGCGAGGAAGGCGTTCAGCGGCGCTTCGGCCGAATCGTTCAGGCTGATGCCGTAGAGATCGAGGTGCCGCGCACCGCCGATGCGACCGAGCGCGAAGTCCTCGGCCGGGCGCAGGTCGAGCAGGGTGACCTCACCCAGGCGATCGCTCAAATCGCGCGCCGAGATCAAATACCGCTGCTCTGCAAATTCACTGATCGCCATCGCAGCCTCGCGCACAATCTGAGTCAAACCGACCCGTCATCAATCGACCGCTCCGCGAGAACTGCTCGCCAGCGCCCTCTCAATCAATCTTGATGCCCACCCGCTTGATGATGTCGGCGAAGCGCGCCTTCTGCTCCTTCAGGTAAACCGCGAATTCGTCGGCCCCCGCGTAATCGACCACCAACCCGACACTGGTCAGGCGCTCGCGCACATCGGCCGATTGCATCACCACGTTCATCGCCGCCGACAGCCGATCGACCGCCGCCTTGGGTGTGCCGGTAGCTACCATCAAACCGATCCAGGCGCCCATGTCGTAGCCCGGCAGGTTGACTGTATCGGCCAGCGGCTCGATCCCGGGCGCCAGCGGCGTTGACTTGGCGATGCTGATGCCGTAAGCGCGCAGGCGACCGGCGCGCACCAGCGGCATGGTGCCGGCAACCGTCTCCAGCGCATAGGCGACCTGGCCGCCGGCCACATCGGTCAGGGCCGGTGCACTGCCCTTGTAGGGCACATGGGTGACCGTCAGGCCGGCGCGAATGTTGAAGGCCTCGGCCACGATGTGCGCGGTGGCGCCGGTACCCGATGACGCGAAGCTGTACTTGCCTGGATTGGCCTTGACCAGGGCGACAAACTCCTTCGCGTTGGTGGCCGGAAACGACGGCGCGGTCACCAGGATGTATGGCGAGAGGCCGCCGCGCGCAACCGGTATCAGGTCTTTTTCCGGGTCGAACGGCGTCTTCTGCAACAGCGGGTTGATGGTGACCGGCCCGCTGGAGCCCATCAACAGGATTTAGCCGTCGGCCGGCGCCTTGGCCGCAAAATCGGTGCCGGTCATGCCGCCGGCGCCGGCGCGGTTTTCCGCCACCACCGGCTGGCCCAGCACTTCGGACAGCTTTTGCGCGACCACGCGGCCGACCAGGTCGGTGGCCTGTCCCGGTGGCCATGGAATGACCATGCGTAAGGGGCGATTCGGATACGCCTGCTGCGCCAGCGCCGCGCCACACAGCATAAGCAAACCCAGGAAAGCACTGATTTTTCGCATTGTGGATGTCTCCGTTGTTGAAGGTCGCGGGCCGGATAATGCACTAATTGGCTGCACACCGGGGAACCACGGTCGATCATCCCGCACGGCATGAATCTGGCTTGCGTCTGGCAGTCAGTATGATGCTGATCACCTGCCGGCGTGAGCGTCGGCAGGAATGTACCGCCTTCGAGGGAGCGCGCATGAATCGCCAACACTTTTTCCGTCTCTGCCTTGCCACATGGTTGCTGTGGTGCACGCCGTTGGCCCAGGCGCAGGCTTATCCGAACAAACCCATCCGGCTGGTCATTCCGCAAGCGCCGGGCGGCGGCTCGGACACCCTCGGACGGTTCATCGCGCAGAAGCTGGGCGACAGCCTGGGCCAGCAGGTGATCGTCGACAACAAGCCTGGCGCCGCCGGCATGCTCGGCGCCGAACTGGTCAAGCAGGCAGCGCCCGATGGCTACACCCTGCTGCTGTCGGCCATCGACACCATCACCGCACCGCTGGTCAGCAAGCGGGCGCCGTTCGATGGCGTGCGCGATTTCACGCCGGTGACGCAGCTCGCGCAGTCGCCCAACGTCTGGCTGGTGAGCAACGGCTTCGAGGCGAAGAGCATGAAGGAACTCGTCGAGCGGGCCCGCGCGCAGCCCGGCAAGATCGATTACGCATCCTCCGGGATCGGCGGCATGCAGCACCTGGGCGGTGAACTGCTGGTCAAGATGGCCGGCGTGCAGCTGGCCCATGTGCCGTACAAGGGCGGCCCGCCGGCATTCGCCGACGTGGTCGCCGGCCGGGTGCCGGCAATGATTTCCGGCATCCAGGGCGCGATGCCGCAAATCCGCGCCGGCAAGGTGCGCGGCCTGGCGGTCACCGGGAAGAAACGCTCGAACGCGATGCCCGACCTGCCGACCGCCGCCGAAGCACTCGGCTTGCCCGACTACGAGGTGATGAACTGGCAGGGCTTGCTGTTCCCGGCCGGCACGCCGGCGGCGATCGTCGAGCGCATCGCCGGCGAGATCGGCAAGATCCTGGCCGCGCCCGATTCCCGCGAAAAGCTTGAAGCGCTCGGCTATGAGCCGATCGGCAACACGCCGGCGCAGGCGCTGGCCGCGATGCAAGCGGAGCAGCGCAAATGGACCGCGGTGATCCGCGAGGCCGGCATTTCCTCTGACTGATTTTTCATCCGGCACTCCCTGCCTGTCATTGGCCCACCACGAAAGGAAATCCCGATGCCCGTCACCCGCGGCAATCCACCCGGCATGAAACACATGCGTGCCACCGTCTACAACCACTATGTGCGGGTCGACCAGCCCAAAAGCATGATCTTCATCTCCGGCCAGTTGGCCCGTGACGACGACGGCAAGCAGGTCGGCGGCGGCAGCATGCTGGAGCAGACCCGGCAATGCCTGCGCAATATCGAAAAAAGCCTGGCCGCCGCCGGCGCCACCATGGCCGACGTGGTGTGGACCACGGTCTACACCACCGACATGCGCGAGTTCAAGCAGATCGTCGCGGCGCGCGAAGAGTTCGCGCGCGATCACCTGCCGACTTCAACCATGGTCGAGGTGAATCACCTGAGCGAGCCCGGCATGCTGGTGGAAATGCAGGTGATCGCCGCGGTCTGAGCGCCGCCAACCGGCCGCCTGATACCGCCTGTCACCGGCTTTGACATGCTTACGCCCTTCAACCACGATCCTTCGTACACATGACCCTGCCACTGCTCTTTACCCCGCTCGCCATCCGCGACCTCACCCTCAAGAACCGCGTGGTGGTGGCGCCGATGCACCAGTACTCGGCGCAAAAGGGATTTGCCAACGACTGGCACATCATGAATGCCGGCCGCTATGCCGCCGGCGGTGCCGGCCTGGTGATTGTCGAATCGACCAAGGTCGAGCGGCGCGGCTGCGGCACCGTCGGCGACCTTGGACTGTGGGACGATGCTTTCGTCCCGGGGCTCACACGCATCGTCGACCTGATTCATCACTGCGGCGCAGCGGCAGGCATCCAGCTCGGACACTCGGGCCGCAAGTCGCGCATGCAGCGGCCGTGGGAAGGCGGCAAGCCGTTGTTGCGCGACAGCGCGGCCGGCGCCGCGGTCGACGACTGGGAGGCCTGGCAGCTGGTGGGCCCAAGCGCCCTCGCGGCCGACGAGAGCTCGCCCGTACCGCACGCCTTGTCGCCAAGCGAGATTGCCGCCGTTGTCGAGGCCTGGGGCAAGGCCGCTGCACGGGCGCACACGGCCGGTTTCGATCTGTTGGAAATCCACGCCGCGCACGGCTACCTGCTGCACCAGTTTCTTTCGCCGCAGGCCAATCAGCGCAGCGACCAGTACGGCGGCTCAAGTGTGAATCGCATGCGCTTCGCCTGCGAAGTGGTGGAGGCGGTGCGCGCCAACTGGCCGGCGCACAAGCCGCTGTTCCTGCGCGTGTCGGCCGAGGACGATGCCGGCTGGGGCCCGGCGCAAAGCGTGGTTCTGGCCGAGCGCGTCAAGCCGATGGGGGTCGACGTGATCGACTGCAGTTCCGGCGGCATCCTCGCGCGCGCTCCGGCCGGCGCCGCCAGGCCGGCCTACGGCTACCAGGTGCCCTACGCCGAGCAGATCCGCAAGCAGGCCAACATCATGACCATGGCGGTCGGCCTGATCGTGCACGCCGCACAGGCCGAGCGCATCCTGCAGGAGGGTCGCGCCGACCTGGTGGCATTGGCGCGCGAAATGCTCTACAACCCGAACTGGGCGATGGACGCCGCCCAGAAGCTTGGCCTCGACCCGCATTTCAACATGCTGCCGCCGCCCTACCAGTACTGGCTCGACCGACGCGCCGTCACGGTGCCGGAAGTACGCCCATCGACCTTTGCGGGCGCGAGCGGCGACGTCTGAACCGACACGCCGCGTGCGGGCGTGGCACTGCGCGCGATGCCGGCGTCACCAGGAAAACCGAGGGAAGTGCCCGGCCGCGATCGCTCCGGCTTCGTAGACGCGGTCAGGAACCTTGCGGCCACACAAATTCAGGACGCAGGCCCTCATACACCGGGCGCCCGTCGTTTGGCCGCGGGACACCGGTGGCGGGGTCATAAAACGCATGGTATGTCGCAGGCAGGTTCGTCGCGTCATACCCCATCAGGTTCGGCACCACCACGCGAATGCGCTTCTGCTTGTCGTCGAGCATGATCGGGGTACCGCAGGTTTCGCACACGCACAGTTCCAGCGGGCCACCCGGGTTCTTGGCGTTGAAAGGCATGCGCTTCAGGCTGCCGGCACCGGCGACGGCGAGGTCGTTGTGCTTGAAAAACACCACGTGGGTGGTGGGTTGGCCGGTGACACTCTTGCACACCGAGCAATGGCAGGTGTGGTTGTCGATCGGCTCACTATCGGAATAGGTTTGGTGATGCGCGCATCCGCCTGCGTGTTTGTGTGCCATGGTGCGACCTCCTTGACGTTGGTAGTTGTGGCTGAAAAGACCGGGCAAGAATAGCGCAAAATATAAATTCAAACCATCCGCAATTTGCAGGAGGCCAGCTAACGGTTCGGCGTATCCGGGCCGGTGTCGTAACGGTCGAGCAAGGGAAAAGCGCTCAATGCCGATGGCTCGAACACCGGCGCCGCGGACCTGACGTGGCGTGGCGTAAGTTGTGCAAAGGAAG
>JANPGJ010000460.1:0-16775 GCA_031423955.1 Burkholderiales bacterium
GGTCGCGCCGGCAACGACACCATCGACGGCGGCACCGGCGACGACACCATCAACGGCGGCGCCGGCGACGACAACCTCGACGGCGGCCCCGGCAGCGACCGCGCGCTGTATCGCGGCTTTGCGCGCCAGTACACGATCAGCGGCAACCCGGCGCTGAACGACCCGGGCAGCGCCGCGCAGGTCGCCGGCGTCGACGGCAGCGACACCCTCACCCAGGTCGAGCAACTCAGCTTCGCCGACGGCAGCTGGATCTACAGCGACGCCGGCGCGGCCAGGGTCTGGGTGGCCGACGCTGGCGCCGCCAGCGTCGCGCGCCTGTACTGGGCGACCCTGGGGCGGGCGCCGGACCAGGCCGGGCTGGCCGGCTGGGCCGACGCGGTGCGCAATGGCGCCGAACTGCGGACGGTCGCCGGTGCGTTTGTCGGCAGCGGCGAATTCCAGGGCAGCTACGGCAACCTCGACAACAGCGGCTTCGTCAACCGCCTGTACCTCAACGTACTCGGCCGGCCCGCCGACAGCGGCGGACTCGCCGCCTGGGTCGGCGCGCTCGATGGCGGCAGCAGTCGCGCCGAAGTCACCCTGGGGTTCTCCGACTCGGGCGAATTCCGCGACCGGATGGCGGCGCAGACCGCCGGCGGCATCGTCGCCACCAACAGCATCGCAGGCGGCGACGGCAACGACAACCTGGCCGGCAGCGGCCTGATCGACACCCTGAGCGGCCTGGGCGGCAACGACAGGCTGGGCGGCGGCGACGCCGACGACACCCTGGTCGGCGGCAGCGGCGACGACAACATCGACGGCGGCGCCGGCAACGACCTGGCGCGGCTCGGCGGCGCGCTGCGCCAATACAACATCGCCGGCAACCCGCTGACCGCGGGCAGCAGTGCCGGCGTCGACGGCAACGACACCTATACCGGGGTGGAACGGCTGGCCTTCATCGACGGCATCCTCAATTTCGATCCGGGCTCGCACAGCGCACAGATCGCACGCCTGTACTGGGCCACCCTGAACCGCCAGGGCGACGCCATCGGCGTGGAGAGCTGGCGCGCACAACTCGACGCCGGCACCAGCCTCGCCACGGTGGCCGAATCGTTCATCGCATCGGGCGAATTCCAGGGCACCTACGGGTCCCTGAGCAACAGCGCCTTCGTGTCGCAGCTCTACCTGAACGTGCTGGGCCGCGCTGCCGACGCCGACGGCCTGGCGATCTGGACCGGCTACCTGGCCTCGGGTGGCGGCCGCGGGCAGGTGGTGACCGGCTTCTCCGAATCGGGCGAACACGTGGCGCGGCGGGCGGCCGAAGTCGATGCCGGGCTGTGGGAAATCGGCGCGACCGCAGCCAGCGTGGCGCGGCTATACTGGGCGACCCTGGACCGGGCCCCGGACGTGGCCGGCCTCGGCACCTGGATCGGCGCGCTGCGCGGCGGCGCCAGCCTGGCGCAGGTGGCGGCCAGCTTTGTGGGCAGCGGCGAATTCCAGGGGCGCTACGGCGCGCTCGACGATGCGCAGTTCGTCAACCAGCTGTACCAGAATGTACTCGGACGCGCCGCCGACAGCGACGGGCTGGCGGCGTGGACCGGCTACCTGGCAGGCGGCGGCGCACGCGGCGCGGTGGTCACCGGATTCTCGGAGTCCGACGAATTCAAGGTGAAGTCGCTGCCGCAGATCGAACGCGGGGTGCGGGTGTCCGATGTCGCGCAGGGCGCCGGCGGCATCTCCTACGAGTCGCTGATCTCGCCGGTGGTCTACGCAAGCGAGGCGTCGACGGCGAACACCGTCACGCTATCGGCCGGCGGCGACGCGGCGCCGGCGCCGGTGGACGTCGTGGCGCCGGTGAGCATCGCTGCACCGGCGAGCATCGCGGCATCGGTGAGCATCGCGGCACCGGTGAGTATCGCAGCGCCGGTGAGTATCTCAGCGCCGGAGACCATCGCGACACCGGTGAGCATCGCAGCACAGGCCGATGCGGCCGCCGTGATCAACGCGCAATCAATCGAGATGTCGCTGGCGGCGGCGTCGGCATCGTCCGCGGCCGACGCGGCGCCGACCCTGCCGCTGTCATTGGCCACGCCCGCATCGGGCGGTTTGCCGGTGGTGGACCTGGCGGCCTCGCTGCAGCGCTTCAGCTTCAGCGCGGGCAAGGGTACGGCGGCGGACAGCGCGAACTGGAAGAAATCCTTCGCCGGCGCCGGCACGCAGGCAGCGGGCGGGGTCGGCATCAACGCCGGCATCCGCATCGCCGCCGCGGCGGTCGCCGCGGGCGTGGCGCTCACCCCTGCGCATTTGTGAGATCCCGCGGGGACATGGCTGACGCGCGAGCTCGCCCCAACCCTGGAGCCGGAGGACGCGCCGGAGCGCGCCGGTCAGTTGCCAGCGCGGCCCGGCGAGAGCGACCTGCACCTCGATGGCCATTGCGCCTGTTGGGCGTCGCACGCTGGCGCTGAAACTCGGCGGGCAGGTAGGGGCCACCGGATCGGTGCGGCGCAACAGACTGCCGGGCGGCAACTGTTGCGCGGTGGTAATCCGCTCGGCAGGCATGCAAGCCGACAGAGCGGCAGACCCGCCGTTCTGCTCGGCGTCCTACCCCAGCTTGAACATCTTGCTGGGCAGGTAGGTGACGATCTCCGGAAACACCCAGATCAGGACCACGGCCAGCACCATCAGGAAGAAGAACGGCAGCGTCGCCCGCGCGACATAGAACATGTCCTTGCCGGTCAGCCCCTGAAGCACGAACAGGTTGAAGCCCACCGGCGGCGTCACCTGCGCCATCTCGACCACCAGCACGATGTAGATGCCGAACCACAGGAGGTCGATGCCGGCTGCCTTGACTGAAGGCAGTATCACCGAGGCGGTCAGCACGATCATCGAGATGCCGTCCAGGAACATGCCGAGAATGATGAACAGGATCGTCAGCACGGCGATCAGTTGCCATGGTGCGAAGCCCTGGGTGCCTATCCATGCTGCCATCGCGCGCGGGATGCCGGTGAAGCCCATCGCCACGGTGAGGAACGAGGCGCCGGTCAGGATGAAGGCGATCATGCAGGAGGTGCGCATCGCGCCCATCACGCTGCTGGTGAAGGCCTCTTTGGTCAATGACCCGCCGGCCAGCGAGATCAGCAGCGACCCCACCACACCCAGCACCGCCGATTCGGTCGGGGTCGCGATCCCGGCATAGATCGAGCCGATCACCGTGATGATCAGGAGGGTGGTGGGAATCAGCAGGCGCGCGGCCCAGATCTTTTCCGCCAGCGTGGTCAGCGCTTCGCGCGGCGGCGTGCGCGCGGGATTGAGCAGCGCCCACGCCGCGATATAGCCGGAGAACATCAGCATCAGCACAATGCCCGGAATCACGCCGGCGACGAACAGGCGCGCCACCGAGACGTCGGCGGCGACACCATAGACGATCATCATGATCGACGGCGGGATCAACAGGCCCAAGGTGCCGGCGCCGGCCAGCGAGCCGATCGCCATGCGTTCGTCGTAGCCGCGCTTTTTCAGCTCGGGAATGGTGATGCGGCCGATGGTCGCGGCGGTGGCCGCCGACGACCCGGAGATCGCCGCGAAAATGCCGCAGCCAATCACGTTGGTATGCATCAGCCGGCCCGGCAGGGGCTCGACCCAGGGCGCCAGGCCGCGGAACATGTCTTGTGACAGGCGCGTGCGATAGAGTATTTCACCCATCCAGATGAACAGTGGCAGCGGTGTGAGCGACCAACTCGCGCTTGAGCCCCAGACCGTGGTGGCCATCAGCGAGCCGGGTGGCGAGTTGGTGAATGCGCTCATGGCGACGATCGCCACGCCCAGAAGCGAGATGGCGATCCACAGGCCACCGACGAGTGTGACGGCGAATACCGCAAGCAGGATCAGTGATACGGCCCAGAGTTCCATCAGCGCTCGAAGGTCGGAGTGCCGCCGGCCGGCACCTCGATCGCCTCATACGACGGCACCGTGCCGGATAGGGTGACGATCAGGTCATCGACCAGGGCGATCAGCATGACGGTCAGGCCGATCGCCATGCCCGATTGGGGAATCCACAAAAGGATCGGCACCAGACCCTGCGACGGTTCCTTGAGGGTGTACGAGGTCCAGGTCATCTCGATCGTCGCCCAGGCGAAGAAGCCGATGATGCCGACCGCCACCGCCAGGCAGAGAATTTCCATCGCGCGGCGCACTCCTCCCCGGGTGCGCGCCAGCAGCAACGACAGGCGGATGTGCTCGTTGCAGCGAAACGTCCAGGTCAGCCCGAGGAAAGTGGAAGCCGCCATGCAGTAGCCGGCGTATTCGTCGAACGAATGCGCCGCGAAGCCCAGCAGGCGGCCGCTGACCTGCATCAGCGAAAGCACGCCGATCATCACCAGGAAGAATCCGGCGGCGGCGCCGGATAGCCGGTAGATCGCCTCGAGCAGGGCGCGCATGCGGCGCTACCCCTAGTTGCCGTATGCCTTGAGGATCGCCTGCCCTTCGGCGCCGGCCTTCTCGGCCCACTCCGCAGTCATCTTCTTGCCGATTTCGGCCAACTCCGCGGCCAGCTTGGGACTCGGCTTGAGCACCTTGACACCCTTGGAAGCAAGCAACTGCAGGTTTTTGCTGTGCTCTTCTTCACGGATTTCCCAGCCGCGCTTTTCAGCCGCAGCGGCGGCGGTTTCGATCACCTTCTGGGTGGCCGGATCGAGCTTGGCCCAGGCCGCCTTGCTGACGAACACCACGTTATGGGGTGCGATGACGCCGGCATCGTACAAGTGGGTGGTGAAGTCCCAGGTCTGGGTGTCGACGCCGCCAGACGAGGAGTTGATCTGCGCGTCAACCATGCCGGTCTTGAAGGCCTGCGCCACCTCGGGCGCGGCGATCAGGACCGGCACGGTGCCGGCCAGTTCGCCGAAGCGCGAGGTGATCGCGCTGTAGGTGCGCAACTTCACGCCTTTGAGGTCGGCCAGGGAATTGATCTCCTTCTTGCTGTGGATCGCCGAAGGCGGCCAGCACACCGAATACAGGAGCGTCATGCCCTGGGCGTCAAGGCGCTTGGCGATCAGCGGTTTGGCCGCTTCCCACAATTTCTTCTGCTGCGCGCTGGTGGTCGCAAGAAATGGATTGGACTCGAACGCATAGACCGCCGCTTCGTTGGACAGAATCGAGATCAGGACTTCGGCGATCGGCACCTGGCCGGTTTGCACCGCGCGCTTGATTTCCGGATGCTTGATCAGCGAATTGGCAGGGTGCACCGTGATCTGCAACTTGCCGCCGCTGCCCTTGGCGATTTCGTCGGCAAACTGGCGCACGTTTTTCGTGTGGAAGTTGCTGTCGGGGTAGGGCGTGGGCATGTCCCACTTGGTTTGGGCCGCCGTGATACCGGCAGCCAATGCCAATGCCGCGCCGGCGACAAGTGCGAATACGGATTTGCGCGTGCTCATGCAGTGATCTCCCTGATCTGCGTGTTCGCGGGTCAAAGTGCGAACGCCCCCGTTTCATTTCAACAAACAGTACCCCTCACCGGCAGTGACGCCGGCTCTGGTCAACGTTTGCTTTGCAAGCTGCGTGGTCCCATGCGACTTCCGGACCGGACCATCCCGACATGGCGCTGCCTGAACAGGACGATTGCGGCAGGCTTGCGAGTGAGCGCCAAGTAGCGTTTCGATTATAAACACATAACTCTGCCCGGCAGGAGATGGGCGAAACCCGCATTGGCAATCAAGGTCGCAACGAAAAAAGCCCGCTTCGTTGCCGAAGCGGGCTGTTGCAGCCTGCGGCTTGACTTACTTGGTGGCTGGTGCGGCCGGCGGCGTTGCCGTTGCACCAGCGGCCGGCGCGCCCTTGCGTTCGGCGTGATGCGCCTTGCGCCCAGCCTTCATTTCGTCGCGAGTCAGCTTGCCGTCCTTGTTGGTATCGAGCTTGTCGAAATTGGCTGACAGGCGCTTCATGCCGGCGGCGTCCGCCTCGGCCTTGCTGATGGCGCCGTCGCCATTCTTGTCGGCAGCCTTCATGCGATCGCCGCGGTGGCCGCGGTGTTCGCCTTTGTGCATTTCACCCTTGGTGGTGCCGGTTGCGCCGGTGGCCGGCGCAGTGGCCGGGGCTTGTGCCAGCGCCAGGGTCGGAGCGATTGCAACCAGACTTGCCAGCGCCAGATGTTTGATCAGATTCACGTTGATTCTCCTTGCGGTTGTCAGCCCGGACGCGGGCTTGTGCTGCGAATAACGAGCCGGGCCGGCTTCGGTGGACGATGGTTACAGGTGTTTACAACCTCCGGATACTCGAATCGTCAACCGGCTGGCGCGCGCCGGGGCCTGCGAGCCCGGAACCGGTTTATATTCCCGCTTCCGGACGCTGGTCCCGCAACCATGGAGAACTTCGATGAGTCAAGTGCAGCTTGAGGAACGGCCGGCAGCGGCCGGCATCAGCCAACTGGAAATCGACCAGCGGGTATTCGACCTGTACGACGAGTATTGCCATGGCCGCATGGACCGGCGTGAATTCCTCAGCCGCGCGGCTTCGATCGCGGTGGTCGGCGGCAGCGGCCTGGCGATGGCGCAGGCGCTGCTGCCGCGCTATGCGCAGGCGCAGACAATTTCATTCACCGATGCACGCATGAAGGCGAATTACGTGACTTACCCCTCGCCTGGCGGCAACTCCGGCACCATGCGCGGGTATCTGGTGCAACCGGCCGGCGCCGGGCCGCATCCGGCGGTGCTGGTGGTGCACGAGAATCGCGGCCTCAACCCCTATATCGAAGACGTCGCGCGGCGCGCCGCGGTGGAGGGGTTCCTTGCGCTGGCGCCGGACGGCCTGGCGCCGGTCGGTGGCTATCCGGGCAACGACGATGACGGCCGCAACCTGCAGGGCAATCTTGACCAGGCGAAACTGCGTACCGACATGCTCAACAGCGCGCGCTTTCTCAAGTCGCACAAGCTTGCCACCGGCAAGCTGGGCGTGACCGGCTTTTGCTACGGCGGCGGGGTGGTCAACTTCCTGGCGACCGCACTCGGCCCCGACATGCATGCCGGGGCACCCTACTACGGGGTGGCGGCCGACACCGCAAGCGTGGCGAAGATCAAAGCGCCGCTGGTTTGCCATCTCGCCGAAAACGACGAGCGGATCAATTCAACCTATCCGGCGTTCGAGAGCGCGCTCAAGGCCAACAACGTGGCGCACCAGGTGCACATCTACGCGGGCACGCAGCACGGTTTTCACAACAACTCGACGCCGCGTTACAGCGAGGGTGCGGCCAAGCTGTCGTGGGAGCGAACGATCGCGCACTTCAAGAAGCATCTTGCCTGAGCGGTTGGTCGAATGATCGAACTGCATTACTTTCCCGGCAACGTCAGCCTGGTGCCCCATATCCTGCTCGAGGAACTGGGGATCGATTTCAAGCTCCGGTTCGTCGATCGGGCGGCGGCGGCACACAAGTCGCCCGAGTACCTGAGGTTGAATCCGAACGGGCTGATCCCGGTGCTGGTCGATGGCGATTTCGTGCTCTACGAGACCGCCGCCATCTGCCTGCATCTGGCTGATGTTCATCGCGAGGCCGGCCTGGTGCCGCCTGTTGGTTCGGTGGAACGGGCGCAGTTCTACAAATGGTTGATGTGGCTCACCAACACCCTGCAGGCAACGCTGATCGTCTATTTCTACCCGGAGCGCTGGGTGAATGCCGGCAACAGCGCGGCTGCCGGCGAGGTCAAGGCGCACGCCGAGCAGAAAATCGGCGCCATGCTCGACCAGCTCGAAGCCGAACTCGCCGCCCACCGCGGCGACTGGCTGCTCGGCGCTACCTACAGCGCGCTTGATCCCTTGATGTTCGTGTTGTGCCGCTGGACCCGCGGCTTCGGCCGCCCGGCGCGCGCGCTGCCGCATCTTGGCCGTTACCTGCAACGCATGCTGGCGCGCCCGGCGGTGCAAAAAGCCTGCGCCACCGAGCAACTGGCGGCGCCGCTTGTCTAGCCGGAACCATCGATCGCGTTCATCTCGCCGCCACCGCGCCCGTGTGGTGACCGGCCATGCCGGGTCTGCGCAGACCGCTCTGGCGGCGATCCCGGCGTCGCCAGAGATCAGTTGCGAGGGCTGCGGCGACGTGCCACCCTTTGCATAACTGGCACCTTGGAACAAATCCAAACAAACCAACAAACTCCTTGTCCTTGCCGGGCGGGCAAGGCGTATCGCCGGGGACAACTGCATGACTGACAAACAAGCGGCGGTGGCGCCGACCTGCGCCAGTGTCGCGCAACTGCTGGCGCCACGCTCGGTCGCGGTGATTGGCGCCTCCGAAGACCAGACCAAGTTCGGCGGGCGCCTGTACAAGAGCCTACTCAAGCACGGCTACGCGGGGACGATATTTCCGATCAACCCGGGTCGCGACAGCCTGTTCGGCATCAAGACGTTTCCGGCGGTTGAAGCGACGCCGACGCCACCCGACATGGTGGTGATGGCCCTGCCGCGCGACAAGGTGAAGGCGGCGATTGCCGCCGCCGCTGCGCACGGCGCGCGCGGCGGCATCATCATCACCGCCAAGTTTTCCGATGCCGGTCCGGAAGGGGCAGCGCTGGAACGCGAGATCGTGGCCATCGCCCGTGCCGGCGGCATGCGCCTGATCGGCCCGAATTGCCTGGGGGTGATCAGCCCGGCCAACCGGGTCATCCTGTGTTCCTCGCCGGCGCTCGATGTCGACACGCTGCCGGTGGGCCGGATCGGCTTTGTCAGCCAGAGCGGTGCGCTGATGGCGACCATCTTCGACCGCGCGATGGCGGTCGGCGTCGGTTTCTCGCATTGCATCTCGGTGGGCAACCAGGCCGACCTCGAACTTGCCGACTTTGTCGACTACCTGATCGACGACCCGCACACCGGCGTGATTTGCAGCTATGTCGAGGGGGTCAAGGACCCGGCGCGCTTGGTTGCCGCTGCGCGCCGCGCAAGGGCCGCCGGAAAACCATGGCTTATGGTCAAGGCCGGGCGTACCGAGGCCGGCACCCAGGCGGCTTTTTCGCATACCGCGAGCATTGCCGGCAGCCATGCGGTGTTCGCGGCGATTTGCCGCGAGGAGCAGGTGACGCTGCTCGAAGACCCGGGCGCGATGATCGCACTGGCGGCCGCGATGGTGCGCCATCCCGGAGTGCTGGTACGCAAGGTGGCGATTCTCACCACCTCCGGCGGCGGCGGTGCGCTGGCGGCCGACGCCCTGGCGGCGCGCGGCGTCGGCCTGGCGCGATTTGCAGGCGCGACCGCGGCGCGTTTCGATGCCTTCTATTCGCCCGGCCAGGCACAAAATCCGATCGACCTTGGCGGACGAAAGTTTGACGAGGCGGCCAATGTGTCGAAGATCACCGCGCAGATCCTGTGCGACGACGCGGCGACCGACGCCTTGTTGCTGCCGATCACCACCGCGCCGATGCTGCCGCAACTGGCCGGGGAACTGGTGGCCGGCATGGTCGACAGTGATGGCCGCGAACGCAAGCCCGCGTTCTATGTGCTGCAACCGGGCAAGGCGGGCGATGGCGCGCGCGCGGTGCTGGGCAGGCACGGCGTGCCCTACACCGACTTCACCGGCGAGGCGATCAATGCGCTGGCGGCCTGGCATGCGCGCAGCGCCTGGAGCGCGCGCCATAGTGCAGTGCGGCCGCCGGGCGCCGGGCCGGCACAGGCTGCGATCAGCGGTGTTCTAGATGAGCAGGCGGCGAAGGCGGCGGTCGCATCCTATGGTGTGCCGGTCAACCCCGCGCGCATCGCGCGCGACGCCGACAGCGCGGCCCGAATCGCCGGCGAACTAGGCTTTCCGGTGGTGTTGAAGGTGGTGTCGCCGGACATCGTGCACAAGTCCGACTCTGGCGGCGTGCTGCTGGATATTCGCAGTGCCGAGGCTGCGCGCGGCGGATTCGACACTATCGTCGCCAACGCGCGGCGGGTGGTGCCGGGCGCGGCGATTGCCGGCGTGTCGGTGCAGACCATGTTTCAGGGCAAGCTGGAACTGATCATCGGCGCCAGGCGCGACCCGCAATTCGGGCCGATCGTGGTGCTCGGGGCCGGCGGCGTATTGGTCGAACTGCTCGCCGACCGCGCGATTGCCAGCGCGCCCCTGGCCGCCGCCGACGCGCGTGCGATGCTGGCATCGCTGGCGATCTGGCCGGCCCTCGCCGGCTATCGCGGCCAGGCCCTGGCGGTCGATGCGGTGGTCGATGCGATCGTGCGCATTTCGTGGCTGGCGCTCGATTTGGGCGCCACGGAGTTCGAGCTCGACATCAATCCGCTGCTGGTCAACGAGCGCGGCTGTTGCGCGGTCGATGCACGCTTGAAGCGCGGCCAGGAAAACGCTGAATAAGTCACTGGAATGCGGACTATCGAACGGCAGCTGTTTTAATTCAAATGGTTGCAGAAGCAGCTTTCCCAAGCTGCGGACTTACTCAGTGTTTCCCCAAGTGAACAGGAAAACGCGGCAACACAACCAGGAGACAGCAATGCAAAAAGTATTGGTGACCAACAACGACGACGGCACCACCGTCATCGCGATCAACCGGCCGGAGCGGCGCAACGCCATCTGCGCGCAGACGGCGATCGAGTTGCAGCAGGCGTTCGCGACATTCGATGCGTCGGAACAAAAGGTCGCGGTGCTCACCGGCAACGGTGACGAGGCTTTTTCCGGCGGCGCCGATGTGACCAATATGCCGGAGCTGTGGCGCTGCATCCCGACGGTGGGCATCACCACCGAGAAGCCGGTGATCGCGGCGGTCGGCGGCTGGTGCGTCGGCGGCGCGCTGGTGGCGGCGATGATGTGCGATCTGCTGGTGGCGGCGGAGAATGCGAAGTTCTCCTACCCGGAAGCCAAGCTGGGCTTCACCGGCGGCATGATCGCCGGCCTGGCGGCCCGCATTCCGCACAAGGTGGCGATGGAAATGATTCTGTTGTGCCGTACCTTCGACGTCAAGCGCGCCTACGAAGTCGGACTGGTCAACCAGGTGGTGCCGGTGGGGCAGCAGGTCAACGCAGCCCTGGCGATGGCGCGCGAGATGACCAGCATGTCGCCGATGGTGCTGACCACCCTGAAACGCTTCGTCACCGAAGGCGTGCTCGCGCAGGGGCCGTCGGAGCGGATGGCGCGCGCCGGGCGCGACCTGGGCCTGGTGCGTGACAGCGAAGACTCGAAGGAGGCATTGGCGGCCTTCAAGGAAAAACGCAAGCCGCGCTTCACCGGCAAGTGAAGCTCGGGAAAAAAAGGAACTCGGCAGGTTCAGTGTTGGCTCGGCCAATGCGGCGATCGCGATCCATATCTACGGCGCGATCCTGCACCTGAGAGCGGGCATCGAGCTGCTGCACGCGACTGTTCCCTGTGGCTACGTTGCGCGCTGCCGACGTTGCGGAATCGCCGAAGCCAATTGCCCGCACGGAAAAATTGCTTTAAGCTTAAAGTAATTTTCAGCCAGCCAATGGTCGCCTCGACTCCATGTGGAAACCGCCGCAGCGCATCAAATTTCACCCCGTAAGCGGACCGGTACCGACGCGCGCCGAAGCTGGCGCGTCGAAGCTGTTCAGCCCGGTCACGATTGGTGCGCTGCAACTGGCGCAACGCACCTGGGTGCCGGCGATGGTGCCGTGGCGCTCCAACGAAGAGGGCGAGGCCACCGTCGACGTGCTGCAATGGTACGAACGCTTCGCCCGCGGCCGGCCGGGCGCGCTGGTGATCGAGGCCACCGGCATTCGCGATGTGCCGAGCGGGCCACTGTTGCGCATCAGCGACGACCGCTATGTGAAGGGCCTGGCGGACCTGGTCACGACGATTCGCCGCGCCAGCGACGGCCAGACCCGGGTGTTCATCCAGATCATCGATTTCCTGAGCATCCGCCGGCGCCCGGAGCCGGAGAAGTTTTTCCAGCGCTTCCTGCGCATCACGCCGCGCCATCGCGCCCTGCTCAATGCCGGCGACTGGTCCGACGATGCGGTGCGCGAACATCTGGCCACACTGCCTGCCGACGTGTTGCAGACCATCCTCGACGCGCGTGAGTGGGAGGCCCTGCAGTTTGGCGCGCGCGAGCGGGTCACCGATACCGAATTGCCGCACATCCAGGCGCTGCCGCAGGTCTTGCCGGGCCTGTTCGCCGCTGCTGCCGCGCGCGCCCGCGAGGCCGGCTTCGACGGGGTGGAATTGCACTACGCGCATGCCTACACCATGGCCTCGTTCTTGTCGGCCACCAATACGCGCAGCGATGGCTATGGCGGCGAGCGCGCCAATCGGGTGCGCCTGCCGCTCGAGGTGTACCAGTCGGTACGCCGGGCGGTGGGTCGCGATTTCGTGGTCGGCTGCCGCTACCTTGCCGAGGAATGCATTGACGGCGGCAACACGGTGGACGATGCCACCTGGTTCGGTGTCGAGTTCGCGCGCGCCGGCATGGATTTCATTTCCACCTCGCGCGGCGGCAAGTTCGATGATGCGAAGCAGCCCGGCATCGGCGCTTCGGCCTATCCGTATACCGGGCGCAGCGGTTACGAATGCATGCCGCAGTACCTGTCGGACGAATTCGGCCCGTTCGGCCGCAACATCGCGCCGACTGCAAGCATCCGCCGTGCGATCCGCGCTGCCGGCTTCGCGACCCCGGTGGTGTGCACCGGCGGCGTGCACAATTTCGCGATGGCCGAAGCCATGCTGGCCCGCGAAGACTGCGACATCGTCGGCACCGCGCGCCAGAGCCTGGCCGATCCCGACTGGGCATTGAAAACCGCACTCGGGCTGGGTGCGGATGTGCGCCTGTGCGAATACACCAATTACTGCGAGGGGCTGGACCAGAAGCACAAGCAGGTCACCTGTCAATTGTGGGACCGTACTGAGCTCCAGGAGCCAGGCGTTCGCCTGGCCAGCGACGGCAAACGCCGGCTGGTGGCGCCGCCGTGGTCGGCACCGGTGGCGGCATCCTGATGAGCCGGGACGGTGCCGGCTGCGCGGCGCTGCAGCCATCGGGGTATCGCGACGATTTCGCGCGCGCCCACTTGCCGCCGCCGGCGCAGTGGCCGGAGCTGATTTTCGAACTGCCCGAGCTTGCCTACCCGCCGCGCCTGAACTGCGCGGCGCATTTTGTCGACCTGCATGTGGCGGCCGGGCAGGGGGCGCGCACGGCGATGCATGGCGCCGCTGAGCGCATCAGCTATGCCGAGTTGCAGGCACGTGCCAACCGCATCGCGCGCGTGCTGCGCGACGACCTCGGGCTGGCGACCGGCAGCCGGGTGCTGCTGCGCAGCGGCAACAATCCGGCGCTGGCGGCGGCATGGCTGGGCGTGGTCAAGGCTGGCTGCATCGCGGTCACCAGCATGCCGCTCCTGCGCGAACGGGAACTCTCGACCATCGTGCGGAAGGCGCGGATCGCGGCCGCCATCTGCGACCACGCGCTGGCGGCGGAAATGGAGCTGACACGCGCCGCCTGCGACGAATTGCGTCATGTGCTGTACTTCAACGCGGGTGACACCGCAGTCGCCGGCCTGGAAGCACGGATGGCGTTGCAGCCGGTCGATTTCGACAACGTCGATACCGCGGCTGACGATGTTGCGCTGATCGCGTTCACCTCGGGCACCACCGGCGTGCCCAAGGGCACCATGCATTTTCATCGCGACGTGCTCGCCATCTGCGATGTACTGTCACGCCAGGTCATCGCGCCGGTCGCCGACGATGTGTTCATTGGCACGCCGCCCCTGGCCTTTACCTTCGGGCTCGGCGGCCTGTTCCTGTTTCCGCTGCGGGTCGGAGCCGCCGCCGTGCTGATCGAGCAATGGTCGCCCGAGAGCCTGCTGGCCGGGATCGCGCGCTTCGAGGCCAGCATCTGTTTCACCGCACCGACCTTCTATCGCAAGATGGCGCCGCTGGCGGCCGCCCACGATCTGCGCTCACTCCGCGTTTGCGTCTCGTCCGGCGAAATGCTGCCGGCCGATACCCGCGCCGCCTGGCGCGCCGCGACCGCCATCGAGATGACCGAATGCCTGGGCTCGACCGAACTACTGCATGCGTTCATCGCCTGCAAGCCGGGCGCAGTGCGGCCCGGCGCCACCGGGCAGGTGGTGCGCGGCTACCGCGCGTGCGTGCTTGACGACAAGGGAGTTCCCTTGGCCCCCGGACAGATCGGCCGTCTCGCGGTCAAGGGGCCGACCGGCTGCCGCTATCTCGACGACCCGCGCCAGAGCGCCTATGTGCAGGATGGCTGGAATCTCACCGGTGACGCCTACCTGATGGATGACGACGGCTACTTCTGGTACCAGTCGCGCACCGACGACATGATCATCAGCAGCGGCTACAACATCGCCGGGCCCGAGGTCGAGGATGTATTGCTGACTCATCCGGCGGTCGCCGAATGCGGCGTCGTCGGCGCGGCCGACGCCGCGCGCGGCCAGATCGTCAAGGCCTATGTGGTTCTGCGGCCCGGCCATGCCGCCGACGCAGGAACCGCGAGTGCATTGCAGGAACTGGTCAGGAGCACCATCGCGCCCTACAAATACCCGCGTGCGGTACAGTTCGTCAATGCATTGCCGCGTACCGAAAACGGCAAGATCCAGCGCTACAAGCTGCGTCGCGGCGAGCTTGCCTGAGTCGCCGACAGATAATCCGACCATCCCCGAGAAGGAGCATTTTGATGAAGACAATCGCATTCGCCGCAGCAGCGGCATTGACCATGGTGTTGCCGGCCCAGGCGGCCGACAAGGTGAAGGTCGGGTTTATCAGCACCCTGTCGGGTCCGAGCGGTGCGATCGGCACCGACATTCGCGATGCGTTCATGCTGGCCGTCAAGCTCAATGGCAACAAGCTGGGCGGGCTGCCGGCGGAGGTGATCATCGGCGACGACCAGTTCAAGCCGGAAGTCGGCAAGCAACTGGCCGAGAAGAACATCAAGCTTGATCGCGTCGACTTCCTCACCGGCATCGTGTTTTCCAACATCATGCTGGCGGCGGTGCCGGAGGCGTTCGGCGCCAAGACCTACTACATCAGCCCGAATGCGGCACCGTCGCCGCTGGCCGGGGCGCAGTGCAACCCGTATTTCTTCGCCGCCGCCTGGCCCAATGATGCCTACCACGAGGCCGCCGGCCAGCACGCCACCAGCAAGGGCTACAAGAACGTCTACATGATGGCGCCGAATTACCAGGCCGGCAAGGATTCACTGGCCGGTTTCAAGCGCTTCTACAAGGGCAAGGTGGCCGACGAGGTCTATACCAAGCTGGGCCAGATCGACTACTCGGCCGAACTGGCGCAGGTGCGCGCGGCCAAGCCGGATGCGCTCTACATCTTCCTGCCCGGCGGCATGGGCATCAACTTCATCAAGCAATTCGTCGGCGCCGGCTTGTCGAAGGACATCCAGTTGATCACGCCCGGCTTCGGGTCCGACCAGGACGTGATCCGACCGGTGGGAGAGTCGATGCTCGGCCTGTTCGATACCGCGCACTGGGCGCTCGACTTCGACAATGCCGCCAACAAGAAATTTGTTGCCGAGTTCGAGCGCGAGTACAAGCGCCTGCCAACGGTGTACGCCGCCCAGGCCTATGACACGGCGTTGCTGATCGACTCCGCGGTGCGCGAAGTCAAGGGCAAGCTGGAAGACAAGGACGCGGTCGGCCGCGCGCTCAAGGCCGCGAAATTCCAGTCGGTGCGTGGCGCCTTCAAGTTCAACACCAACCACTATCCGATCCAGAACTACGTGCTGCGCGTGGTCGGCAAGGACGCCCAGGGGCGCCTGGTCAACAAGACCATGGGTACGGTGTTCAAGGACCGCGGCGATGCCTATGTGCAGGATTGCAAGATGAAGTGAGAATTGCCAGTCACCGGGCCGGTCGCGATGCGTTGCGCCCGCTCGGGTTCAGGGGGGCGCAGCGGAGGCTGCCGCAGCTTCCTCGGCAATTTTCCGTCGCAGCAGGCGAATCGCCTGGATCTGGCCGGCATCACCCATCACGTCGACCCGCGCAGCCTTGGGGTCGATATCGATCCAGCGCTGCTGGTTTTCAAACACTTCCCAATCCTGGCGAAAGGCGAGGTCGATCTGTTCAAACAGCATGTCGGTCACCTGCGGCTGATCGAGCAGGAAATTGTGCGCCTGGGCCCAGAAGTAGTGGCAACTGGTCGCCGTTTCCGGCGTGATCGCGTTCATGTTGCGCATTTCGATGCCGCCGGCGAGTTCGCCTTCGGCAACGAAGGCGCCGGTCTTGATGCGCGCGGCGCCGCGCCCGGTATCGAGCGCGCCGACATCGAGGCGCACGAAGCAGGGCGGGGTGAAATTGATGAACTGCCAGCGGTCGACGTTGCCCTTGAAGCCGCCGGCCTTGACGTAGGTCGGCGGCGGCGGCGTGTCGATCATCCAGCGCGCCACCGTCACATCGGCATCGGTACGCCGGGTGCTGACCAGGGCCTTCTCGGCGGTGGCGGTGTTGCCGATGGTGGACTGGTGCACGAACGACAAATGGGTCAGGTCGAGCAGGTTCTCGATCACCAGTTCATAGCTGCCCTTGACATGGTAGACCGCCCCCTTGGCGCGCCAGGCTGGATCGTCCAGCCAGTGAAAATCGGTGATCGTCGCCGGGTCGGCAAGCGCCGGATCGCCCATCCACACCCAGATCCAGCGATGCCGTTCGACCAGCGGATAGGCTTTCACCCGCGCGCCTGGCGGAATCATCGCCTGGCCAGGAATGCGCACGCAGTTGCCGCTGTGATCGTAAGTGAAGCCGTGGTAATGGCACTGGATGCAGTCGTTGACCAGCGAGCCCTTGTGCAGCGGGTAGTGGCGGTGACAGCAACGATCTTCCAGCGCGACCGCGCTGCCGTCGGCGCGGCGATAGAACAC
>JANPGJ010000461.1:0-5229 GCA_031423955.1 Burkholderiales bacterium
TTGCCAGCGCCGCCGGTGCGCGCCTTGGGGCGGGCGGCGTGACTGCACCGGCTGGCGGCAAGGTCGCTGCCGGCGCGTCAGCGGCGGCGGCAGGCCGCATCCTGCATGCCGATCGCAGCGCCTGGGATTTCGGCACGCTCGAGGAACTGATCGAGGTCGGCGCCCTGATTGGTTACCCGGCCCTGGTGGACACTGGCGAGCGGGTCAACGTCGAACTGTTCGACGAGCCGGCGGCGGCCCAGGCTGCGCACGCCAAAGGGCTGGTGCGGCTGTTGCGCCTGCAGTTGGCCGAACCGATCCGCTATCTTGAAAAAAGCCTCAACGTGCGGCCGATCGGGCTGATGTACTCGCCGTTCGGCGGCGAGCGCGAACTGGTGGCGCAACTGATCGAGGCCGGGATCCGTCGCGCCTGCCTGGGCACGCCGCTGCCACGCAGCGAGGCCGGGTTTGTCGCAAGGCGCGACGAAGGACGTGCGCGGCTGACCCTGATCACCCAGGAGATCACCGCCTTGGTGGCGCGCGTGCTGGAGGCGCATCAGGCGCTGCAGAAGAAGCTGCCCGGCGCCAAGGCGTTCCCGCAGTTGCAGCAGGACATCAGCGGCCAGATCGAGCGCCTGATGCCGAAGAATTTCATCGTCGCGCTGGCCTATGAGCACCTGGCGCAGTTGCCGCGCTATCTGCAGGCGATCGCGATCCGTCTCGACAAGCTGCGCGTCGATCCGGCGCGTGATGCGCGGCTGATGGCCGAGTTCACACCGCTGGCGCAGAACCACCAGCGCCGCATGATCGAACTGGCGCGCGCCGGCAGCAGCGACCCGCGGCTGGAGGAATTTCGCTGGTTGCTTGAAGAACTGCGGGTTTCGCTGTATGCGCAGGAGTTGCGCACGCCGATGCCGGTATCGGTCAAGCGGCTGGCCAAGGTGTGGGAGGCCTACCGGTCCTTGTAGTTGGCGGCGCACCTGGGCATCCTCGTGCGGCACTGCTTCAGCGCTTGCGCGCGATGATGCGCGCGCCGCCGAGCTTGCCGGCCACAAACAGGCCGACGAAAAAGCTGTAGGTACGGTCCCAGGCATCGAAATGCGCCTGGCCGAACTTGGCGATGGTGGTGTCGGCCAGGCTGCGATACATCGCCAGGCGCCTGACCAATGTGTCGGTCCAGAGGGTCGACAAATCCTCGACACTGGTGACATTGCAGCCGCTTTCCCTCAGCAGGGCGAGGTAGCGCGCCGACGAAGCGATGCCCGGCGCCTGCATCTCGCCGGCCATGCGTGCCTCCTCATCGGTCGTGAGGGTCTGGCGCAGCGCTACATCGGTGAATGCCAGCACGCCGCCCGCTTTGAGCACGCGCGCGCATTCGCGGATCACCGCCGGCTTGTCCGGCACATGCAGCCAGGCTTCCTGGCTGATGACCGCATCAAAGTTGGCGCCCGGCAGCGGCATCGCGGTGGCGTCGCCATGCACGAAGTCGACCAGTGCATCGAGCCTGACCCGTTCGGTCAGGCGGCGTGCGGCTTCGACGCGCGAAAGCGTGAAGTCGAGACCGGTGACATGGCAGCCAATCTTGTAGGCGATCCAGCGCGCCGGGCCGCCCATGCCGCTGCACACATCGAGCACCCGATGCTCGCGGCGAATGCCGGCACCCTGCACCAGGGCGTCGACCACCTCGATGCCGCCATAGTGATCCTGGTCGAAATCCTTGAGCTGGTCTTCGCTCAGATTCGCCAGATCGTCGCCGCGTGCGCCGAGCTTGGCTACGATTTCATCCTCGTTGATCGGGTGGGTGTCGTAGAAGCGGATCACCGCCGATTTTTGAGCGTCCATCGCGCGCTTCTCCTGGTTTGTCTTGTTGCTTGAAACGATCGATCGGGATCAGCCGGCGAAACCCAGGGCCTGCGAAATGCGGGCGGCGGTGCTGCGCACCAGGGGCGTCCAGTGCGGCAGCTTTTGGCGGTCTGCCGGGGCCGAGATGGAAAGCGCGGCGACCACCGCGCCGGAATCGTCATTGACGGCGGCAGCGATGCAGCGCACGCCGATCTCGGCTTCTTCCTGATCGAGTGCGTAACCCTGGGCTTTGACCTCGGCGACTTCACGGGACAATGCGGCAAGACTCCTGATGCTGTTCGGGGTATGCGCCGCCAGGCCGCTGCGCTGCGCATAGGCCTTGAGGCCGGCCGCATCCTCGTGCGCCAGAAACAGCTTGCCGGCGGCGGTGATGTGCAATGGCGCCCGCGCACCGACCATCTGCACCACCCGCATCATCGAGCGGTTTTCCGCAGTGCGCTCGACATACATGATCTCGTCGCCGCGGCGAACCGAAAGATTGACCGTTTCGCCGGTGGCGCGCGCCAGTTCGAGCATGCAGGGCAACGCGATCTTGCGCACATCGATGCGTGCACGCACGATATTGCCAAGCTCGAGGAACCGCATGCCGAGGCGATAGCAGCCGGGCTCCACCCGATCGGCAAAACCGCAGCTCACCATCACGCCAAGAATCCGGTGCGCGGTCGAGGGGTGCAGATCGGTATCGGCCGCCAGGGTTTTCAGCGACGCCGGCGCGTCCGACGCGGCGAGCACATCGATGAGACACATCATGCGATCGATGACCTGGATCGGGATCTTTGCTTCGCCAGTCATGGGAAGGGAGGGCATTTCACAATATGGGAAATTCTCTCATGCCATGGCGGTTGTTGCTCCGCCCTGTTTGCGGCACCGGGGCAGCGTGCATGCGACAGGCGGCGCGCGGCCGCCGGCCCGCGGCCGGGTGCGGGGCGCAAGATCGGGGGTGGCGACAGTCGGACCTGATTCGCGTTCCGTTTGACGCTGATCAAAGTGCCCTGGCGCCGCACTGCCAAGCTTCACCTACCGATTCCCCCGTTTGAGGAGTGTCCATCATGGCCTACAAGACAATCGCGCTCTGGCTCGACGCCCGGCGCAGCGCGCCAACCGACGCGGCGATCAGGATGGCGCAGGCGTTCGGCGCGCACCTCACCGCCTTGAACCATGTTGATATGACCCGGTTGCCGCCGTATATTCGCGCGCATCTTGGCGAAGAGCTGGCGCGCGAGCAAATGCGCCGCGCCGAACAGGATGCCGCCGCGGCGGCTGCTGGTTTCGAGGCGATCGCCAGGCGCGAAGGCCTGGGCAGTGTCGAGGTGCGCCGCCTGGCCGGTGATCCGGTGCTGGGCCTGGCCGTAAGCGCGCGCTACGCCGACCTGATTGTGCTCGGTCAGGTCGATGCCGAAAACACCGACGGCCCGGAGCAGCGTGATTTTCCCGACCATGCGATTCTCGCCACCGGCAGGCCGCTGCTGATGATTCCGTATGCCGGCACCTTCAATACCATTGGCGAGCATGTGGTGGTGGCATGGAGCGCCACCCGCGAGTCGACGCGCGCGGTGACCGATGCCCTGCCCCTGTTGCAGCGGGCGAAGAAGGTCACCGTGATCATCGGCGATGCGAAGCCTGGCGCCGGCGGCCACGGTGCCAGCCCCGGGGCGGACATCGCGCTCTACCTGGCACGCCAGGGTGTCAAGGTCGAGGTGTCGCTCGAGCAGACTGCGGGCATCGATGTCGGCTCCCTGTTGTTGTCACGCATCGCCGACCTTGACGCCGACCTGCTGGTGATGGGGGCCTATGGTCATTCGCGCGTGCGTGAACTGGTGCTGGGCGGGGTGACGCGGACGATCTTGCGCCAGATGACGGTGCCGGTGCTGATGTCGCATTAGGGGCGTCGCTTGCAGGCGTCGCTGCCGCTGACAATCGACAAGAGTACAGCGAAGGCCGGAAGCCGGGGTTCGGTTTGCAGGCGGCGGCTCTGCGGGCGCTGAAGTGCTGGGGCTTTGACCGAAACACCGCCGTATCCGATGGCGCGACGGTGCCGCGCGGGGCGCTATGATGCGAGTGGACCAACTCACGCGCAAAGCACCGCCATGACCACCATCGCCACTCGCGCCGACTATTCGATCTACGATGCCGGCAACGTCGTCCTGCAGTCGGGCCGTACCTTCCCGGCGATGAAAATCGCCTACAAGACCTTCGGCCGGCTCAATCCGGACCGTTCGAACGTGATTGTCTACCCGACCTCGTTTTCCGCCCAGCACCATGATACGGAATGGCTGGTGCGCGCCGGTGGCGCGCTTGATCCGGAAAAATATTTCGTCATCATTCCGAATCTGTTCGGCAACGGCTTGTCGTCCTCGCCATCGAATACCGCCTGGCCGCTGACCGGCGACCGCTATCCGAACGTCACCTATCACGATGCAGTCCGGGTGCAGCAACGGCTGCTCAAGGAAGTGTTCGGCATCAGCCGGGTGAAGCTGGTGTACGGCTGGTCGATGGGCGCAATGCAGGCCTATCACTGGGCGGTGGCGTTTCCCGCGCTGGTCGAACGAATCGCGGTGGTCTGCGGTTCGGCACGCTGCGCACCGCATAACGCGGTGTTTCTTGAAGGCGTGCGTGCGGCCCTGACCGCCGACCCGGCTTATCAGGATGGCGTGTTCACCGCCAAACCGGTGCGCGGCTTCCGCGCCATGGGCCGCGTCTACGCCGGCTGGGCCTTGTCGCAGGAGTTCTATCGCGAGGAAACCTGGCGCGGCATCGGCTTTTCGTCGCTGGAAGACTTTCTGGTGCGCAGCTGGGAAGCCACCTATGCGCGCCGCGCGCCGGAGGATCTGTTGGCGCAATTGTGGACCTGGCAGCACGGCGATATCAGTGCGCACCCGGATTTCAACGGCGACCTGGGCGCCGCGCTGGCCGCGATCAAGGCGCGCGTGCTGTTGATGCCCGGCGACCATGATCTCTACTTCCGCGTCGCGGACAACGCCCTCGAGATGGCGCACCTGAAACAGGCCGAGCTCAAGCCGATCCCGTCGATCTGGGGCCATCGCGCCGGCAACCCGGTGCAGAGCGCCGCGGATGCGGCATTCATCGAAACGGCCGTCACGGCCTTGCTTGAAAGTTGAATCATGGACCAGGCCGTCGCCACCCCTCTTTCACTTACGGTTAACGCCAAACGCTTCTGGGCCACCATCGAACGCTCCGCGCAAATCGGCGTCGGGCGCGCAGGCGGGCTGGCAAGAGTCGCGCTGACCGACGCGGACAAACAAATGCGCGACGAGTTCTGCGCCTGGTGCCGTGCCGCGGCTTTAAGCGTCACGGTCGACGCGGTCGGCAACATTTTCGCGCGCCGGGCCGGGCGCGACGATGCCCTGCCGCCGGTAGTGCTCGGCT
>JANPGJ010000462.1:0-15078 GCA_031423955.1 Burkholderiales bacterium
CGCTTCGGCCCGATCAGGCGCGAGGGCGAGGCGCGCGTGCCCCACACCGGGTCGGTCAACACCCTGAAGCCGTCGATCTCGATGAACACCGTGGAATGCCCGAGCCAGGTGGCGCGCAACCCGGAACCCGGCGCGCGGCGCCAGGTGTCCAGCGGGTTCGCCGCAGGCAGCGGCCCGATCGGCACCCGGCGCTTTCCCCCGCAGAGGAATTCGGACAAGGTCGGCGGCGCGGCATGCGGGTCGCGCAGGTTGGGCAGAATGGGGTGGATGTTGGCGAAGGACTCGCCCACCCAGCGGGTCGAGGCGCGCATGCGCTCGAGCCGTTCGCCTGTGGCCTTGCTGCCGAATGATTTCATGGGTGGTGCTCCGTACTTGTGTTGCAGGCATATGCAGCAAAGACAGGGGTTTTCAAGCTATGGCAGCGAGTAAGGTTCGATGGCCTGCTGCAAAACTCGAAGCCAAGCGTCTTCGAACCGAAACCGCCGCGCAGCAACGCGCGACGGGCCGCGACTCACCCACGCGCCTTCCTGCCTGCCCTGGTCCTTGCCTTGGCCGGCAGTTGGTCGGGCTTGGCACCCACCCCTTCGATATTGCCGTGGACGCCGCTGTGCCACGCCTCGAATTCCAGCGCCCGCAATCCGAAGCGCACCGCATTGCCGGCGTGCAGCGATGCGAACTCTTTCTCGACCTGCGTGACAAATCTCAGGCGGTCCGCCACGGCCACGCCGGCCGGCACCAGCGCGCCAATCGCCGCGGCGCTGGCAGCGTGCCCGCCCTGCACGATGGCGCGCACGGTGGCGGCCAGTTCCTGGCGGTAGCGCAGCCGAAAGGTGTCGGGCGGCACCAGCTGCCCCCTTACCGCCACGTATTGCCGGCACGAACGTTCGTAGGCCCACAGGAAGACGTCACGCAGAAGCTCGACCCGGTTCTGCTCGTAGATGCCCAGCATCGCCTCGACATAGGCTTCCTGCGGCACGTCGATGAAGGAAAGCGGTGCGAGGTTGTGGCCGATGAGCGGGATGTTGGCAGCCAGACGCGATACGCGCTTGTTCACATCCTCGAACGGCTGCAGATAGGGAACGTGCACCATCAGGAAAAACGCCTGTTCGAACGGATCGGTGATCTCCTCCGCCATCGCCAGCACGATGCCGAACAACTCGTCGATTTTTTGCGGGACCGCCAGCGGCAGGTACACGCTGCCGCCGATTTCCACTGCACGCCTGCGTAAGGCGCCACTTGCCGACGGATCGGCCAGCAGGCCATCGGACAGCAGGGCGTGCAGCGCAATCACATTCTCGCGCGTGATCGCGGCTTGCACCGGGTCGCCCACCAGGTACTCGATGGCTGCCTTGTGATTCAGGATCATCTGCGTTTCCAGCGCGTCCTTGCCTTCGGCCACCTCGCCGAACGCGATCAGACGCTCGGTATCGAGGCGACTGTAGGTATTGCCTTCCAGTCGCGACGAGGCCCACGAAAGATCGATCGTGAGTCGCGCCAGGATGTCGCGCGCGAAGGTGCCTGCTGGCGCCTCTTGCACAGGCGATCGCCCCATGGAATGCAACTGCGTGCGCAGCGAGTCGGGCAGGTAAGACGTTCGATTCGGCTGATAGGCTTCGAGAAACCCGATTTGGTAGGCGACCGGCCGGCGCATCTGCCGCGGCTGACGCACCAGTGCACGCACCGCCGCGCCTTCCGGCGAAAGCGGCCCGTAGGCCTCGCCCAACCCGTAGGCCAGCGTCGGTTGCCGCATCACCGGCGCCGCCGAGCGTATTGACGATGCCATCCGGTAGCGCAAGCCGCGGCCGACCCCAATCGTATCGATGCGCTGTTGCGCGACCAGGGTGGCCAGGCGCCGCTGCAAGGTACGCCGCGCCGTGCCCGGCGGCGACTGGCGCAGCAATTCTTCCAGGCCGAGCGCGACCTGATCACCGCTGAAACGGGCGGCCAATTGGTCGAGCTCATCGCGTGGGATGATCTTGGGCATGTTTTTATGGCGCACAACAATATGGCGCACAAAGTTGTTTATGCGCCATTATAAAGGGTTTATTTGGCCAATAATTGCATTTATATGGCATTCAATTCCTGGGAGGCCCTCCATGATCGACCTGCAAGACGCCATGCATTCACTGCAGAACGCCAGCGACCTGGACCTCCTGCGGCTGTCCACCGCGATCGGCCACTTGCTGCGCAACCCGGCACGCATGATGGCGATTCGCCGGTACTTGCATCTGGGGCAGGAGATCGAGTTCTGGAACACCCGCGATACGCGCACGCAGCGTCGCCGCATCATCGCCTTCAAGCCCGACCAGCTGGTGGTGCAGACCGAAACGCCGCGGGTGAACTGGACCATCATGTACGCGGCGGCCAGCAGCGACCCCGCCGCCAAGCCGGCGCAGCCGCCGCCAGAGCGCTGCCTTCAACCGCTTACCGCAAGGCGTAGTCGAGCGGCAGCAGCGGCCCGTCCAGCGCACGCAGTTCGACGCTCCCGGCGCTGCGGTCGAAAATCGCATAGCGGATCTTGCCAATCCGGTCGCGGCCATAACCGACCGCGCCGACACTGACGATATAGCGGTCGTCGCTTGCAAGCTTGAACGGTCGGTTGTACTCGAAGCCGTGGCGCGTCGCCGCACCGTAAATGGACGACCGCTCGCCGAAGATCATCGGGAGGTGCACATGCCCGATGAAGGTCAGGCGATGCGCGCTCTCTTCAAACACGTTCCAGGCCTCGACTTCGTGGTCGATCTTGCGCTTGTTGGCACGCGGCGAGATGTGGATGTAGAGCGCGTCGTTGTCGCTCAGGTGCGCGGGCAAAGCCGTGAGGAATCGCCGCGCCTCGTCCGCCAGGGCGAGATCGTTGTTCTCGTCATGGTTGCCACGCACGCAGCGCACCCCGCGCTGGCGCAGGGTGTCGATGACCTGCACATTGTCCGGACCACCTTCGACCAGATCGCCCAGGCAGACGATGGCATCGCAGCCCTGCCTCTCGATATCCTCCAGCGCGACCAGAAGCCCGGCGTGATTGCCGTGAATATCCGAGATCAGCGCCGTACGGCGGGCCGGCCGCGCTGCAGCCAGGGCGAATGCCGCACTCAATCGTTGCTCTTCCGGCAACTGCTGCGCCAACTCGAAATGAACGACGCGCTCGATCTCCTGCGTCAGGGCAGCAATACCGGGCTCGGCAGCCAGGCGTTGCCGCAGCGCTTCAACGGCGGCGCGATGTTCGGCCAGCGTGGTGATCGGACTATCCGCGTGGTGGGTCATGGCTCGCTTTGCAAGCAGTATTCAGTGCTGTTGCGTTACGCCCGCGGGAAACGGGTCGGTAACACGGGCTGACCTTGGCACCAGGAGGGCGTGGTGTCAAGCCCGTGACCGGCGTTGGTCCATTCAGGCGCAACTCCGGCTCAGAGATAGTCGTCTTCAAGCTGGTGGCGCAACGCCAGGACGGTCACCGTCGACGCATCCTCGATCTCGAACAGCGCAACATAGCCGCTGCTGCCGAACGGGATCAGCAACTCGCGCAGGAACGGGCTGCGGCCGGCCTTGCGGTAGATGAAGGGCGAACGGGCCAGACTGTCAACCGAGCCGACAATCGCGCCGAGCGCACGCTCGGCCAGATCGAGATCTTCGACGGTGATGGCGCGATCGAGCAGGTGCCGGTACAGACGCTTCAAATCGTCACGCGCCGCGGCGCTGTAACGAACGACAAAGCTCACCCACGCACCTTGTTGCGAACCTTGGCCTTTGCCTTGGCCAGCATCTGGCCAAGTTCGGCATGCACTTGGTCCGCCGCGAAGTAGACGCCGCTCTCCCGGGCAGCTTCGCGCGATGCCAGGCCACGTGTGATGAACTCCCCGCGGGCGCGGCGGCGCTCGATGGTTTCACGCACCGAGGCCTCGATGAAGCCCGACAAGGTCTCGCCATCCTGCAACACGCTCTCGGCCGCATCGCGCAATTCCGGTTCGACGCGAAGGGAAGGAAAAGTGGCGGTCTTCATGAACGGTCCTTTGCGTTGCAGTTGCGATGCATTCTAGCGCAGCGTGCAACCAACCGCGGCTTTCAAGCGAAATCGCCAACCGGCGCGGCGGGCATAATTCGTGACCAGGACGTAACCGGGACCGTTCGAACCTGCGGGAAGCCAATCCATGATCGACCTGCAAGACGCCATGCATTCGCTGCAGAACGCCAGCGACTTAGACCTCCTGCGCCTGTCCACCGCGATCGGCCACTTGCTGCGCAACCCGGCACGCATCATGGCGATTCGCCGGTATTTGCATCTTGGGCAGGAGGTCGAGTTCTGGAACAACCGCGATACGCGCATGCAGCGCGGCCGCATCATCGCCTTCAAGCCCGACCAGTTGGTGGTGCAGACCGAAACACCGCGCCTGAACTGGACCATCATGTACGCGGCGGTCAGCATCGACCCCGCCGCCAGGCCGGCGCAGCCGCCGCCGGAGCGCCGCCCCACCCGCGACGATTTCGCGCGTGGCGACAGCGTCAGCTTCGAGGCGCAGGACCTGATCGCGCGCTTCGGCACCATCATCCGGGTGAACCCGAAAACCGCGACCGTCGCCACCGAGGACGGCATGGAATGGCGGGTTGGCTATGCGGCCCTGCGGCGCGTGGTCAATGTTTGAACGGCTGACCCGGCGGTGACCGCGAACCGGGAGTTCGGGGGCGGGTTCGGGTACATTCGCCTTCGCAATGCAACCGCCGAGAGGAACGCGCGATGAACACCAGCACCCCGCAGAACTTCCAGGACGTGCCGCATACCTTCGCCGAGCTGGTGGCTCCTGCCCGTACCGCACTGGTGCTGTGGGACCTGCAAAAAGGCCTGGCCGGCAAGGCCTCGAACCTGGCGACCCTGAAGGCCAACGCCACTGCCCTCATCAACGCCGCCGAAAAAGCCGGCGTGATGGTGGCCTGGAGTGCGCATACTTTTCCGCCACTGGATCAACTGAGCGGGCATTGGCTGCGCTGGATGATGAAGCGCCAGGGCGTGACCCGCCCCGAAGATCTCAAGCCAATGTTCCAGGCCGGCAGCGAAGAGGTGGAATGGCTGGACGGATTCAAGCCGCTGCCGCACCACCTGGTATTGAAGAAGCAGCAACCCTCGCTGTTCTTCAACACCCCGTTCGACCACCATCTGCGCATCAAGGGCATCCGCACCATCGTTCTCGCCGGCTTCGCTACCGACATCGGCATCGACTTCACCGCCCGCCACGGCAATGCATTGGGTTACCACGCGGTGATCGTAGAGGATGCATGCGGCGCCTATGCGCAGGTGAATCACGAACGCAGCATCGCGTTTTTGCGGGATTGGGCGGAGGTCGCCAGTACCGCGCAGGTGGTGGCGCAGTGGGGCGGGCCGGGCGAGGTTTGAACGCATCAGGCCACCAATAATTTTCGAAGCGATTCGCCCGCAATGAAAGAGTCCCAGCACACCGAATGGAAGGAGTCGTGGCGCGACGAATACCTGAAATGGATTTGCGGTTTCGCCAACGCAGAGGGCGGCGTGCTGACGATAGGTCGCAACGACCGCGGCATGGTCACCGGCCTGCCGAATGCGGCGCGGCTGCTGGAGGAAATTCCCAACAAGGTACGCGACATCCTGGGGATCATGGTCGATGTGAACTTGCGCAAGCAGGCACGCAAGGAGTACCTGGAGATCGTGGTCGAACCGTATCCGTACCCGGTGAGCTATAAGGGCGAATACCACTACCGCAGCGGCAGCACGAAGCAAGAGTTGAAGGGTGCCGCGCTGGATACCTTTCTGCTACGCAAGCAGGGGCGGCATTGGGACGGCTTGCCTGTGCCACACGCGAAGCTCGCCACCCTCGACGCGAAAACACTGGCATGGTTTCGCAAGCAGGCGCGCAAGAGCCAGCGTCTCCCCGCCGATGTGCTGCGTGAAGCCAATCGCCCGTTGCTGGACAAGCTGCACCTACTGGAGGGCACGTACCTAAAGCGTGCGGCGGTGCTGCTGTTCCACCCTGATCCGGAGCGCTTCACCACCGGCGCGTTCGTGAAGATCGGGCATTTCGAGAGCAACAGCGATCTGCGCTATCAGGATGAAGTGCATGGTGATCTGTTCACGCAGGTGAACCAGACCATCGAGACGCTCAAGGCCAAGTACCTGAAGGCATTGATTTCATACGAAGGTCTGCAACGCATCGAAACTTATCCGGTGCCGGAGGCTGCCCTGCGCGAAGCGGTGCTCAACGCGGTGGTGCACAAGGACTACGCCAGCTCGATACCGGTGCAGATCAGCGTCTATGCCGACAAGCTGATGATCTGGAATCCAGGGCAGCTGCCATCTGACTGGACGATAGAGACCTTGACGGCAAAGCACGCCTCACGGCCTTTCAACCCGGATATCGCCAACGCGTTCTTCCGAGCGGGCATGATCGAATCATGGGGCCGCGGTATCGAGCGCATGTTTGCCGAGTGCGCTGGCTCGGGAGTTCCGTCACCGCAGTTCCGCTCTGAGACCACTGGGTTCTGGGCGATATTCGAATTTGCGCAACAGAAACTTTCTGGTGTAACTACCCATGAAACTACCCGGAAAACCACCCGGAATACTACCCAGAAACAGATCTTCGAATTGCTGCAGGAGGTGCCGGGAATTGGGCGAAACGAATTGGCCGACAAACTCGGACTGACTGTCGATGCAGTCAAGTATCACCTCCTCAAACTGCGAATGGCGGGCCTGATTCGGCATGTCGGTCCGACCAAGACAGGTCGCTGGGAGGTTTTGAAAGCGAAAGCATGATCGACCTGCAAGACTCGATGCCGTGATTTCGAGAGACTGTCGAACCCGACTCGCGCACAACGCCTGAAAATGCCAACAAAGCAAACCGACCAGGAAGAGACAAAACATGACCACTTTGCTCCGAGCCGTGTCGCGCGCCGCGGTGCTCATGCTGTGCGCCCTCTTCGCGCACAGCGCAGCGAATGCGCAAAGCTACCCGACCCGCACGGTGACGTTGATCAATCCCTATCCACCCGGCGGCGGCGCCGACGTGGTGGCCCGTGCGCTGGCGCGTGAACTCGGCGACATCTGGCGTCAGCCGGTGATTGTCGAGAGCAAGCCAGGCGCCGGCACCACCATCTCCGCCGCGTTCGTCGCACGCGCCAATGCCGACGGCTACACGCTGCTGCTTTCCACCAGCCAGCATGCGATCGCGCCGGCGCTGTTCAGGAACCTCTCCTACGACATCGTGACCAACCTCACCTCGATCGCGGTGGTGTCGGAAAGCCCGATGTTCCTGGTGGTGCGGCCGGACCGCGGCATCAGCACTTTGGCCGACCTGGTCGCACGCTTGAAGCAAAACAGCGCGGCGATGAACTACTCCTCCTCCGGCCCGGCCGGGTTGCCGCACCTGGCCGGCGCGTTCCTCAATCAGATGACCGGCTCCACCGCGGCGCACATTCCTTTTGCCGGCACCGCGCCGGCGCTCACCGCACTGCTGGGCGGCCAGGTCGACTTCCTGTTCGCCGACACCTCCGCCGTGCCGCAGATCACCGCCGGCCGGGTGCGTGCCCTGGCGGTGACCTCGCCCACGCGGCTACCGGCGATGCCCGATCTGCCGACCATGGCCGAGACCCTGCCCGGCTTTCAGTTCACGGTGTGGACTGGCCTGGACGCGCCGACCGGCACGCCGCGCGCGGTAATCGAGCAGGTGCATGAGGCGGTGCAAAAGGCCCTGGCCACCCCGACGATGAAAAAAATGTACGCGGAAACCGCGCGCACCGCCTCCGGCATCACACCTGATCAGTTCGCCACCTTCAAGGCGACCGAGGTGCAGAAGTACCAGAAGCTCATGCGTGAGGCCGGTATCAAGGCCGAGTAGGCGCGCCAAGTGCGGCGCAGATTGCGCCGCGCCGGCCGTGCCCTGCACCAGTGCGCGAGACAAGCGCACCACGCTCTACCGGCAAGGCGCCGCCAGAGCGGTGGCCCAGGCTCAGCGCCACTCCACCGCGCCGAAGCTGTCGTGGCCGAGCAGGGTGTAGTAGATGCCGACGGTGCCACGGATCTGGGTGAGATCGGCCAGGTCGGGAAAGGCGGCGTCGCGGCGGGTGCCGACGTAGCGGATCGAAACGCCGTGCCGGCCCGAGACGCGCCAGGTGGCCGCCGCCTCGAGGCGCGCCACGTTGGTGCGGCCGCGTTGCTCAGCCGAGTGCGGCACCAGATAGTCGCGTGCGGTCAGGTCGATGGCAGCCTTGTCGCCGAAACTCAAGCGCAGCGCGATCAGCGCCTGTGGCGACGTGCCGTAGTTGTAGTCGCGGTCGCCCGGCACGCCCTTGAGGGTGCCCACCGCGGTATAGCCCACCCCCAGCAGCACCGTGCCCTGCAGGGCGATCGCATTCGACAGCCACGCCTGGCCGGTGGTGCCGACCGACAACGCGGTGCTGGAGACACGGAAGATCTGCGGTGCGAAATAATCGTAGCTGCCGTACAGGCCCACCACCCCGCGATAGTTGTTGCCGACCGCGTAGTCGCGGCCGAGCAGCAGGCCGCGGGTGGTCAGGTTCTCGAAGCCGTTGGCGTTGCTGGCCGTGCCCTGGAAACTGAAGTAATCGAACGGGCGCCGGTATTGGTAGTCGGCCTTGCCGGGCAGGCCGTAATCCATCGAAAAGTCGACCAGAGCCTGGCTGCTCTTTAGCCCGGTGGTGGAAGTGCCGGCGCGGTTTTGCGCGGTGCCCGCAAAGCCCACCTGCAGGCGGCTGGAATAGGCCGGGTCGCGGCTGGCGAACACGGGCGTGAAGCGGTCGCCGAATGCGAGACGGTTGAAGCCGGTGGAAGGCGAGATCGCCGCGGCCGCCAGTTCGCGCCAGAAGCGCGGCGTGCTGTCATGCTCCAGCACCAGGCTGGACATGCGGAACAGCGCCTCGCCCAAGAAACTGCCGCCGATGCCGGTGTTGATCTGGTCGTTCTTCGACGGCGGGGTTTTTTCCCCGGCGATTTCCCAGGCCAGGCTGCCGGCGAAGGTGTAACCCAGCGACTCCCAGTAGTTGAGCCCGGCCGAGCGCGCGAAGCCGTGGTACATCGAGCCTTGGTAGGGGTGGCCCAACTGGTTGACCTTGTAGGGGTCGTTGTCCACCACCCAGGGCCCGCGCAGGTTGCGCCGTATCGAGGCGCCGCTGACGTCGTAGTCCTCGCTATTGCGGCGGTTGATGCGGTTCAACAGGAAGTCGAAGCCGATGATTTCCAGCGCCGGAATGGCGTGGCTTTTGCGCGACTCGATCACAGCCTCGGTGTCGGCGCGATTGGCGCCGGCGCCCGGCGGCACCGCCTCGCGCGGCGGAATCGCGGGCAACAGATTGATGCCGGGCAGGCCGCCCTGCTGCGCGCTCGCCTGGGCCGCCGCCGCACAGCACAGCGCGATGAAGGCATGGCGCAGGCCAAGGGCGGTGCGCGAAACGGGGCCGGTGCTTATGTTCATTACCGCACACTAGTGCGCGCGGCGGGTGCGGGCAAGCGCGCTTGCCGTATTTACAACACCGGCTGCAACTATTCCCTTGTGTGTGCGTCTTCGCACAGACAGAAGTGCGCCACCTTGTTCAAGTCGCCCCATGATGAAAAACACGATCAATGGATGGCCAGGGTGGCCGCGGCGTTGCCTTGTATGGCTGGTCATGGTCACGGCAGCCCTGTGCGCGCACGCCCAGGAAGCGCCGCAGGCGAAACCCGCGGCTGGCGCGGCGGACCTGCGCGCGACCTACCAGCGCCTGCTGCGGCCGCTGGCCAACAACGATTTCCGGCGCCCGCTGGTGATCGAATCCAGCGAGGGCGGCGGCGCCCTGGCCGGCGACATCCACGCCCTGATGGAATACCCCTTCGCCACCGTGAAGGCGGCCTTCGCCAGCGCCGCCAACTGGTGCGACGTGCTGATCCTGCATGTGAACACCAAGTATTGCCGCGCCGGCGGTGCCGGACTCGACGTGCAGATGGGACAGAAGACCCCCGAGCCGCTCGACCCGGGTGCGCAACTGGCGTTCACCTTCCGGGTGCCGCCCGTCGCCGCCGACTACTTCCAGGTCGAATTGAGCGCACCCCGCGGGCCGCTGGCCACGCATAACTACCGTATCCGCCTCGAGGCCATCGCACTGCCCGGCAACCAGACCTTCCTGCACCTCTCGTACGCCTACGAATCCGGCCTCGCCGGGCGGCTGGCGATGTCGGCCTACCTGGCCACCGGCGGGCGCGGCAAGGTGGGTTTCTCCAACGCCGGCCTGACCCACGATGGCCGGCCCATCCACGTGGGCGGCGTGCTGGGGCTGGTGGAACGCAACACCATGCGCTACTACCTGGCGCTCGACGCCTTTCTGGGCGCGCTTGCGCTGCCGGTCGCGGAGCGCTTCGAGAAGCGCATCGACAGCTGGTACAGCGCCTCGGAAATGTACGCGCTGCAACTGCACGACATGGACCGCGCCACCTATGTGGCCATGAAGCGCGAGGAAAACCGGCGCCAGCAGGCGGCGCGCTAGGCGGGTGCGGGCTGGTTTCGACAACTGTATGCGAATCGCCTTGCCATCGCGTTTTCGACTGCGCCTTGATTCACGGCCGATCTGGTGGAAGCGGATTCAACTATCACCTTCGTTGCCGGACCATAGCTCACGCGTAATACCGAATGCTTCAGCAAACGCCTCCTGAACGGCGATGACCTCATCGTCCTTCAATTCACCGAACTGGCTTTGCCGCTTGGTGCGCGACAGGCGCCCGTTATTCTCATGCAGGAGTCGGATCAAAAGAGCCAGGCGCTTGTCCGGCATGTCCACCACCTGCCGTACCAGCGCAAGCGCGGCGTCATACTTGCGCAGGAAATCGACCTCCTCCAGCAGGTCGTCTTCAACCGAGGCGCGCAAGGCATGCGCCAGAAACTCGGCTTGCAACGTAAGGTCGGGGTAGCGATAAGCCGCCTCGACATCGTCCGGATTGTTGACCGTCAGATCATGTCGCGGCTCGTCAAGCTCGTAGTTCAGGATGTCGAAAAGAGGTACGCCGAAGGCCTCGAGCGCGGCGGCGTATTCGCCCGGATGCCGCAGCATGTAAGCCGACACCGGAACAATGATGTCCTTGGGAATGACCGCGCGCCGCGCTAGCACATCGTGGATCAAAAAGCGATGAATCCGCCCGTTGCCATCGATGAACGGATGGATGAACACGAATCCGAACGACAGCATGGCGGCCTCGGCGATCGGCTCGATGCCTGCCAGCGCGGCCGGTAGCTGGAGGAGGCCATGCATCAGGCTTGCCACAAATTGCGGCGGCGGACATACGTAATGCACCTTCTCGCGATAACCGGGCAGTTGCTGACCGACGTAGTTTTGCGAGACCCGGAAGCCGGACTCGACGTAACGCGGATCGAGGATGGCGGCCTGCAGCAAAACCAGCCCCTGTTCGCTCAACAGACCCGCGTCGGTGCCGGCCTGGGATAGCGCCTTCAGAAAAAGCCCCGCTCGGTCAGCGGGCAAGGTCTCGCGTTCGATCGCGAACGAAGAACGGGTTTCCTTCTGGTACAGGTAACCGATGGCCCGCTCGAACAGGCGCGGGTCGATGGTCTTGCGAAACGAAGCGATGCGCGCCGCGAAATCCACATTCAACAGCGATTGCAGCGGGATGGTTCTGCGGATGGTCGGACAAAACTCGCGCGTGCCGGAAAGGTTGTTGAGCACACGCCAGCGCGGGTCACGCTTGCCGGACCCGACCAGCATGTATTTCGAATTCAGCACGGGTACATAACCACCCGCGATTTCGACATCGAGCGGCAATACCTGGCCGGTCACCCACTCGAACAAGAAACCGGCCAGCCGGGCATAACGCCCGCTCGGCGTGCTGCGTACGGCGGCGAGCAGCTCCGCAGGATCAAGCCGCGAGAAAATTCGCGCCAGCATTTCCAGCTGTACTGGCTCATGCTTGAGCGCGAAAAACAAATGTCCGATGACGCCGCCTGTTGGCCGATAGGCCGAGGTAAAGCGAACGACAGACTGGGACTCATTGACATGCGCCCCGTCCCGCCTACCGATGGCCGCAATGGAGGGCAAGCGCGCAAGCGGTAGCGAAAAACGCTCCGCAAGCCATGCATATCCGGCAAGTTCGCGCACCATTCCGGCCACCAAAACGTTTTTCTGTGGATAAATATTATCTTATTCACATAATTTCGGTTAAAAATGCTCATTTTGAAGTTCTATCGACATGCCTAAACGCGTTTGACCCTCCAAATTCTCTGGCAGCATCTTCCAGCGCAGATGCTCTTGCGGCACCCATTGGGCGAAGATGCTCGGCAGAGCACCGCCAGTCTGCATCCAGGGCCTGTTCTAGCTGTTCTCTGTACGGCCAGTTGTTACCCTACAACACCATCAGGCGGTGCGTCGACGACCGCGCGCACCAGCGGCCTTGCGCGGCTGACCGCCTTCGCGCTGGCCACCGCCTTGTACCAGCGCACCCATACCGGGGAAGGGCAGTTCGTCGACGTCTCCATGCTCGACACCATGCTCAACTTCCTGGCCTGCCAGGCGGCCGAGACCATGGTGACCAAGGTGCGGCACGTGCAGAACGGCAACCGTTCGATCAGCCGCAAGCCGACCGCCGACCGCTTTCGCTGCGGCGACCGTTACATCGTGCTGGCGGTGATGACCGAGAAGCAGTTCGTCAATCTGATGACGGCGATTGATCGTGCCGACACACTGGCCGACCCGCGCTTCGCCGACTGGCCCGGCCGCACCGAACACCGAGCGGCCCTGCGCGAAATCATCGAGTCAGCGCTGTCGGCAGGCGACGCCTCGGAATGGGAAGCGCGCCTGAAACGGGCCGACATCCCCTTCGGCCACGTGCATTCGCTCGACGAGATCATCGCGCACCGGCAGGTGGTGCATCGCGGCGTGCTGTAGGAGGCTGCCACGCCCTATGGCGCGGTCACTCTCGTCGGGCCGGCGTTCCGCATGGCGCACGATGAAGGGCGGGTGGGCCCGGTTGCGGAACTCGGCCAGAACACCGACGCCGTGCTGGCCGAAGCCGGATATGACGCGCAGGCCATCGCGGCGCTGCATGCGGATGGGGTTGTCTAGCGGCGCGCTATAGCGCACTGATGGCAGCGAAGCGACAAAGGCGGATCAGCACCAACCGTGCGAATTGCGCCACGGCTCCGGAATGGATCAGATCGACGCGGCCGCAGCTGCCCTGGCCCGGCAAATTGAGGTCACGGTTACCTGACTGCGACCAGGCATCCACGTGGCCACAAGCACTCTGGCGGTGCTAACATCCTCGTCGTCTTCTTGTCGCAGCGAGTCGAGGTGAGCCCATGAGTAAGACCAGTAAACATGTTGTTCCCAGTTTGGGCGGAGGCTGGGCAGTGAGAAATTCAGGCGCCGCACGTGTGACCAAGACATTCGTCACGCAAGCCGAGGCAGTGAAATATGGCCGCACGGTTGCGAAGAAACATTATGCCGAGCTGATAGTGCATGGTCGTGACGGCACCATTAAGGAGCGCAACAGCTATGGCCAGGACCCATTCCCGCCTCGGGACCTGAAGCGGTAGCGCGCCACAATGGCGTTTACGAAGAATGTGTTCGTCAATTGCCCGTTCGACGAAGACTTCTATCCACTTCTACGCCCGTTACTGTTCACCATCATTTATCTGCGCCTGAAGCCGCGCATCGCCCTTGAGACAAGCGATTCCGGCGAGCCGCGTCTGGCGAAGATCGTAAAGCTGATCGCGGATTCGAAATACGCGATTCACGATCTGTCCCGCATGGAAGCCCGGAAAGTCGGGGAACTCTATCGGTTGAATATGCCGTTCGAGTTGGGCGTAGATTTCGGCTGCCGACACTTTGGAAGCTATTCCCAAAAGAGCAAGAAGTGCCTTGTCCTGGAAAACGAGCCGTATCGATACAAAGCGGCGCTATCCGATCTGTCCGGGTCAGACATTGCGTGCCATCATGACAAGCCTGAACAAATCGTCGTGGAAGTCCGAAACTGGCTGAAGAATACCTGTCGCCTGAAAGCGCCCGGAGCGGCCAAAATCTGGGGTGCTTTCATGGATTTCATGGATCGCAATAATCGTGATCTCAGCGGTGATGGCTGGTCCCCAGCGGATATTGCGGCTTTGCCCGTGCAGGAACTCATTGAGCGTATGGAAGCGTCGGTTAAGAAAACGAGACTTCACCCGCTCGCGTCATGAGGTGCGGCGATGACACGTCGTCAGACCAAACGTAAGTAGATCGACACAGCCGCAGCTGCCCCGGGGCCGGCATACCGAGGTCACGGTTGCCTTTTCGTTGAGCGACAAGGTATCGCGGCAATCAGGTCGATCCTGCGCTTGCAAGCTGGGCCGTATTCGGGCGACGTGCGCAACTCAAGGTGAAGCCGGCTGAGGGCCCAACAACACCTCGGGCGCGGGATTCGCGGTCTTCCGCCTACCCGTGCCCGCGCAAGCCCTGCAGCTCTTCCTCATACGCACCGTCGATGAGGATGAACGCAATCTTCGCGGGGGTGGTGCCGCGGTTGCTCCAGGCGTGGTTGGTGCCGCGCTGCACCAGCACGTCGCCGGCCTTGAGCACGACCTCTGAATCGTCGAGCAGCATGGTGATCTCGCCTTCGAGCACGATGGCGTAATCGACCGTCTCGGTACGGTGCATCATCGGATGGCGGGCATTCTGCTCGAAGGTGGAGGCAGCCGCATTGCCCATGCCGGCGAAGAGTTCCTTCACGTTGCCGACGTCGAACTTCTGCGTGGCGTCCGGCACCAGGGTGTTGATGCGGATGACGGTGCCGCGCTTGGTCGGCAACTGGCGGCGCGGGCCCAGCGTGGGCTCGGCCTCGACTGGCGCGATGCGCGCGGGGGTGTCGTAGGTGCGCCACACATCAGTGGAGGCATAGCCGGGGCGCAGGTCCGAGGTGTGCACAAAGGGCGCGGCGCCGTCGGAGATAAGGATGGCCTTGCCACTGCCATCGTGGCCGGTAACAACGCGCCGCACATGGCCGGGCTGGCCTGGAAGGGTGCTCATGATTTGTTCCTTTTTTATTGCACGTCGATTTTGCGGGTGGTGACGATGCGCGACCACTTGCCGATTTCACCT
>JANPGJ010000463.1:0-32701 GCA_031423955.1 Burkholderiales bacterium
CGTATTCGCGCGCAGTCCGCGCCCGGTGGCGGCGTCGCCCTTCTTGCTCAGCAGCGCCTGGATGGTGCGCACCACGCGCGCAATCATGAGCCTGGGTGCTTCGTTGTCGATCTGCACCCGATAGACACCTTCCGGGTCGACACCTTCAACCGCCAGCGGTTGCGCGCGGCACACGCTGACCAGAATACGGGTCTCGCCCGAGCGATGATCGTGCTCCGCGCGCAGGATCGAGAGGCCCTTGTTGCTCGGCTTGCGCAGCAGCGGCGCCTCGGTGCCGGCGGCATCGAAGCGCAGAACCACCCTGGCGCCGGGATCGAGCGGCGGCACGGTCACGAAGCGTTCACCTGCCACATGCAGCAGTTCCAGGTCGCCGTCCCACACGCTGCCGAAGGGCAGGCGTTGCTCGATCACCATCGCGGTGATGCGGCGCGTGGTCGGATTCTCGACCATGACTTCGCGGCCGCCGTCGCGCAGGTGGAACACCAGCTCCTCGTAATCGGCCATGCGCTGGTACAGCTCGCGCTGGTTCGGGATCCAGAAATTGTTGCGCTCCGCCAGGTTGATCGCGTAGCGCACGTAATCGAGGGTGCCGCGGCCGTCGTTGGTCGAAGGGTCGCGCGCCAGTTCGGGGTGGTACTGGAAACTGTAGACACCGTTTTCCAGCCGGTCGTCGACGCCGGGATTGCGCGCGTTGTGGCCGCCGTAGATGGTTTCCACCAGTTCGAACGCCGCATCGAACTCATGGGTGCGGTCCCAGCCGCGCAGCGGCCGCCACTCGGTATCGCAGGTGACTACCGGGTGGAACGGGACCCAGATGCCGGGGGTGGCGATGGTACGCCGCACATCGGTCACATAGGTCAGCGGCTTGCCGCCAATCACCCCGCCCACCATCACCTCGGGGTTGCGTACCCCGTATTCGATCATGTGGTAGTAGCAGAAGGTGCACATGCCGATCACCTCCTGATAGTTCGCATACAGGTAGTCCATCGCGTCGATGGTTTCCGGATGCATGTGGCCACCGGCATGGCGGCCGCAGGTGCAGACCGAAAAGCCCAGGTTCGTCGCCGCGTTTTTCACATGTTCGAAGAGGCCCGTGCCGACAATCGCGGTAGGCGGGTCGCCGATCGAACTGTCGTTGTGCAGGGCCGGTTCGATGAAGCTGTGCTCGGTGGTGCGCCGGACCCACTCGGTGGCCATCGGCTCGGTGATGTTGGTAGAGAACGCCGGGTCCTCGATGTCGTAGCTGGCAGCGATCAGGTTTTCGATCTGGTAGTCGAGAAAGCTGAAATCGAGCATGCCGTGCACGTCATGGCGGAACGACAGCACGCCGTCATGGGTGCCGAACGAGCGCAGGCGGGTCTGCCATAGGTGGTCCATGCCGACCTCCTGCAGCAGGCGGCGCAGGAAAAACAGGATGGTGTCGCCCCAGTGAGTCGGGTTGCTCCAGTGGCGCACGGCCTCGACACTCAGGTGTGCCTGCAGCATGCCGCCGACCAGTTCGAACACCTGGTTGGCGACATAGGCGGTACGCTCGGTGAGCACGATGGCCGGCCCCAGCGGGGTGGCGGTCGCGGTCGAGGCATCGGTCAGGTCGCCGTTGAATTCGAGCAAGTCTGCCCACACGCGGGTACCGGGCAGCGGCTCGATGCGGTTGATCGGATGGCCCGCGTAGCCGGTCACGTACGCCGCTTCCCAGTCGGCGCTGCCAAAGGGCGAATCGGCGCGCCAGCGCCAGCCGGTGTAGCCGGATACCGCCGCCGGCGTGCAGGTGGCCAGACCCAGAAGGCGCGGCGGCAGATTGGTCTTGCCGGTGACGACCAGTCGGTGCGCGGGGTCGCGCAGCCATTGCTCGATGTGTTCGATCGCGGCAGCCGCCAGATGACCGGCATTCGGAATCAACAGGGCGCGGATGCCGGCCAGGCGTTCCGTACCCAGGTCGGCTTCGTCGATCACGTCATGCTTCAAGTTGCAGCGTGCCAGCAGCAGCGAGGCGGCGTTCGGCGCGAGGTAAGCGTACTCGCCCTTGAGCCAGGTGCGCGGCCGTTTGTTGGCGTCGGTGAAGGTGTAGGTCTGGCCACCTTCGGCGGCTTGCCGTGCATAGGCCGCCCGGCTTTGGCTGCTGTACAGCACGGCGACCTGGTGGCCCCGCGGATTAATCCACTTGTGCATTGCTTCACCTTTGATGATCATCACACATGGCCGTTGCGCGTCCTGCCGTGCCGGCGATTGTACTCAGCGTGACATCGCGTATCGCGATTGCTTGCCGTTCCTGATAGCCTTCCGGCTTTCCCGATCCTCGAGCACGAGATGCGTGAAAATCTTGTCTGCGGGCGCGCACGACCGGCAATGTCAACATGACGGACGCCGCAAAGGGCGCCGCATCCGCAGTCGCTGACCCCCGGTTTTTTCCGCTGCCGCGAGACGAGTGGCTCGATCAGTGGCACGAACCGATCATCGAGTCCGGCCTGCCGATCATCGATCCCCATCATCACTTGTGGGATCGGCTGGACTGGCGCTACGTCGGCGACGAATTGCTAGCCGACTTGGATTGCGGGCACACTGTGTTGACCACGGTTTTCGCGCAATGTCGTGAGCGCTATCGGCCGGACGGGCCGGTGGCCCTCAGGCCGCTGGGTGAAACCGAGTTCGTGCTGCAGATCGCGCACGCGCTCGAAGCGCGACGCGGGCTCAAGCGCAGTGTGTGCGCCGGCATTGTCGGGCACGCTGACCTGACCCTGGGCGGCGAAGTAAGGGCGGTGCTCGAAGCGCAGTTGCGCGTCGCCGACGGGCGCTTTCGCGGTATCCGCCATGCGGCGGCCAATGATGCCGATCCGGCGTTGGCTCGCACCATGCCGCAGGTTCCTGCCGGGCTGCTGCGCGATCCGCATTTTCGAGCCGGCTTTGCCTGCCTGGCTCCGCTTGGACTGAGTTTCGACGCTTGGGTCTACCACCCGCAGCTTGGCGACGTGGCGGCGCTGGCGCGGGAATTCCCGGAGACCTCCATTGTGCTCGACCACGTTGGCGGGCCGCTCGGGATCGGCGCTTACGCGATCCGCCGCGCCGAGGTGTTCGCCGAATGGCATGCCGCCATCCTGAAGTTGGCAGCCTGCCCGAACGTGTCGGTCAAGATTGGCGGCCTCGGCATGCGCCTGTGCGGATTCGGCTTCTGCGAGCAGCCGCAGCCGCCGACCTCGGCGCATTTGGCAGCCGCATGGCGCCCATGGATAGCGGCCTGCATCGACGCATTCGGGCCGCGGCGCTGCATGTTTGAAAGCAACTTTCCGGTTGATCGCGGCACCTGCAGCTATGCAGTCCTGTGGAATGCCTTCAAGCGCCTTGCGGTCGGCTATAGCGCGGCGGAAAAGGCTGATTTGTTCGCCGGCACGGCGGCGCGCATTTATCGCCTCGGGCCGCTCGAGGACCTGGCGCACGCGCAGCCTTCCGTGCCGTGAGCGCGCCCCCTATTCGATCGCCCCGGTATCGCCGGAGAACTCCATCGGGCAGTAGAACCCGCCGTGGAACTGCGCCGCGATCTCGTTTTCCTTGATGCCGCGCGCCAGAATCTCGGCCGCATAGATCTCCGAATCGTCCTCCGGCTTGTAGTTCAGGAATTTGACGTTGCTGTTGTCCCAGCGGCTGCGCAGGTTGTTCGACACGCCATAGGCGACGATAAAGTGGTAGTGCTGCGCGTCGATGCAGCGGCGCACCAGTTGCACCATGTCGCGATGGCTGATCCAGGAGAGCAGCTGGCGCGCTTCATCGGGCCGGTCGGGGTGGCGAAAGGTGCCGATACGCAGGCAGGCCACCGACAGGCCGTGCTTGTCGGCATACAGCCGCCCGACCGCCTCGCCGAACACCTTGGACACGCCATAGCGCGAATCCGGCCGCGGCACCACCGTGTTGTCGATGAAGCGCTCGCGGCGATGAAAGCCGACCGCATGGTTGGAGCTGGCGAAGATCACCCGCTTCACGCCCTGGCGCCGCGCCGCTTCAAACACGTTGTAGCAACCTTCGATATTGGCCGGCAGCACTTTTTCCCAGCTGTCTTCGACCGACACGCCGCCCAGATGCACCACGCAGTCGATGCCTTCCATACTCATCTCGAGTGCGGGCAGGTCGCGCAAATCCAGTGTGCAGACTTCTTCGCCGGCCGCGGCCGGGCCCTGCGGCTTGACGTCCGACAGGCGCAGCAATGCGTAGCTGCCGCGCAGTCCGTTGCGCAATGCGACGCCGATTTGTCCGGCCGCGCCGGTGATCAGGATGCGTTTTTGTTCCATGGTGTCTCCGTGCCTGCCATGGGCAGGCTTTGGTTGGCATTGCTGCGATGCTGGCGGAAATACTTCTCCGGCGTGACTGTCGGGCGCGTTGGCGACAACCGAATGCGACATTGACCGACGCGCATCGCGGCTGGACGCCGCGAAATCGTGCACGCCGCGGTTGCGCCACTGTAGACTTGGCATTAGAGCAACAAGATGGCTGGCTGGCAAGCGCTTACGCCTGCCTGCCGTCAAGCCGCGCGCCCAGGCCGCGGTGGGCCGACTTCAAAACACATTTCGAGGAGAAGGCATCGATGATGCGGGTATTGGCAACACTGCTGTTGGCACCGACACTGGCCTTCGCCCAGTCTTTTCCCGCCAAGCCGGTACGCATGATCGTGCCGTTTCCGGCCGGTGGCACGACCGACCTGATCGCTCGCATCGTGCAACCGAAGTTCCAGGAAATTCTGGGCCAGGCGGTGGTGATTGAAAACAAAGGGGGCGCCGGGGGTTCGATTGGCGCCGCCGAAGCGGCCAGGGCGGCGCCCGATGGCTACACCATGTTGCTGGTGTTCGACACCCACGCGGTCAATCACCATCTTTACAAGCAGGCGCCGGACCCTTTCAAGACGCTGGAGCATCTGATGCTGATGGTGACCTCGCCCAGCACTCTGGTCGCCGCGCCTGGCTTCACCGCGCCGACCCTGAATGGCCTCGTCGGGCGCGGCAAGGGCGAACCCGGCCGGCTCACCTACGGCAGCACCGGCGCGGGAAGCTCCAATCATCTGGGCGGCCTGTTGCTCGAGCAGGCGGCCGACATCAAGATGCTGCATGTTCCCTACAAGGGTGGCGGCCCGCTGGTGGCCGCCCTGCTCGGCAGCCAGGTCGACATGGCGTTCGTCTCGACCCCCCTGATCCTGCCGCACATCACCGCCGGCAAGGTCAAGGCGATCGCGGTGGGCGGCAAGCAGCGCATGGAGGTGCTGCCGGAGGTGCCGAGCCTGGCCGAGACCTATCCCGGGTTCGAGATGGTTTCGTGGTTCGGCCTGCTGACCCCGGTCGGCGTGCCCAGGGCGGTGACCACGAAGATTCACCAGTCGATGCAGCGCACGCTGGAGACGCCTGAGGTGCGCAAGAGCCTGTCCGAAAAGGGATTCGAGATTCGCGCCAGTTCGCCGGAGCAGTTTCTGCAGTTCGTGCGTACCGAATCGGACAAATTGGGCAAGCTGATTCGCGACAACGGCGTCCTGTCGGACTGAGTCTTGCCGATGTTGCTGGTGTTGCTTGTATTGATGACCGTTTGGCTGCCGGTGCCGGCCATCGCCGACGCCGCCGCCGACGCAGACGCGCGTGCGGCCCGCGTGCAACTCGGCCCGCGCCCCTACTTTCTGGTCAACGACATGCGCGAGAGTCCGTTGCGACGCACCCTGCAGGCTTGTGCGAGCCGGCGCTCGTCGTTCTTTCGCACCGATTTTTCGATCGGCCACCGCGGCGCGGCGCTGCAGTTTCCCGAGCACACCCGGGAATCGTATGAAGCGGCGGCACTGATGGGCGCCGGCATTGTCGAGTGCGATGTCACCTTCACCCGCGACCTTGAACTGGTGTGCCGGCATGCGCAGAACGACCTGCACACCACCACCAATATCCTCGCCACCGAACTGGCTGCGAAGTGCAGCAAGCCGTTTACCCCGGCCGTGATCGATGGCGCCGGCGTTCTTGTCGCACCAGCGAGCGCCGAGTGCCGCACCAGCGATATCACGCTGGCCGAGTTCAAGACCCTGCGCGGCAAGATGGACGCATTCAATCCGCGCGCCAGGACCGTCGCTGAATATTTAGCCGGCACCGCCAACTGGCGCACCGACCTTTACTCCGGGCCAAGCAGCGGCACGCTGATGACGCACAAGGAAAGCATCGCGTTGTTCAACCGGCTGGGCGTGAAGATGACGCCGGAACTGAAACGGCCGAGTGTCGCCATGCCGTTCGAGGGGTTCACGCAACAGGCTTACGCGCAGAAAATGATCGACGAATACAAGGCCGCCGGCGTGGCGCCGCGCCGGGTCTGGCCGCAGTCGTTCAGCAAGGAGGATGTGTTGTACTGGATCGCGCGCGAGCCAGCGTTCGGCAGGCAGGCGGTCTACCTGGAGGAGGCCGAAAAGGTGGCCGACCTGCCGGACGCCGCCAGGCTGGCTGCCTACAAGGCGCAAGGCATCAATATCGTGGCGCCGCCGATCTTCGCCCTGCTCGCTACCGACGGCGGCGGCAACATCGTGCCTTCGCGCTATGCCAGGGATGCAAAGGGCGCAGGCCTGGACATCATCGCCTGGACCCTGGAGCGCTCGGGCATTCTTGCCGATGGCAACAACGGCTTCTACTACCAGAGCTTCGACAGCGCAATCAGGCGTGAGGGCGACATGTTTCAGGTGCTCGATGTGCTGGTCAAACAAGTCGGCATTCGCGGCATTTTCAGCGACTGGCCGGCCACGGTGAGTTTCTACGCCAACTGCATGGGGCTGAAGTGAAGGCGTAGTGCAGTCCCCCTGTCTGCATGCCTCGCGCGACGCGCGTCAAACACCGGAGCCGAGAATATGCCGCTCGACCGCCTCGGCGATGAACGCCGGATGCGTCATCGGCGACATGTGCTCGGCGCCGGGAATGATCTGGTAACCGCAGCGCGGAAGATGGTCACGCAGGATCTCGGCCACCCGGCGGTCGGGGTCGGTGGTGTTTTCCCCGCGCAGAACCATGGTCGGCAGGTCAAGCGCCTCGATGTCGGCGAGCGACGTCGGGTTGCCGAGGTTGGTGCGAAAGCCGGTCACGATCGGCTGCGTGCCGCTGCGAAAGCGCTCGCGAGCAGCGTCGCCAAGCCCGTTCCATGTGCCCGGCCCGTTGCGATAGTCGAGGAAGCGGGACCAGGCGGCATCGAGGTGGCCGGCTGCGGCGTTGTCCAGAAACGATCGCGCCATCGATTCGTAGTCGATGAAATACTTCTCGTCATCGCCACCCCGCTTGAGCAGAGTCATGAGCACGGGCTCGATCAGCACGCAGGCGCGCAGCAGTTGCGGCCGGCCAATCATCAACCGGACCGCGGTTGCGCCGCCGTAGGAATGACCGACCAGATGCACCGGCGCATCGCAGAGTTGTTCGATCACGGCAGCTACCAGCCGCGCCTGGTGGTCATGGGTCAGTTCCGCTACCCCGGAAAATGCATCGGTCGCGCCAAAGCCCCAGAGGTCGGGCGCCAGGATGCGATAGCGCGGTTCGAGCATGGCCGCCGCCTTCGCCCATTGCCTGCCTGAACTGGCGCCGGCATGCAGGAACACGATGGTCGGCCCGGCGCCGCACTCGAGGCAGGCGACATGCTTGCCGTCAATGGTGATGTCAGCTTTTTTCATCGTCATCAGCGGCGGTTCGGCGCTGTGTCTGTTCAGCCGCCAAGATAGTCCTTGGTATACGCCTGATAGTCCGCACTGCGCGTGAGGCGCGCCATCAAGGGTTCGGGCGCGATGTTGGCCAGTTCACTGGGTCGGGCGCCAGCGCGCACCGCTTTGAGGGTGTCGTACATCGCCTGCACCGCGGCGGCGAACGCCTGATGCCCGCCGAGCCAGATGCGTACCTTGCGGCTTGCCAGGTAGGGCATGTCGGCCAGGATCTCGCTGCAACCGCCAAGAATGATTGGCAGGCTGACCGCGCCGGCAATTTGGTCGAGCTCGTCGCGGGTCTTGATGCCCGGCACGAACAGCGCATCGACACCGGCTGCCTCATACGCCTTGAGTCGGCGGATGGTGTCGTCCACCCCGCTGATCGCCACCGCACTGGTGCGGCCGAAAATCGCCATCGGCCCGGCGCCACGCGCCTGGACCGCCGCGCGCATCTTGCCCACGCCTTCCTCCAGCGAATTGAGCTGCGCACCGCTGCCGGCGCCAAACGCGCGCGGCAGCAGCGTGTCTTCGATGCTGATGGCGGCGACCCCCGCGGCCTGCAACTCCTCGACCGTGCGCATCACGTTGAGCGCATTGCCATAGCCGTGATCGGCATCGACCACCACGCTGAGCTGGCCGGCCCGGCATACGCGGCGTGCCTGCTCGACCAGTTCACTCAGGGAAAGAACGATCAGGTCGGGCGCGCCAAGCACCGCCAGTGAGGCAACGGAACCACCCATGACGCCGACCTCGAAACCCAGGTCGTCGGCGATGCGTGCCGACATCGGATCGAACAGGGAACTTGCGGTAACGCATTGGTCGCCGGCGAGGATAGCGCGCAGGCGGGTGTAGCGGGGGAGTTGATTGCTCATCGTTGCGGCGTTCCTTGAAGAGATGTTTTGAAACTGGTGTTGAGATTCGCTGGAAAGGTGTGTTTTGATCGCTGGCTCTTGCTCGTCGCATGAAATCGTCCCTTGCGGGAATCAATAAAATGTACGCGCGCAATTCCGCGCGATGCGCGGCCGGCGGCGATCCGGAGCAGCCTGAGGACATGGATCAATATGGACACTGCGACACTGGGACTGGTCGATGGTCAATTCAATACTTTCCAGTGGCCGCTTCTGGTAGTGCCGACCCTGCGCAATTTCCCGGCTTTCTTCAGACTGGCGATGTTCCGCTCAATCTTTCGGCTGGATATCCCGACTTCCAAGCTCAATTCGCGGGCTGATCGGCGAGCGTTATGCGCCAAGAGCACAAGAATTCGCTTCTGATTCTCTGTGAGGTTTTCTCCGACCCCATCTCCGACCCCATCTCCGACCCTACCAGTGGCTCCCCGACCCGCACCCTCTGCGCCTAACGCAGCAACCAAATGCTGCGGATTGGCCTTGAAGGTGAGCATCAGGCCCGACATGCTGTAGTCGTAGACCGGCGCAGCGATGTCATGTTCTCGGCATTCCCGGTCGATCTTCTCGATGCCGCGACCCCAGGACTCGATGTAGCCGGCGCGGAAAAACGCATTGGCGATCAACGGATTGAACGGATGCGAAGGGTGCTTTCCCATCAGCCGTTCAAGCGTCCAGTCCTGCGGCAGCTGGCCCGGATTCCAAATCACGATCTGGTGTTCATACACGCTGATCTGGATCGGAATTCCACTGCTGTAGTCCTTGTGCACCACGGCGTTGAGCAAGGCTTCACGCAATGCCGCAAGCGGGAAAAGAAACGTCTCCAGCCGCTGGATGCCCTGATAGCTGATATACGCCTTCAGATACTTGGAATGCAGCACCTCCAGCGTTTTCTCCACCTGCTCGAAGAGGTTGCCCCGAATCTCGTCCTGATAGCGCAAATCGTCGTCAGTGACAAAAAACCCGATCTTGATCGAGGCGCCGCTGACAAGGCGTTGCGCCCGCTGGGAAAACAGCAGGCAGGCAGCCCGCTTGAGGTAGGCGCCCTCGCGCAACTCCAGGTTTTCCAGGATGATCTCGCGGCTGTCCTTGAGAACCGATTTCTCCATGCGCCCGTTCTGCACCGCCTGCCGCGCAAACAATCGAAGCACGGCCGCACTGCAATCCTTGACCTGAAAAGAAGGCTCGGGCACACCATCCCAGTGCCTCCCGCGTTTCTTCAGCAGAAATCGCTCCAGCGCCGCGCCCTTCAATTCCTGTTTGGTGCAGCCACTGCGAAAATGGTACTCGCCCCGATAGCTGATCGGGCTGGGATAAGGATCGACGCGAATCTCAACCCATTCCTTGCCGTCTTCCTCGCGCAGATTCACATCTACCATGATCCCGAGCACGTCCCGCACCTTGTTCGGAATCTCCTCCATCAACCGCGCCGCGTTCGGCACACCGACCACAACGCCACGATTGTTCCGCCCGATCTCCAGCACCCCACCCTCCGCATTGGAAAAGCCGCAGACCCAGCGCAAATACTCGTCGCGCCAGGTTTCCTTCCACTCGATGTGCTGGCTTTCCTTCATACGAGACGCGTCTTCCCGGTCAGCAGCTCCTGCATCATGCCTTGCTTGACGGCGCGGGTTTTGTCGCAGCGTTGCTCTAGCACGGCCAACTCGGCGTCCATGTCCGATAGGACATCTGCGATGGCGGTTTGTTCGGGTACGGTGGGAAACGGCATCGCCAACTTGGGAATGCTTGACTTGCTGATGCCGGAAACCTTCGTGCCCACAGCATCGAAGAGAAACTGTTGCCGAATTGCAGGAGTCTGAAAGCAATAGCGCCGATACTCGTGAGCCAGCTCATCTGTCTTACTTTTGGCCGCGATGGTGTGAAGGTCAGAAATGTACGGCGTCTGGCATAGGGGCTTTTGACAGCCTCGTAACGTTGTCGCTAGGGTGCTGACTGAAGCTGGTGTGAGCGCCGAGCCGAAACTGCATGTTTTCCGCCGGTTTGAATATGCCGAGATTTTTGGACTTGTTTTGATTTCGTGTTCTTCAGAATCGCCTTCTCTAAGGCGTCTTCTTCGAATTGAGGACCCGATCCCGTGAGAGGTGACGCAGATGAAGAAAGACAGTTGAACGAGTTGAATTTTCGCCGACTCCGAGAAGGGGCCCCGACCCGATCCCGATGCATTTTCAAGTCGGCAAGATTTATGCATATTCGCGGCGTCGCCCACAGCCGGTAAGAATACTATGTGCCGTCTGAAGCGAGAAGCGATGAAATTAGCGTCCCAGTGTCGCCCCACCGCAGATCGCGATGTCCTGCCCGGTGATCGCTGCCGCCTCATCCGACAGCAGGTAGGCCACCAACCCCGCCACCTCGCGCGGCTCGATGAAGCGCCCGATCGGCGGCATGCGCGGGCTGGTGGCAGCGCGTGCCGGGTCCTGCAACATCGGTGTCAGGGTGGCGGCGGGCGACACCACGTTGACGGTGACACCGTCGGTCACCACCTCGGCGGCCCAGCTGCGCGCCAGCGCCACCATTGCGGCCTTGCAGGCGGCGTACTGGCTGCGCCCGGCCATCCCGGTGGACGAACGGCTGCCGATCAACACCACCCGTCCCTTGCGTGCAGCTCGCATGGCGGGGATGACGCTATTGGCCAGGCGGGTGCAGGCATCCACGTGCAGTTGCCACAGCAACAGGCCATCCTCATCCTTGAGCGTTCCGAGTGGACTTAAGCGCGTGATGCCGGCGCAGTGAATGAAGGCGTCGGGGCCGCCAGCGGCGACAAGTCGTGAGATCAATGCCCGGGTGGCGTCGGCTTGCGTCAGGTCGATGCCGTGTGCGGTGAATGCGTCCGCCCCGATGCTTGCGGGCGCGACATCGAGTCCGTCAACCCGCCAGCCATCGGCGAGCAGACGCTCGGCAATCGCGCGGCCGATACCCGACGAACTGCCAGTGACGATGGCTGACTTGCCGGCCATCGCTATTCAACCTTGATCTTCGCGTCGGCGATCAGCTTGGCCATGTCGTTGATGTATTCCTGCTGGAACCTGGCGAACTCGGTCACGCTGCCGCCGCCCAGCAAAAGTCCCTGCGAGAGCAGGCGTTCCTTCATGTCGCCGGCCAGTGCCTTGTTGGTTTCGGCGTTCAGGCGTTGCGTGATCTCGGCAGGCAGCTTTGCCGGACCCCAAAGCCCGTACCAGCTGGTGAATTCATAACCCGGCAGGGTCTCAGCCACTGTCGGCACCTCCGGCAGGGTCGGCAGGCGGGTGGCGGAGGTCACCGCCAGGATGCGCAGGTTGCCGGCCTTGTGGTGCTGCACTGCGCCCAGCACCGGGTCGACAAAGCCGGCGATCTGGCCGCCGATCAGGTCCTGGTACGCCGGGGTCGACCCCTTGTAGGGGACGATGGTGTAGTCGCCACCGCCGCCGCGCTTGAGCAACTCGGTCGCCAAGTGTCCGGCGGACGATACCGAGCCGATCGCAAACGTCAGTTTGCCGGGGTTGGCCCTGGCATAGGCGAACATACTTTTGAGATCGGTGATCGGCAGATTCCTGTTGTTCGACACCGACAGCGGCGCCTTGGCAACCAGCGCGATCGGCGTGAAGTCGGCGCTGATGTTGTAGGGCGGCGTGGCCATCACCAGCGGCCCGGTGACGAAGGTGGAGGCGTTGAACAGCAGGGTGTAGCCGTCGTTGGCCGACTTGGTGACCGCCGTCGCGCCGATCGAGCCGTTGCCGCCGGGCCGGCTGTCGACCACGAATTGCTGGCCCATCTGGTCGGAGAGCTTTTGCGCCAGCATGCGGCCGACGATGTCGAGTGTGCCGCCGGGCGGGAACGGGATGATCACCTTGACCGGGCGGTTGGGGTAAGGCTGGGCTGCTGCAGTAGCGGCGACGATGCCGAGGCATGCCGCGAGGAAGGTCCTGCGTTTCATGGTTGTTGTCTCGATGTTGGTGTGTTGCCCCTCGCCCTGTCATCTCCCCGCAATCGGGGCGGGGGGACATTGTTGGCGCGGATTGGTGGTTTTATGTGATGCCGTGGACTGCAAGCGTCGCACGCATGCGCGCGCACGCCAGGTCGGGGTCGCGCAGCAGGCCGGCGCGGTCGGCCAGGCGGAACAATTCCGCCAGATGCAGGATCGAGCGTGCGCTTTGCTGGCCGCCAACCATGGTGAAATGGTTCTGCTGCCCGGTCAGGTAGGCCATGAACACCACGCCGGTCTTGTAGAAGCGGGTCGGCGCCTTGAAAATGTGGCGTGACAACGGCACAGTGGGTTCGAGGATGCTGTTGAAGGTCTGTTTGTCGCCTTGCGCGAGGGCGCTCAATGCGGCGGAAGCGGCCGGGGCGATGGCGTCGAAGATGCCCAACAGCGCATGGCTGTAGCCCTCGGTATCCCCTTCGATCAGCTCAGCGTAGTTGAAATCGTCGCCGGTGTACATCTTCACGCCGGATGCCAGGCGGCGCCGCATGGCGATCTCCTTGTCGCGGTCGAGCAACGACACTTTCACGCCGTCCACCTTGGCCGCGTTGCGGTTGATCGCGGCCACCGCGGCGTCCATCGCCTGCATGTGATCGGCGCTGCCCCAGTAACCGGCCAGCGCGGGATCGAACATTTCGCCCAGCCAGTGAATGATCACCGGCTCCTTCACCTGCGACAGGATGCGGTCGTACACCCGGTGGTAATCGTCGGGCGACCTCGCCACGCGCGCCAGTGCGCGGCTGGCCATCAGGATGATCCTGCCGCCGAACTTTTCAATTGCCGCGATCTGCTCTTCATAGGCACGGATCACGTCGTCGATCGATTTCGCATCTTCCGGCGCCAGGTGATCGGTACCGGCGCCGCTTGCGAGAAACGCGCCCTTGACGTCCTGCGAGGCATCGATTGAACGGCGGATCAATTCGAGCGAGGTCGGCCAATCCATGCCCATGCCGCGCTGTGCGGTGTCCATCGCTTCGGCCACCCCCATGCCAAGCTTCCACAGGCTCAGGCGAAAGGCGATGGTGGCGTCCCAGTCGATGCGGCAGTCGAGCCACGGGTCATGTTCGGCGCGCGGGTCGGCCACCACATGGGCGGCGGAGTAGGCGATGCGATTGAAGGCGCTACGCTGGAAAACCGGGAAATCCTTTGGCACCGAAAGCTGAAAGTCGGCGAGCCGGCCGCCTGCGACGGGCAGCTTGATGGTGTTGGTGACGGGTTCGGGGGCATTCATTGGATTCTCCGGCGCTTGCTACTGCCACTCGCTGCAGCGCCTTGCGGCACATGCAGGTGGGATGGGCAATCGGTGCACTTTGGTCGAGTCTCGAATGGGTCGAGTGGCTGCAGGCAAGCTCAAGCGGCTTCGATGAATTCCACTGTGACGCCGTCGCCGTCACGCAGGTACACCACCTTGCGGCCCTTGTTCGGCCCGGCGTTGATGGCCACCGGCGGGGCAATCGGCCTGAATCCATGCGGTGCCGAGGCGGCCACCGCGGCGTCGACATCGTCGACATTGAAGGCGATGTGCGCAAAGCCGGTGTCGCAGGGGCGTGCGCTGACCCGCCCGCGACTTGCCGGCGCCGTGTATTCGATCAGTTCCAGGCTGTGGCCCGGGCCGCGCACATAGGCGATATCGACCGCGGCCCCGGCCACGCCGGTGATCGCCTCGATCAGCGCGGGGTCGCGCGCGGCGCGCGAGGTCACTTCGAAGCCCAGCGCATCGCGATAAAACGCCAGCGAGCGGTCCAGGTTGGAGACGGTGAAGCTGGTGTGATTGGTCGAATTCACTTTGAAGGCGGACGGCATGTGCGGTTCTCCGGGTCAGGTTTGGCGCGGCGGGCGCAGGGTGCGGATGACGGCTGCGTTGTCCAGCCCCGCATCGCCGCGGGCGATCGATTGTTGCAGCAGGGCCAGGTGCAGTTCGGACAGCGGCAGCGCCTGGCCGGATTCGCGCCCCAGTTGCAGCATCAGCCCGACATCTTTTGCATGTTGCGCGATGGTTGCCACCGGCGGGGTGAAATGATCGACCACCATCATCGGGCCTTTCTCGGCAGCGGCGCGCGAGGTGGCGGCCGAATCGAGCAGCAGCTCGAGGTAGCGCGCGCGTTCGATGCCCAGGCTTTCGGCGAGCGCCATGCCTTCGGCCAGTGCCATCCGGTTCAAGCCGAGCACCAGGTTGGTCGCCAGCTTGGCCGCGGATGCCTGGCCCAGTGCGCCGATCAGCTTGCGATGCGGGGTAATCGCATCGAGCAGCGGCGTCACCCGTGCGATGTCGATGTCGGTGCCACCGACAAACATGCGGCCGTCACCGGCAGCGATTTTCGCGCTTGATCCGGAGATCGGCGCCTCCACGAATGCCAGCCCGGCCGCGGTGCATTGCCCACCGACCGCGCGCAAGGTGGCCGGCAGTGCGGTGGTGATGCACAGCACCCGGCTGACCCGCCGCTTGGGCGCAGCGAGCAGGGCGGTCGTGACCGTGCGCAATTGCGCGTCATCGAATACCGCGATCAACAGGCAATCGCAGTCAGTGGCCAGGGCCGCGATGTCGCTGCGCGAGGAGCCGGGACGCTGCCCGTCGAGCAGTGCCGCGCGCACCGGATCGACATCGAAGCCAAGCACCCTGTGCGACGGCGCGAGCCGTTGCGCCAGCGCATTGCCGACCAGGCCCAGCCCGATGATGCCGAGCACCGCGTCTGGTGCCATCTCAGCCATGCTTGCTGTCAATCGCCTGCATGGCATCGACATCGGGCAATGCCGCGCTGGCGTAGCCGTGGCAGGCAAGCGAGGCGATCGCGATCCGGCCATCGCGGATCGCCAGGCGCGCCGCGCCGTGTGAATGTTCGTAGAGATCCGGATGGGCGCCAAGAAACGCCTGTTGCTCGGTTGCGGGCAGCGCCGCCATGCCGTTCACATAATGGTGGCCGTTGCGTTCCACGTGGGTGATGCCCAGCAGGTTGACCAGCGCCAGGTCCTGCTGCACCGCCAGCCCGGCCTGGGTGGTCAGGTCCTCGGCCGACATGAAGTAGCGCGGGGTGCCGCTGTCGGCGTTCCATTGCGCGCAGCGCGCGGCGTTGAGAATCGACTTGTAGAGGCCCTTGCAGGTCTTGGAAGACACGCCGTCGTAGCCGCGCGCACGCGCCAGTTCGAAGGTGTCGAGGGTGCCGTCGGATTCATCGATGATCACCGGCAGGCCCAGCGGGCTGCGGCTGAAATCGGCCTCCAGCGCGGCCTTGCGGTTGATCGGCTGCTCGACGAACAGGATCGATGAAGTCAGGCGTCGCAAGCCAGGCGTGCTGCGCATGCGGGCGAGAAGTTCGGCCACCGCCGCCGCATCCTCGTATTGCTCGTTGCCGTCGAGCGAAGCGAAGTACGGGGCGGGACCCCGGTCGAGCACGGCGGCGATCGCCGTCAGGCGGGCGATGTCTGCTTCAAGATTGCCGCCCACCTTGAGCTTGAAATAGCGGTGCCCGTAGGTCGCAACCACTTCCTCGATGGTTTCCGGCAGGCCGTCGCCGACTCGCTCACTCAGGTCCGCGGCGGTGATCGCGTCAACCATGCCAACGGTGTGGCGCGCTTCGATCGTGGCTGCCGGCTTCAGGCCGGCCAGGAAGCGGTCGAAATCAACGCCCGCGAACTCCTTGCGGGCGCGCCCGATGCCGGGCAGGTTGGCGCGCATGGCGGTGTAGAAGTCGGTGTTCGAGGCGCGGCACAAGGCATCGAGGATCGCGCGGTCGATCAGGGCCGGCCCATAGTTGGCCAACAACGGATTGAAGCCGCGCGCCGCCGCCGCAGCCAGGTGCGCGTCGTAGTGGCGGGCGAAATGGCCGAAGGCGGCGGCCGGCGCGGCGTCACTCAGGTATGCCGCACGCGCCAGTGACAGCACCGACCGCAATTGATCGAAATTGTCTTCGTTGGATAACGCCAGGTCCTTGTCGAACCATTTGGGCGCCATCATTTCGGCGGCCACACCGACCGTTTCACGGCCATCGGCCATGCGAATGGCGGCGCGCACGAAGGCCTGCGGGCAGGCCGTGAGCGTCACCACACCAAAGCGGAACGGCAGGCGCAACACCACCGGGCGCTCGAACAGCTCGATGGCGCGGATCGCAAATAGCGGGGCACTTCCGGGAGTAGAGGGCATTGGGTACCGGTTCAATCAATCCATGGCCAGCACGCCGCGGGCCTTGAAGATGTCGCGAATGCGCCCGGTGTACTCGTTGAACATCTCGGGCACGCGATCCAGCCGGCGCGGGCGCGGCAGGTCGATGTCGATGATCTCGACAATCCGCCCCGGGCGCGGGCTCATCACCACCACGCGGTCGGCCAGCAGCACCGCCTCGGGAATGCTGTGGGTGATGAACAGCGCCGTCTTGCGCTTTTCCATCCACACCCGCTGGATGTCCATCGCGATCTGTTCACGCGTCAGCGCATCGAGTGCGCCGAACGGCTCGTCCATCAGCAGCAATGGCGGGTCGTGCACCAGGGCGCGGCAGATCGAAGCGCGCTGGCGCATGCCGCCCGAGAGCTCATAGGGCTTGTGATTCTCGAAGCCGTCGAGACCAGTGGCCTTGAGCAGGCTTCTGGCCACCGGTTCGAATTGCGCGCGGTCGAGATGGCGGATGTCCACCTGCAACAGCACGTTGTCCAGCACGTTGCGCCAATCGAGCAGGATCGCATCCTGGAACACGATGCCCAGATCGGTGTGCGGCCCGTCGACCCGTTTGCCGTCGATGCTGATCGAACCGGCGGTGTAGGGTTGCAGCCCGGCCACCATCTTGAGGATGGTGGTCTTGCCGCAACCGCTGGGGCCGACGATGGCGACGAACTCGGAGCGGCGGATGTCGAGATCGATCTCGCCGCAGGCCTCCACCGGCCCGGCCTTCGATTGATAGACCTTGCCGACGTTTTGCAGCCGGATGTAGGCTTCAGGCGCCATTATTTTTTTGGCAGGTAGGGCGCTTCGGACAGATACTCGTTGGAAAAGTATGTATTGAGATCGGCTTGCGGAGTGAGCTTGGCGAATTTCGACAACAGGTCCTGGGTGTCGCGCCAGTCGCCGATGTCGGTCACCCCGATGGCACGGCCCTTGGTGCGCTCGGTGCGGATGATGCTCATCGTGCCCTCGACCTCGAGCAGCGCGATTTCCTGGGTGAACACCGGCGCGGCCTTGCGGAAGATCTCGGCGGCTTCGGCGCGGTTGTCGAACGAATGCTGCCAGCCGCGTTGCGAGGCGCGCAGGAAGCGGCGCAGCAGGTCCTGGTTCCTCGCTTCCTTGGCCCAGTTGTTGTTGACGATGATCGCCGACGACAAGGTGGTCACGCCGGCCATGTCGTAGAGCCGGGTCCAGCCCATCTTGACCCCGGTCTGCAACTGCATGCGCGGTCCCTGGTCCATGAAATAGCCGAGCAGCGCGTCGGCCTGCTTGTTGAGCACCGCCTGCTCCTTGCCCTGCGGGTTGGCCACCGTGATGACCTGCACGTCTTCCATCTTCATCCCCAGCTTGCCCATGAAGGCGGTGAAGATCGCCAGGCTGGCGTCACCGGCGGTCATGGCGATGCGGCTGCCCTTGATCTCGGCGATCTTGGTCGGCCGCGCCGCGTCGGCCCGGTAGATGAATGCCATCGGGCTTTGCTGCAGGGTGACGCCCACCGCGCGAATCGGCATGCCGTTGGACACGCCGCGCATCATGGTGGCGGCATCGACATAGGCCACCGGGCTGTTGTTCGAGGCCACCAGTTGCGACACTGTGGTCGAGCCGCTGCCCTCCTGGATTTCGACCTCGATGCCTTCGGCGGCATAGAAGCCCTTGTCGCGTGCGACGAAAAACGGCGCATGTTCGCCGTACAGCGTCCAGTTGAGGCGGAACGGGAATTTCTCCAGTTTGGCTTGCGCCAATGCCTGGCCGCCGCACAGAACCAATACCAACAACAGCAGGATGCGTTGCATGACTCCTCCTTTGGTTTGAATCACTACATGGTTCCCGAGCCTTCGCGCACGCGATGGGTCACGTGCCACGGGATCAGGAATGCTTCGAGAAACTCGACCGCATAGAAGAACACCAGCCCGATGATGGTCAGCGCCACGATGGTGGCGAACATCAGCGCGGTTTCCATGTTCGAATTGGTCACCAGCAGCAGATAGCCCAGGCCCTTGTCGGCGCCGACGAATTCGCCGACCACGGCGCCGGCCACCGCCAGTGTCGCCGCCACCTTCAAGCCGCTGAACAGGTAAGGCAGGCTGGTCGGCAGGCGAAAGCGCGCGAACAGTTGCCAGCGGGTGGCGCCCATCGAGCGCGCCAGATCGGTCATCTCGGACGACATCGAGCGCAGGCCGACAGCGGAATCGATGACGATCGGAAAAAACGAGATCAGGAAGGCCACCAGCACCTTGGGAGTGGTACCGACCCCGAACCAGACCAGGAACAGGGGGGCGATGGCGACCTTGGGAACCACCTGGAAGAACAGCAGTTGCGGCGTGATGAAACGGTCGAAGCGGTGCGAGGAGGTGATGCCGATGGCCAGCGGAATGGCGATCGCGACCGCCATTGCGTAGCCCAGCAGCATTTCGTAGGTGGTCACCCAACCGTGGTAGAGGAGCTTCGGAAAATCCTGCACGAAAGTGGCAAACACCTTGGTCGGCGGCGGCATCAGGTAGGCCGGCACACTGAACAGATGCACACCAAGTTCCCAGATTGCCAGGAAAACCAGGATGCCGAACAGCGGCGAGAGCCGGATCATGCGCGGGCAGCCAGCGTGAGGGATTGCAGGGCGACAGCATCCGGTGCGACGCCCAGTCCCGGCGCGGTCGGCACCTGCACGCGGTCGGCGCGCGGGCGAAAGGCGGCGTCACTGGTGCCGCGCTCGGACAGATATTGCGGCCCGTTGAGCGCGGCGGGCAGTTCAAGCCCGGCCCAGGCGAACAGGTGGATCGAGGCGGCAAGCGAAAGCTCGGGATCGGTGAGGCCGGAGGCGAACAGCATGAGGCCGTCGCGCTGCATGCCGTCGACAATCCGCGCGGCGGGCCACAGGCCGCCGCAGCGCGCCACCTTCATCGCGATGCCGTCCAACATGCCGAGTGCGGCGAACTCCCCGGCCTCGACCGGGGAGACGATGCCTTCGTCCATCAGGATCGGCAGGGCGCCCTGTTGCTTCAGGCGCTGATAGTCGCGGATACGGTTCGGCGGCAGCGGCGATTCCAGCGCGCGCAAGCCGAGGTCGGCGAGTCTCGGCGCCTGCGCCAGCGCCGCGCCGATGTCGTAGCCGGTGTTGGCGTCACCCCAGTGAAAGCCGTGTGGCGAGAAAGCCATCACCAAGCGCACCAGGTCGAGATCGTAGGCTGCGCTTTGCGGCGGACCGAGCTTGATGTTGAAACTGTCATAGCCCAGCGCACGCCCCTCCTCAAGCAGGCGTGCGGCCTGGTCGAGCGAGGTCGAGTTGATGGTCCAGGAAAGCCGGACTTCGCTCAAGCGGGTACCACCCAGCAGGTCGCACACCGGCTTGCCGACCGCCTTGCCCCACAGGTCGTGGCAGGCAAGGTCGATGGCCGCCTTGGCCAGTGGCTGGCCGACGGAAAATGACGGCCTGATCGCGCGCTCCATGCGCGCGTGGACGTCGGCCAGGTCGGACGGATCGGCGCCCATCACGGCCGGCGCCAGATACAGGCGCAGCGTGCTGTCGACGCTTTCCAGGGTTTCGTAGGTCCAGCTTTCCACCGGCACCGCCTGGCCATAGCCCTGTTGGCCGTTCTTATCGGTCAGGCGCACGATCACCGTCGGCCGCAGGCCGGACTTGAAGAACTTGAACTCGCCGACCAGCGGGTAATCCCGGCGACCCACCTCGACTTGTGTGATCCTGGCCATCGGCGACTGGTCAGCTGCGAGCAAGGCGGGTGCCGTCGGCGGCGGCGCGGCAGGGCGTTCGGGGCGGATACAAGATGGCGATTCCTGCGCGACGGGACTGTTCGCAGAAGTGTAACCGAATGGTTAAACCCGATCAACGATGTTGCGACACCACGTCGATGCATCTATTGCGCTGCGGCAATTGTGCAGAGGCGGCGCGCCTCGTATTCATGGCGGCAGGCGGGCATGCCGGCAGCGGCGCGGCGCGACGATGTAACGAGCCGGTTACATGTGTTAGCATTTTCACAGTCGAGGCAATCACAAGGGAGAAACGCATGCCGCGCATCAAGACCACCGTCGTAGGTTCATATCCGGTGCCCGACTGGCTGGTCGCGGCGCCATCCGAGCAGGCACTGATCGACGCCACCCGGGTGGTGATCGCGACCCAGGAAGAAGCGGGGGTGGACGTGGTGTGCGACGGCGAACTGTATCGCTTCGACATCAATCACCCGGAAACCAACGGCATGATCGAGTACTTCGTGCGGCCGATGGATGGCGTGGGCTTCCGCATGAGTTTCGAGGAGCGGCTCAATTACCGCAAGGCCGAAGCCACCCGTTTTCGCACCCGCCCGCCGGGCGTGGTCGAAGGCCCGCTCGGCAGCGGCACGCTCGACCTGCCGCTGGCCTGCCGGCGCGCCGCGATGCTGGCCACCAAGCCCTTCAAGTTCACCGTCACCGGCCCGCACATGCTGGCCAAGATGCTGATGAACAAGCACTACAAGGACACCCCGGCCCTGGCCCATGCGCTTGCCGACGTGCTGGCCGAACAGGTGCGCCATGTGGAAGCCGACATCATCCAGCTCGATGAAGCCAATTTGCCCGGCGCGCCTGACGAGTGGGAATGGGCCGCCTCATCGCTCAACCGGGTGCTCGACGCGGTGCAGACCATTCCCGCGGTGCACCTGTGCTTCGGCAATTACGGCGGGCAAAGCATCCAGAAGGGCGGCTGGGAAAGCCTGATCAAGTACCTGAACGCGCTGCACGTCGATCATGTGGTGATGGAGTGCGCGCACCGGCCGGTGGAAGAGCTGCAGGTGTTCCGCGACCTCGACCCGAAAATCGGCTTCGGCCTCGGCGTGATCGACATCAAGCGCACCGAAGCCGAGTCGGCCGACCATATCGCGCGTTCGATCGAACATGCGGAGAAGGTGCTTGGCGCCGGTCGCGTCAAGTACATCCACCCCGATTGCGGCTTCTGGATGTTGAAGCGCGGTATCGCCGATGCGAAGATACGTGCCCTGGCGAAGGGGCGGGACCTGTACGAGGGCATCAAGACCTGAGTCGGCGGGGCGGGCTCGCTCGCCAATCGGCCCCGCGCCGCTGGCGAGGCCGGGGCAGGGCGTGGTCAGGCCTTGCTCTTGAGCCGCTCGTTGCCGGGGAACATCGCGCGATGCGCCTCGGCGTCCATCTCGGTCTTGAAGGCGTGGCGGTTCTTGAGCGCGTCGGCACGCTGCGCGGCGGGGCGGGCGCTGATCTCGTCCATCAGGCGCTTGACGTTGGGCAGCTTCTGCCACACATCATCGCCGCCAAGAACACGCGGCACCGCGCGCGCCCAGCCCCAGAACGCCATGTCGACCAGCGTGTAGGTATCGCCCAGCATGTAACGGTTCTTCGCAAGCTGGGCTTCGATGATGTTCCAGTGGCGCCAGGCTTCGAAGTCATAGCGGTTCAACGCGTACTCCTTCGGTTCCGGCGCGACATGGCGGAAGTGCACCGCCTGGCCGGAATACGGCCCGATGCCGGTGGCGATGAACATCAGCCAGGAATACATTTCCGCGCGCGCCGCCGGGGTGTTGGCGGGCAGGAACTTGCCGGTTTTCTCGGCCAGGTAGAGCAGGATCGCGTTGCTGTCGAACACGCGCACGCCGTCATCGGTGATGACCGGGGTCTTGGCGTTCGGGTTGATGGCCAGGAATGCCGGCTGGTGCTGGTCACCCTTGCGGGTGTCGATCGGGCAGAACTCGTATTCGAGGCCGGCCTCTTCGAGATACAGGGCGACCTTGAAGGGGTTGGGTGCTGCTGCGAAGTAGAACTTGATCATGGTGGGTCCTCGGGTTGTGAGACGTCGGGCGGTAGCGGCGTTTGGGAAACGCGTGCCATTCTAATGATGGCCTGGATTATTGCAGCCTGTCGGAAGAACTCCAGTTTGATGAACCAGGCCTAGCGATGGTGGTCCGAAACAACGGTCGCCAAGGCTGCAGATCGACGGTGAATTCGGTGCGGCGGCAGGATGTGAAGACTGCGCGCATCAATCAGGATGCCCGAGGGCTTCGTGGAGGCCGCGCAGATAGCCGATCGCATGCGCCGCGCTGCCCATGCCGTCCGGTACATAGTCGAATGGTTCTGCGGCCACCACGCCGGCATAGGCGGCGTTGCGCAATGCGCGCAGAATCGGTGCGAACTTCATCGCGCCCTGCCCCGGCCCGCGGCGGTTCGGGTCGTTAACCTGCACGTGGGCGATCAGGCCGGTCGGCATCCAGCGTGCAATCAGGTCGGCAATCGGTTCGTTTTCCGCAAGGCCTGCCGAACTGGTGTCGATCATGGTGCGCAAATGCGGATTGTCGATCGCGCGCACAATCGCTGCGGCTTCGGCGATGGTATTGAAGAGCGGCGTCTGGTCGGCTGACAGCGGTTCGATGCAATAGGTCACGCGGTTGGTGACGGCCGCCTCGCCGGCCTCGGAAAATGCGGCGGATGCGCGGGCGATCGCGTCCGCCTTGCTCTGGCCGGGTTCGATCATGCGTTGTTTGGGCGAGCCGTGCACCAGGTACTTGCCGCTCATCGCGGCGCATAGTTCGGTGAGCCGCCGCATGAAGGCCACCGTGCGCGCGTGGATCCCCGCGTCGGCACTGGTGATCGACAATCCGGCGGGCTTCACCAGCAGCCAGTGCAGGCCGGTGATGGCCAGGCCATGATCAGCGGCGATGCGCGCGAGTTCGCGTGCCTCACCGTCGCTCATCGCTGCCGGGTCCTCGCACACCGTGTACGGCGCCACCTCCAGGCCCATGTAGCCGAGCGCGGCGGCGATCCGGCATTGCTCGGCGAACGGCAGCGGCGCCAGCACTTCATTGCACAGGGCAAATTTCATGCACGTTTGCCAGTGATGAAACGATTGACCGCCGGCACCCGCAGCAGGATCACGATCGCGATCACGCCGAACAGTACGGCTGAAATCGGCCGTGTGAAGAACGGTGTCAGATCGCCGTCTGACAACACCAGGCCGCGGCGCAGGCTTTTCTCCAGCAGGTCGCCCAGCACGATGCCGAGCACCAGCGGCGCCACCGGGAAGCGGAACTGCCGCAGCACGAAACCGAGCACACCGAACAGCAGCATGGTCCACACATCGAACAGGCGCCCGGCCAATGCGAAGGTGCCGATCACGCACAGCACGAAGATGATCGGCACGATGATGGTGGTCGGCACGCGCAGCACCTGCACCAAGAGCTTGGTCAGGGTCAGGCCGTAGATCAGGATGCCGATGGTGGCCAGCAGCATCATCGCCACCACGTCGTAGACGAACTGCGGGGACTCGATCATGATCATCGGCCCCGGCTTGACGCCGTGGATCAGCATCGCCGCCATCAGCACCGCGGCCGGCGCCGAACCCGGCACCTGCAGGGTCAGCACCGGGATGATGGCGCCGGGCACGCATGCGTTGTCGCCGGTCTCCGCCGCCATCAGGCCTTCGATCGAGCCCTTGCCGTACAGTTCTTTCTCCTTGCTGGCGCGCTTGGCCGCCGCATAGGATGACCAGGCCGCGACGTCTTCGCCGACCCCCGGCACGATGCCGATGAAGGTGCCGATCACGCCCGAACGCAGGATGGTGCGCCAGTACTGGAATACATCGCGTATTTTCGGGATCACCGTGTCGAGCGGATTGATCTTCACCGGCGGGCGCTTTTCCTGCATCGCCACCAGGATCTCGGCGAAGCCGAAAGCGCCGACCAGGGCCGGGACCAGCGAGAAGCCGCCGGCCAGGTCGCGGGTGCCGAACGAAAAGCGTTCATAGGCATGGATGCCATCCTGGCCGATGGTGGCGACGAACAGGCCGGCGAATCCGGCGATCCAGCCCTTGAGCGGGTCGCCGCTGGTCAGCGTGGCCGAGACGATCACCCCGAACACCGCCAGCCAGAAGAACTCGTAGGCGCCGAATTTCAGTGCCAGGTCGCCGAGCAGCGGGGTGAACAGGGCGAGGAAAAACATGCCGATCAGGGTGCCCATCACCGAACCGGTGGTGGCGATCCCCATCGCGCGGCCGGCATGGCCCTGGCGCGCCAGCGCATAGCCGTCGAGGCAACTGGCGGCCGACGCCGGAGTACCGGGGATGTTGAGCAGGATCGCGCTGCGGCTGCCGCCGTAAATCGCGCCGACATAGGTGCAGATCAGGATCAACAGCGCCTGCGCCGCCGGCAGCTTGATGGTGAGGGTGGTCATCAAGGCCACCCCCATGGTCGCGGTGAGCCCGGGCAGGGCGCCGATCACTACCCCCACCAGGGAGGAGGCCAGCACGTAGAAAATCGACTCGACGGTGAGGAACGAAGCGAGCGATTGCCAGAATGCGACGAGACCCTGGAACATCAGGGCAGCCTGACCAGGAAGATTTTCTCGAACGCCAGCGACACCACCGCGCTGGTGGCCGCACCGTAGACCAGCGCCAGCAGCGCCTGCTTGACGTTGCTGCGCCCAAGACCTCTTTGCCGCTCGCGGTCGAACAGGAAAATGAAGACGCTGACAAACAACAAGGTGGCGAACCAGAACGGCACGCCGGTGCCGACCAGGCCCAGGCCGTAGATGAAGGTCAGGCCGAACATCAGGGTCATGCTGCGCCAGCGTGATTCGCCGGGCGCGCGCGGCGGCTGCGCTGCGAGCGCACCGGCCGCCACCGCACGGATTGCCAGCGCCAGGCCAAGCAGCAGGATCGCCGCGCCAAGCAGGCCCGGCACCAGGCCGGGAATCTCGTACTGGTTGATGTTGAGGTGCGCCAGCCGGTCCATGCGCCATGAACCGACCGCGATCGCGCCGCCAAAGGCGATGAATGCCAGCGCGGCAACCAGGTCGGCGCGTGGCGGCAGGGGTTCGTCGGGGTCGATTTCGATGCTCATGACGGGTGCTCCTGACGACGGCGGAAATCGCAAGCCTTGCGCCCGCCGCCGCCCATCACATTCAAGGCCCGGGCCCGATCAATGCGCTCGACTGGCGACAAGGGGCGCGACAGGATGTCCGGCTGCGGCGGCTCGCGCCGCAGGAGGGCGGTTTATGGTTTCGGAATGCCCACCGTATCCGGGCTGACTTTGGTCTTGCCGCCGCCATGCAGCAGCCACGCATTGGCCTGCACCGCCGGAAATGCCGCGGTTTGCGCGGCTTCACCGGCTGCCGGTGCGAACAGCGCGCCGCGGTTGGCCGAATACTTTTTCAGGGCGTCGCTGTTGGCGATGTTCGCGGCCCAGATCTTCTCGACGGTGGCGATCACCTCCGGCGGCACGCCTTTCGGAATGAAGATGCCGAAGTAGTTGGCCGGCGCTTTGAAGCCGGGAATCATTTTCGAGATCGGCTCGATCACGCCGAAACCTTCAATTTCCAGCGGCCGGTCCGACACAGTGGCCAGCGGCCGGATGCGCTTGCCGCGAATCATCTCGGCCTGTTCCACCGCCAACTGGGTGGTGAGGTCGGTTTCACCCGAGACCGTGGACACCACCGCCGGGTTGCCGCCGTCGTAGGTGACATGCCGGTACTTGACGCCGGTGGCGCGCGAAATCGCCTCCATCGCATTGTGCCCGCCGGAGGTCACGCCGGCGGTGGCGACCTTGATCTCGCCCGGTTTGGCCTTCATCGCGTCAAGCAGTTGATTGACGTTCTGGTATGGCGTCGACGGATTGACGCCGATCACCGCGATATTGGCAACGTTCAGGAACAGATGCCAGTCACGGATGCCGGCATTCAACATGCCGAGCGACTGGTAGACACCGAGGTCCTGCGCGGCGCCGGCTGTCCAGGTGTAGCCATCCCTGGGCGCATCGAGCGCGTTCTTGGTGCCGATCGAGCCGGCGGCGCCGGGCTGATTGACGATCACGATTTTCTGGCCGAGCACCTTTTCAATCTCGGCGGCGGTGACCCGCGTGACCTGATCGGTCGAACCGCCCGCGGCCCAAGGCACGATCAGGTTGATCGGCTTGTTCGGTTGCCACTGCGCCAACGCCGGGCCGGCAAAGGTCGTCGTGACTGCGAGGGTGGCGAGAGTCATGAGCAGGGTGCGGCGTTGCATTTGGGTCTCCTGATGTTCTTGCGGCTTCGCCGCGGGGATTACCTGTGCGTCAGTCGAAGCGTCAGTCGAAGGACTGAAATCGAATTCTATTGTAACCAAACGGTTAAGCCGGGCAAAAGACCGGGATCCGTCAATCGACTCGGGGAAAATACGAGTCACCGGCGTCCCATCGATCCATGCCGCGCTGTGACAACATCGACCGTCCCGGGCCCGGGCAATCGTCCAACCCGGATTTGAGGTTCAATGCGACTTTCGTGCCGGCAAAACCGGCGCGCCGGATTCGCCCCGCGCAAGCGTGCAGTACATCACAGGGAAACGCCATGAGCAGCAACACCCACCACAAGCTGTCCCCGACCCCCAAGACCATTCACTGGGGCCATTTCTCGGCTGCGCTGCCGCCAGTGATGCGGGTGGTGTCGGGCGATCGCGTCACCATCGACACCCTGAGCGGCTCGAAAGACGAATCCGTGGGCGCGGTCAACCTGCTGCCCGAGCATGCCGCGGTGCTCGAAGCCTGCAGGCCGATGATGGGGCCGCACATTCTCACCGGGCCGATCTGGGTCGAGGGGGCCGAGCCGGGCGATACGCTCGAAGTACGCATCGAGGCGGTCGACCTGCGCCAGGACTGGGCCTATAACGCGGTGCGGCCGCTGCGCGGCGGCCTGCCGGAGGATTTCCGCACCACCCAGATCCTCAATATTCCGATCGACATCAAGCGTCGTGAGGCGTATTTGCCGTGGGGCGTCACCCTGCCGCTCAAGCCCTTTTTCGGCATCATGGCGGTGGCGCCGCGCCCCGAGTACGGCATGGTGTCGTCGATCGAGCCGCGCGAGTATGGCGGCAACATGGACAACAAGGAACTGACCGCCGGCAGCACGTTGCTGTTGCCGGTGCAGACCGCCGGCGCCCTGTTTTCGGTGGGTGATGGTCACGCCGTGCAGGGCGACGGCGAAGTCTCGCTGACCGCGCTCGAAACCGCGCTTACCGGCACCTTCCAGTTGATTCTTCACAAGGCTACCAAGCTGCGTTTCCCGCGCGCGGTCACCCCGACCCACTACATCGCGATGGGCATGGACCCGGACCTGGACGACGCCGCCAAGCAGGCGCTGCGCGAGATGATCGCCTGGCTGGTCGAACTCAAGGGCTGGTCAGCACTCGATGCCTATGTGACCTGCAGCTTGGCCTGCGACCTGCACGTGACGCAGATCGTCGATGGCAACAAGGGTGTGCATGCGATGTTTCCACGCGCGCTGATCGACCAGCCGGTGGCGGCGTAAGCGATGAAGCCCGCCACCTTTCGTTACCACCGGCCGCTGCAATTGCAGGACGCGCTGGCCTTGCTGGCAGGGCAACCCAATGCGCGCGTGCTGGCCGGCGGCCAGTCACTGATGCCGATGCTGAACCTGCGCCTGGCGGCGCCCGACGATCTGATCGATATCGGGCGCATTCCGGTGCTGTCGGGAATCCGCGAAAAAGCCGGCGCGATCGAGATCGGCGCCATGACCCGCCAGCGCGAGATTGAGCATTCCGCGCTGATTCGCGCTCGCCTGCCGCTGTTGGCGCAGGCGATCGAACATGTCGGCCACCAGCAAACCCGCAACTGGGGCACCATCGGCGGCAGCTTGTGCCATCTGGATCCGTCGGCGGAAATACCCACCGTGGCGCTGGCGTTCGACGCGACACTGGTGATCGACAGCATGCGCGGCCGCCGCGAAGTGTCGATGGCCGGGTTCGCACGCGGCCTGATGACCACCGACCTCGCGCCCGACGAATTGTTGAGCGCGGTGCGCCTGCAACCCTGGCCGGCCGGGCATGGCAACGGCTTTTGCGAGTTCGCGCGTCGCCACGGTGATTTCGCGGTGGCGTCCGCCGCCGCGCTCCTGACGCTCGACCCGGGTGGCGCGATCGAACGCCTGGTGCTGGCCGTCGGCGGCGCGGCTGTGACGCCAGTGCGGCTGACGGCGGCCGAAAGCACGCTGCGCGGCATGCAGCCGGATGCGCGGGCGCTGCGCATCGCCACCGACGCGGTCGCCGGCATCGACACCCTGGACGACAAATTTGTGCCTGCCTGGTACCGTGCGCGGATTGCCGCGGTGATGGTCGGCAAGGCTTTCAGCATGGCACTGGCCAACGCCCGCGGGCAAACATCATGACCCTGATTCCAATCGAGCTCCAGATCAACGGCGCACCTGCGACGCACAGCGTCGAAGCGCGAATCTCACTGGCGGATTTTCTGCGCCACCAGTGTCATCTCACCGGCACCCACCTCGGGTGCGAGCATGGGGTGTGCGGCGCCTGCACCGTGCTGGTCGACGGCCGCAGCGCGCGCGCCTGCCTGATGCTGGCGGTGCAGGCCGATGGCCGTGAGGTGCGCACCGTCGAGGGGTTGGCCGACGGCGCCGCGCTCAATACCCTGCAGCAGTCGTTCGCCGATCACCATGCGCTGCAGTGCGGTTTTTGCACCTCCGGCATCCTGATGACCCTGACCGAATTCCTGCGCGAGAACCCGGCGCCGGACGAAGCCCAGGTGCGGGTGGCGCTGTCGGGCAACATCTGCCGCTGCACCGGCTACCAGAACATCGTTGCCGCCACCCTCGATGCGGCGGCGCGCCTGCGCGCCGGCGGGGTGCAACCATGAGCGGCGCCCTGATCGGTCGCCGCGCGCCACGCCAGGAAGACCCGCGCCTGTTGCGCGGCCAGGGCTGCTACCTCGATGACGTGCCGGTGCCGGACACGCTGCATGCGGCCTTCGTGCGCAGCGCCTATGCGCATGCGCGCATTCTCGGCGTCGATGCCGGCGCCGCGCGGGCGATGGAAGGGGTGGTCGCGGTGTACACCGCGGCAGACCTGGCGCCGCTGCTCGATTCGCTGCGCTTCCCGATCGCCTTCCCGGAAGGCCAGTTGCCCGACCATGTGATGCCCTATGTGTTGCCGCCGACCGAGACCGTGCATGTCGGCGAGGCGCTGGTGATGGTGGTGGCGACCTCGCGCCACCTGGCCGAGGATGCGGCCGAGACCATCGTGATCGACTATGAGCCGCTGCCGGCGGTGGTCGATGCCCGCGAAGTGCTGGCGGCGGGCGCGCCGGTGTCACGGGTCGAACTCGGCACCAACACCTACAAGCCGCTGTCGATCGGCTACGGCGACTGTGACGCCGCCTTCGCCGGCGCCGCGCATGTATTTCGCCAGGAACTGAGCGCGCATCGCGGGGTTGCCAACTCGATGGAAGGGCGTGGCGTGCTGGCGCGTTTCGATGCGGCCACCGCGACCCTGACGGTCTGGTCGTCGACCCAGATGTCGCATGAATTGCGCAACATCATGGCGGCGATGCTGCGCATGGATGAAAACCGCGTGCGGGTGATCGCGCCGGATGTCGGTGGTGCGTTCGGCGCCAAGTACCTGGCCTATCCGGAGGAAATCGCGGTGGCCGCCGCGGCGATGCATCTCGGCCGGCCGCTGAAATGGGTCGAGGACCGGCGCGAGCATCTGCTGTCGGCGATCCAGGAGCGCGATGCCTTCTGGTCCCTCGAGATCGCCTTCGACGGGCAAGCGCGAATCCTCGGCGTGCGCGGCCGCCTGGTCCACGATCAAGGCGCCTACGCGCCGCACAGCTACAACGTGCCGTATAACGCGGTGACCTCGCTGACCGGGCCCTACATGGTGCCGAATTACCGTATCGAGATCGTGCTGGCGCAGACCAACAAGGTGCCGGTGATTCCGGTGCGCGGCGCCGGCTACCCGCAGGGCAATTTCGCGATGGAACGGCTGATGGATTGCGCCGCCCGCGAACTCGGTATCGATCGCGCGGAACTGCGCCGGCGCAACCTGATCGCGGCGGCCGCGATGCCGTATCAGACACCGTTGAAAAATCGCGCCGGCGCGGCGATAACTTACGACAGCGGCGACTATCTGCAGGCGCAGCAACTGGCGCTCGCCGAGTCCGGTTACGCCGGCTTCGCCGAACGGCAGCAGGCGGCACGCGCCAACGGCCGCTATCTCGGCATCGGCATCGCCCAGGGTGTGAAGGGCAGTGGCCGCGGGCCGTTCGAGACCGCCACCGTGCGGGTGCAGGCCTCGGGCCGGGTCGACGTCTTTACCGGTGCGCTGGAGATGGGCCAGGGTATCCGCACCTCGCTGGCACAAATCTGTGCCGATGAGTTGGGCGTCGCCCAGGACATGGTGCATGTGGTGACCGGCGACACCAGTTTCATCCACTACGGCATGGGCGGTTTCGCCAGTCGCCAGGCGATCACCGCCGGCAGCGCCACCCTGCTGGCGGCACGCGAAGTCAGGCAGAAGGCGCTGGCGGTCGCCGCCCACATGTTGGCGGTGCCGGTGGCCGAATTGGCCGTCGCCAACGGCATGGTTGCAATGACGACCGACGCGCAACGTTCGGTCTCGCTGGCGCGCATCGCCGAACAGTTGCGCGGCATGCCCGGCTACGGCTTTCCGCCCGGTGTCAGCGTCGGGCTCGAGGCGACCAACATGTTCCGCATCGACCTGCAGGCCTATGCCAATGCGTTTCACGTGTGCGAGGTTGAAGTCGACCCCGACACCGCGGCGGTTACGATCCTGCGCTACCTGGCGGTGCAGGACTGCGGCAAGCTGATCAACCCGCAGATCGCCGAAGGGCAGATTCACGGTTCGATCGCGCACGGCATCGGCAACACGCTGTTCGAGAAAATGGCCTACGACGCCGAGGGCACGCCGATCACCACCACCCTGGCGGATTACCTGCTGCCGACGGCGACCGAAATGCCGCATATCGAAGTGCTGTGGACCGAAACGCCGTCGCCGATCAATCCGCTCGGCATCAAGGGTGTGGCCGAAGCCGGCATCGTCTGCGTCAGCGCGGTGATCGCCTCGGCGGTGGAGAACGCGCTGGCGCCCTTCAATGTACGGATCGCCGATGTGCCGATCATGCCTCATGCGCTGCTGGCCCTGATCGATGCGGGGCGTGAGGCGCCTGCTGAAGCGCGCTGATCAGGCCAGCCAGCGCTCGCGGTTGGCGCTGACGAAGGCGTCGTCGTTGAGGGCCGGATAGGCGCTGTACACCCGGCTGATCTCGGCCGCCTGGCCTGGGCTCAGGCCCTCGGCCGGGTCGAGGCACCAGATGCCTTCAAACAGGCACTGGCGGCGCAGTACTTCGTGACAGCCGGCGATGCAGCCGTGGAAGTTGTTGGCGACATCGAAAAACGCGCTGTTGCAGTCGGTCACCTGGCTGTCCAGAGCGAGCAAGTCGTTGTCGATGTGCCCGGCGGCCACCGCGGCGTGGATGCGCGCCAGCAGTTCGACCGCACGGTGGGTCCAGACGCTCCAGTGGCCCAGCAGGCCGCCCTTGATGCGCAGGGTCACCAGCGCGCCATCGCGCGGGATGGCGAACGGGGTCACCAGGTCGAGCACGATATGGTCGTCGTTGCCGGTGTAGAGCGCGATGCGGTCCTCGGCACGCGCCGCGACCACGCCGTGCAGCACGTCTAGGGTGCGGTAGCGGTTGAAGGGCGCCATCTTGATCGCCACCACGTTGTCGATCGCGGCGAAGCGCTGCCAGAAGCGCGCCGGCAGTTCGATGCCGCCGACCGCAGGCTGCAGGTAGAAGCCGACCAGCGGCATTACCGCCGCCACGCTGCGGCAATGGATGATCAGTTCGTCTTCATTGGCGCCCTTCATCGCTGCCAGGCTCAGCAGGGCGGCGTGATAGCCGAGGCCACGTGCGGTCTCGGCTTCGCGTCGCGCCTGATCGGTGCGCCCGGCGACGCCGGCGATCATGCACAGTGGTCGTTGTCCGCCGAGCGGGATCCAGTCCTCTGCGGTGCGCATCGCCAGTTCGAGCACTGGTTCGTAGAGCCCCAGTTCGCGGATTGCGAACTGGGTGGAGTGCACGCCAACGGCGAGGCCGCCGCTGCCTGCATCAAGGTAATAGCGCGCCAGTGCCCGTTGGCGCCGCGCGTCGAGCTTGCGGTTGGCGTCGAGCGCCAGCAGGTGTGCCGGG
>JANPGJ010000464.1:0-17524 GCA_031423955.1 Burkholderiales bacterium
AGCCACCGGCGGGCGCCCGAGGCCAGGATCCGCGCAACGCTCTGGAACTTGCGCTCCGAATTGGCCATGTCTATCGCACGCGCTTGGGGGCGGTCGGCCTGGCCGACCGCCGCCAGCGCACTCTCGGCGCGTTCACGCCGCGCCGCCAACCCGGCCTTGCCGCCGGCCTGCCACAGCCACGCACCGCGCTCGGTGACGGTGAGCGCGTTTTCCAGCACCGTCATCTGGTCGAACAGCTTGAGGTCCTGGAAGGTGCGGCCGATGCCGGCCTGCGCGATCTTCCAGTGCGCCACGCCCTTGATCGATTTGCCCAGCCAGGTGACCTCGCCGGCGTCCGGATCGAGATGCCCGGTGATCAGGTTGAACAATGTGGTCTTGCCGGCACCGTTCGGGCCCACCAGGGTGGTGACAATCCCTTCACGCAGCGCGAACGACACGTTGTCGACCGCCTTCAGGCCGCCGAAAGTTTTCGACATGCCCGTGGTTTCGAGCAATACCTTGCCGGCGATCAACTAGTCTTCCTTCGGCTTTTCACGATAACCCCAGAGGCCGCCCGGACGGAAGATCATCAGCAGCACCATCGCCAGGCCATAGACCATCTGCTGGATCGAGCCGATCTCGGTTTGCGGCAGGTAGGGCATGTAGGACAGCGCCGCCGGCAACAGCAGGATCAGGATGGTGCCGACCACCGGGCCCAGCAGGGTGGCGGTGCCGCCGATGATCACCATCGCCATCAGGTACACCGAGGTATCCAAGGTGAAGCTCTCGACATTGACAAAGCTCATGTAGAAGGCATACAGCGAGCCGGCCACCGCCGCCAGCGCGGACGACACCGCCACCGCGATGGTCTTGATCACCGCGACATTCTTGCCGAACGCCCAGGCCGCGGTTTCGTCATCACGGATCGCCTTGAGACTGCGCCCGAAGCTCGAGCGCACCAGGGTCGCGACCACCAGCATCACCAGCAGCAGGCAGGAGAGGCACAACACCAGGTATTGCTCCGGGCTCGCAATGGTGAAGCCGGGCAGGCGCGCCGGCGGGATGTTGGTGATGCCGCCGATGCCGCCGGTCACGCCCTTCCATTCGGAAAACACGGTGATTGCCAGCATTTGCAGGCCGAGCGAGGCGGCGACGAAGTATTCGCCACGCACCCGCAGCGCCGGCAACGCCAGCGCCAGCGAGATCAGCGCCGCCAGTCCCATGCCGATCGCGGTCGACAGCAGGAAGCCGGCGCCCAGTTTGACCGCCACCAGCGCGGTGGCATAGGCGCCGATGCCGAAAAACACCGCATGCGCCATTGAAAAGATGCCGGCATAGCCGAGCACGAAGTTGAGCGTCACCGCGAGGATCGCGTTGATGGTGATCAGCACCGCCAGGTTGTTGATATAGGCCCACATGGCTGGCGGTTCCTATTTCGCGCCTTGCGGCCGGCCGAGAAAGCCGGCCGGCCGGAAGATGATGAACACGAACAGGATGATGAAGGTCACCGCTTCACTCCACTGCGGATCGAGTTTCCAGATCGCCAGGCTTTCGGCGAGGCCGAGCAGCATGCCGCCATAGGCCGCGCCCTTGAGCGAGCCGATGCCGCCGACAATCGTCGCCGCCAGGCTGATCAGCATGATGTGGGCGCCAATGCCCGGGTTGATGCCCTGCGACATGGCGGTGAGCGCCGCCGCCGGCACCACCAGCGCCGACCCGAGCGCGAAGGCCACCTGCGCCAGACGCGTGGGTTCCAGGCCGAACACGCGCACTAGATCGGGGTTGTCGGACAGGGCACGCAGGCCGGTACCCACCAGGGTACGGGTCAGGAACAGGTTCAAGCCGATGAAGAACACGATTGCCACCAGAATGGCGACCCCGGCGATCGGCGCGACAAACAGGCCGGGCGCCAGTTCCACCGCTTTCGACAGGTCGACCGTGACGGTTTCGAAGCCGCGCCCGAACACCGTGCCGACCAGGTTCTGCACGATGATCTGGGTGCCGAAGGCGGCGATGAAGACGGTGAAGAACGCGCCCTCATGGCGCTGGATCGGGCGGTAAATGAAGCGCTCCATGATCAGGCCAAAGGCCACCACCACCACGGTGGCGAGCAGCAGGCCGGCAGCCCAATGCCACTTTTGCGAATTGATGCTCCACCAGAACAGGTAGCCGGCCAGGGTGAAGGCGGCGCCATGGGCGACATGGAACACCTTGGTCGAGCCGAAGATGAGCGCGAAGCCGACCGCGGTGAGGGCGTAGATCGCCCCCAGTTGCAGGCCGTTGAACAGGAGTTGGAGAAGAAGCACTGGCCGGGGCGAACAGCGGAGGCGCGCCGCGCCTGCCGGCGCCGCGCGCGGTCGCAGTCGATTACTGGACGATGATGTTGCCCTTGACCAGCTTGCCGGCGGCGCCGTCGATCTCATAGATGCCGAGCGGCATCGACACCGTGCCGTTGGGCAGGAACTGCATCTTGCCGCCGACCACATCGAAGCTGCCGGACAGCTTGCGCTGCTTCAACAGGTTCTCGCCGGTGATCGGCTGGCCGGATTTTTCCAGTGCCTGCGCCAGCTTCACAAACACCATCACGGCGTTGTAATAGTTGGCCACGTAGGCATTGGGCTCCTTGTTCTTTTTCGCCTTCCAGTCACGCGCCAGGCGCTGGCTGACGGCGTCGCCGTCCCAGTTGATGGTCTGCGACGGGAACAAGGCCCCCTTCGCCTCGGGCAACTGGGTCACCGTGGGCGAGGAAAACGCCGAGTAGCCGACCAGTTGCTGCTTGACGCCGTTGTCGCGCAGCTGCTTGACGATCTGCGCCTGCTGCGAGCCGAAGGAGGCGATGAACACCACGTCGGGTTGCGCCTCGCGCACCTTGGCGGCGACCCCGGCGAACTGCTGCGAGGCGCGCGGCACCTGCTGCGACGACACCATGCTGCCGCCGTTCTTCGGCACATGGATGTCGAGTTCCTTCTTGATCGCCTCGCCGGCCGGGTCGTCCACGTAGAGCAACGCCACTTTCTTCCAGCCGCGCTCGCGGATCAGGTAGGGCGCCAGCGCCTGCACCTCGAGATTGACCAGCGGAATGACGTTCCAGAAATATTCGCCCAGTTCGGCCAGGTCGGGGCCGATGCCGCCGCCGTTGACCGACACGACCTTTGCCTTGTCGCCGACCGGCGCGATGGCTTTGGAGACGCCGGTGAAGGCCGACAGCACGAACGGCACCTTCTCGACCGACACCAGCTTGTTCATCGACACCACGCCTTGTTGCGGCGTGGCCTGGCTGTCTTCGAGCACCAGTACCAGCTTTTTCGACAGCATCTTGTCGGCATTGGCGTGTTCGACGGCCAGCGCGGCGGCGCTGCCGAACAGGTCGCCATATTCGGCGTTCGGGCCGCTCATTGGCAGCGAGCCGCCGATCTTGATGTCCTGCGCTGCCGCCGGCAAGGCGGCGATCAGGCAAGCGGCAGTGAGCGCGCGCAGCAGGTGCTTGAAGTTCATGCGGAGTTCTCCTTCGGTTGAATGTGCGCGGATTCTGACAAGCCCGCGTTCTGGCCTTGCACGCCAATCCCCGGACCTTGGGGGGGCCATGCTTTTGAATGACGGTGCAGTATAGCAACGCACGGCGGCGCGCAGCGCGTGCTTACTCGCCCTTCACGCCGGCAGCCTTGATCACTTCTTCCCATCGGGTGTAGTCGCGCCGCAGGTAGGCGGCGAATTCGGCCGGCGAGTCGCCGACGATGAAGGCGCCGAGATTCTCCATTCGCGTCCTGACCTCGGGCTTGGCCAGCGCCTTCAACATGGCGTCATTGAGGCGCGCCACGATCGCCGGCGGGGTTTTCGCCGGCGCCAGCATGCCGACCCAGGGCGCGGTTTCCTCGAAACCGGGAAAGCCGGCTTCCGCCATGGTCGGCACATCGGGAAACTGCGGCAATCGTTTGGCGGTGCCGACGGCCAGGATCTTCAGGCGCCTGGCGGCGACGTTCTCGGCGATCCCGGTCACCGGATAGAACATGAAGTCGACACGGCCGGCCATCACCTCGAGCAGCGCCGGGCCGTTGCCCTTGAATGGCGCGTGCAGCAGCCTGGCCTTGGCCACGGTACCGAGCAACTCCGCCGCCAAGTGGCCGGAGCCGCCGTTGCCCGACGACCCATAGACGACCGCCTGCGGCTTCGACTGCGCTTTCTTCACCAGTTCAGCCATGCTCCTGATCGGTGAATCAAATGCGTTGACCGCGAGGAGCGGCAGGATCGCTGCGTTCGACACCGGCGCAAAATCGCTCTTCGGGTCATAGCCGGCGTCGGCGCCGACCAGGATCGGGCTGACATTGAGGCCGAGCGAGGCGAACAGCAGGGTGTAGCCGTCGGGCGCCGCGTTCTTCACTTCTCGGGTGGCGATCATGGCGCTGGCGCCGGCCTTGTTCTCGACATACACGGTCTGCCCGAGGGTGACTGTCATCTCGCTGGCGAGCACGCGTGCGATCACATCGGTCGGCCCGCCGGCGGCGAAGCCGACCAGCAGGCGGATCTGCTTTGAGGGGTATTTGTCTTGTGCCGGCGCCGGCAGGGCTGCCAGCGCGGCGAGCGCTGCGATGGCGAGAAGCCGGAATGACGGTTTGACCATGGTTGCGTGTCTCTCTTATTGAGAATTGCATGATTCATGACAAAAACATGCCTCTGGCGAGGCTGTCGTGTTTTTGGTAACGATCAAATGTTGGATGCCGCGATTGCCGCGTTGCGCGGCGCAAGTCGCGCCTACAGGGCGCGGTCGCGCGCCAGGATCAGGCAGCGGCCTGGCCGAAATAGCGGTTCGCCATCACCTGGCAGCGCTTGATGTAGCGGTGTTCATCCGGTCCGTAGTCGGGCACCGCGTTGTGCAGTGTGCCCATGTTGTCCCACATCAGCACGTCACCTGTGCTCCAGCGATGGCGGTACTGGAATTTTTCCTGCAACTGGTGCGCGAACAGGATGTCGAGGATGCGCGCGCTCTCGTCCGCCGGCAGTTCGTTGATGCGCATCGAGTAGCCAGGATTGGCGTAAAGCACGTGGCGGCCGGTGATCGGATGCTTGAGAAACACCGGGTGCGTCACCGGCGGCTTGGCGCGGCGCTGCGCCTCGGTCAGCGGCGCGCGATTGCTGCCTTTGGCCAGGCGCATCTTGTCCCAGAACTTGGCGAAATCGTGGGTGATGGTCATGCCGGCAAGCCGGGCTTTCAGGTCCGGCGGCAATTCGTTGTAGGCCGCATGCATGTTGCAGAACTCGGTATTGCCCAGCGGTTCGCCATTGCGGTGCGGGATCTCGAGGCCGTACAGCACATTGGTGAAGGCGATCATGCTGCTGTAGGACATGTCGGTGTGCCAGTCCTGGCCGGCGTCGCTCAAGCCCAGCGGTTTGCCGTTGGCGTCGCGCTTGTTGGAAAGAATCATCACCTCGGGCAGGTCCGGGTCCTGATAGGCGTTGGCGACATTGACTTCCAGCTTGCCGAAACGGGCGGCGAAATCCTTGAGTTGCAGTGAACTCAGGGTCTGTCGCGGGTAGCACAGCACGCCATACTTGCCCAGGGCCTGTTCGAGGGTGGCGAAATCGGTGTCGGACAAGGGCAGGGAAAGGTCAAGTCCCTCGACCCGGGCGCCCAGCGTCCGGCCGCTTGCAACTAGGTTCATGGTGCGATTCTCCATCAGTCTGCGTAGCCGCCGGCGCGCCGGATCCGGTGCGCCGCGGCCGAATCTTAACGCCGGATGCGCGTCCTTGCGCCGACAGTGCGCGACAAAACCCGGGCTGTTCGCGCATAATCACCGCTTGACTTGCCCGCCGTGATGCAGGCGCCACCCGCGAAAGGACTGCCATGCCCAATCCCGTCATGCCGCGCGTACCGCGTGCGTCGATGAATCCACGGCTGCAGAAGGATTATGACGCCGCGCTCGACTTGCGCGACGATGCCACCCTGATCGAGATCGGCGCTCATGCGCCCGAATTGATGGAGTGGTATCGCGAAGGCTTCTACGCCAAGGTGTTCTATGGCGGGCGGGTCGACGTGCGCACCAAGGAACTGTTGCGCTACCGCTTGTCGATGACCCACGGTTGCGCCTACTGCAACCGTGGCAACAGCGCCGCGGCGCGCAAGGCCGGTGTCACCGATCAGCAGTTGGCGCGCATCATGAGCGAGGACGACGCGGTATTCGACGCGCGGGATCGCGCGGTGCTCAAACTGGCCGACCAGGTCGCGATGACCAACCAGCACGGCCATCTCGACCGTGCCTTGTATGCGGAATTGCGCGCGCATTTCGATGACGCGCAGATCTTCGAACTCGGCATGACCGCCGGGTTCCTGACCGGGATGGCGAAGTTCATCTTTGTCTATGATCTGGTCGAGAAGGAAGCGAACTGCCCGTTCCAGCCGCGCGCACTGGCGGCCTGAAGCCGCCGGCCGATGCACGGCGGGTCGCGATGTGTCTTGTACTGCCTGGGCCACAACGATCGCCGCCGGCCCCGCATGAAGTCGTTCCAGACTGATGAGTGATGTCCCCGCAGGAAGCACCCCGCCAGCAACCGAAGCGGTTGACAAATCGCCGGCGGAGCACTGGCGGCGGCCGGTCGCAAGGCAAATCCTCGCGTTGCTGCTGCTGGCCGGCCTGATCGGACTGGGTTACTGGTTGCAGGATGCGTGGAAATTGCTCGGCCCGGCGCAGCGCTGCTGGGAATTCAAGGAGATCGACGGCAAGCTGTACCGGGTCAATCCCTGTACCGGCCAGTTCCAGTTCATTGGCGACGCGGTAGCGCCAGATGCTGGTAAATGATCCTGCCGCTGCCGCGCAAGCGCCGCCGCGGGGTTGCCATCGACCGACCTGACTGTCACAAATGCCAGTAGACCGCCATTGCGACGCAGCGCAGAATAGGCCGCGCAAGATGTGAAGTTCCGGGCTTGCACGGGGCGGCCCTTGCGACGCTGATATTCGCATGTGCAAAAAGCAGCAGACCGACCGGACGCAACATGGCCACGAGCCAGCGCAAGAAGATTCTCCTAGTGGAAGACGACCGCGAAACCGCCGGCCTGGTCGCCGAGGAACTGGTCGACAACGACTACGAGGTTGTGCTCGCGCATGACGGCGGCGCCGGCTTCGCGGCGATCCTGCAGCATGCGCCCGACCTGGTGTTGTGCGATGTCAGCATGCCGGTGATGTCCGGTTTCGAGGTGCTCGAACGGCTGACCGCGATCGCGCCGCGCTTCGCGCGCATGCCCTTCGTGTTCCTGACCGCGCTGGTCGATCGTGAACATCAGTTGCGCGGCCGGCAACTGGGTGCCGACGACTACATCACCAAACCGATCGATTTTGAAATTCTGCTGACCATCATCCGCGCCCGCCTGGCCGGCGTGGCGCGCCTGGAGATCTGGCCGCAGACGGTCGCCCTGAGCGAACGCGAGGTCGAGGTCCTGACCTGGTCGGCGCGCGGCAAGACCTCCGCCGAAATCGCCCTGATCGCGGGCCTGTCCAAGCGCACCGTGGACTTCCATGTGGAGAGCGCACGCCACAAGCTGGGCGTGGCCACCCGCATCGAGGCGGCGGTCAAGGCGGCGGCCGGCGGCATCATTGAGCCCTGACGTGGTGCCGGACTTGCGATCGAAAAGCCGCCGCCAGGTGCGGTCATGATCGGGCCGCGCTCGATTCGCGCCCGCTTGTCGCTGGTGTTCGCGTTGTTCCTGCTGCTGGTGGTTGGTGTGGGCATGTTCGGCATCAACCGGCTGAGCATCCTCAACGAGGCGTCGGCGGAAGTCCGCGGTCACTGGTTGCGGGCGGCGCCGATTCTGGGCGAACTCAACAACTTGATTTCGGATGCTCGTGCCGCGGAAGCCGCCAGCCTGATCGCCATCGAGTCCGGCGGTACGGAGGCGCAGCGCGCCGAACTGGCCGCACTGCAGCTCGCCTTGCGCAAGACCCGGCTGGCCTACGAGCAAACCTATCAGGACGCCAGCGAGAAGGCGCTCTACGCGGGCTTCCTGGCGCAGTGGGACGCCTACCGTCGTGCCGCCGACCAGGTCCTCGCGCAGGTCGCCGACGGGCGCCGCCTTGATGCGATCGAACTCTTCAGGACCGGCTCCCACGATGCGTTCATTGCCGCCAGCAATACCCTGGCGGCAATGGTCCAGCACAACGTCGACGGCGCCCGCCTGGCGACCGAACGCGAGGCCGATGTCTATCGCATGTCGCGCAACCTGATCCTGGGGGCGATCCTGCTGGCGACGATCTTCCTGGTGACGGCGATCATGTTCATCACCCGCTCGATCTCCGATCCCCTGCTTGATCTCGCGCAGCGCATGCACCGCCTTGCCGCCAACGAGACCGGAGTCTCGATCGAGGGCGCTGCCAGGGCCGACGAGATCGGCGAGATGGCGCGCGCGGTATTGGTGTTCCGCGACAACGCGGTCAAGCTGATCGAAAGCCGGCAGGCCCTGAGCGAGCAGACCGCGACACTGCGCGAGGCGCTCGACGCCGAACGGCGCCTGACCACCCAGCAGCAGAACTTCGTCTCCATGACCTCGCACGAGTTCCGCACACCGCTGACCATCATCGACAGCCATGCGCAGCGGCTGATCCGCATGAAGGACCGGCTCGAACCGGAACAACTGGCCGTGCGTGCGCGCGGCATTCGCGGCGCCGTCACCCGCATGACCAACCTGATGGACAGCCTGTTCAACACCTCGCGGGTATTCGACGGCGACGTGCGCCTGCAGCGGGCCCAGGTCGACCTGGTGCTGCTGGCGCGCCAGGCTTGCCAGATGCATCGTGAACTGGCGCCCAATGCGCAACTGCGCGAGAGCTATGGCGAACCGGTGATCGAAATCACCGGCGATCCGCGCCTGTTGTTCCAGATGATCAGCAACCTGCTGTCGAACGCGATCAAGTACTCGCCGCCGGCAAGTCCGATCGATATCGCGGTGACCGCCATCGGCGCCGATGCCCAGGTCACGGTCAGCGATCGCGGCATCGGCATTCCGATCAAGGACCGCGGCCACCTGTTCGAACGATATTTCCGAGGCAGCAACGTCAGCGACATCGCCGGCACCGGGGTCGGGCTCTATCTGGTGGACATGGTGGCCAACCTGCATGGCGGGCGCGCCAGCATCGATCCCGGCGAGACACAAGGCAGCCGTTTCAGCGTGCTGCTGCCGCTCAGGCAAGCCGCCGCGGCGATGGCGAAGGAGCCGGCATGAACCGGTACAAGACGATCGCCGGCAGCGCGCTGGCGGCCTTGCTGGCCGGTGCCGGCGTGGTCGCGGCGCAGGGTCCTGACACCCTGCAGACATTGACCCTGCCGGCTGTCGAGTCAATGGTGCTCAAGCGCAATCGCGACATCGCGCTCGCCCGCCGCGCCGTCCAGCAGGCCGAAGCCGACGTGATCACGGCCGGCCAGAAGCCGAATCCGCAACTGACTTGGCTCACGCAGAACATCAATCGCAGCCGCGGTATCGGCGCCGGCGGCCTGCGCGACAAGACCGTCGATTCGATCATCGGCCTGGCGCAAACCTTCGAACGCGGCGACAAGGCGGGCCTGCGGGTCGCCACCGCGCAACTGTTGACCGGCGCCGCCGGCGCCGACCTGGCCGACAGCGGGCGGGTCGCGCTGTTGGCCGCGCGCGCCGCCTATTTCGACCTGCTGGCGGCTCAGGAGAAGCTGGCCAGCGCGAACGACACCGCGCAGCTGTTCGCCCGCACTCTCGATGCGGCCCGGTTGCGCCTGCGCGCCGGTGACCTGGCGGGCGCCGATGTCGCGCGCGGCAGGATCGCATTGGCCCTGCTGCTGGCCGCCGAAGCCGATGCCGGCGCGCTGCGCGCGGTGTCGCCGTGGCCGCCTTCGACCATCGCGCTCGCGGCGCCGCCGATCGAGGAGGCGGTGGCCGCGCGGGCCGATGTGCGCGCCGCGGCAGCGCGGGTGGCGGCGGCCGACCGCGCGCGTGAGCTTGCGCAGTCCCTGCGCACCCGCGATCTCACCGTCAGTGTCCAGCTTGAGCACTATCCGGCGAACGATGCCAATCCGGGCGGCTCCGGCAACAGTGTCGGCGTTGGTGTGTCGGTGCCGCTGTTCCTGCGCCACTCGAACGAAGGCGCGATCGCGCGCGCGCAGGCCGACTGGTACGCGGCGCGCGATATTCTCGAGAAGGTCAAGGGCGAGGCGCGCGCCGAACTGCAACGTGCGCGTGGCGACCTCGAGGCGGCGCGCGACCGTCGGGTGCGGATCGACGGCGAGTTGCTGCCGCGTGCGCTGCAAAGCGCTGAAGCCGCCGAGTTCGCGTTTCGCAACGGCGCGATCGGCGTCATGGACCTGCTCGACGCCCGCCGCACCCTGAAGGCGATCCAGATCGACGCCTCGACCGCGCGCGCCGATTTCGCGCGCGCGTGGGCGGTCTGGCAAGCCAATGTCGAGGCGGCACCCGCGCTGGCGGCCGCTCCCGAAGCTCAGGCACAAACGATGGAGCGCAAGTGATGAATGTTCGAACAATCAGTGCCCTGGTGGCGGTGGCGGCGCTGGCCGCGGCGGCCGGCTATTTCGTGCGCGGCGACCTCGGGCGCGGCACCGCCGGCCCGGCGCCGGAAGCGGCGGCCGAACCGCGGGTACCCAACCAGCTGAAATTCGCCGAAGGCGCGCCGCAATTGACCGCGGTCAGGATGGAAGCGGCGATCGAGGCGGAACTGCCGATCGCCGAACCCCTGAACGGCAGGATCGCCTACGACGAGGACGTCACCGCGCGCATCAGCTCGCCGGTGGCCGGGCGCATCGTGCGCCTGCATGCGGCAGCCGGCGACAGCGTCAAGGCCGGCGCTGTTCTGGCCAGCATCGATGCCCCCGACCTGGCGCTGGCGGTGGCCGATACGCGCAAGGCCCAGGCCGACGAGGCGCGCAAGAAGCTCACCCTCGACCGCGCACGCACGCTGCTCGATGCCGAAGTGGTGCCGCGCAAGGACTACGAGGTCGCCGCCGCCGATCTGGCCCAGGCGCAGGCAGAAACCCAGCGCGCGCGCGCGCGGCTGAAAAACCTGGCGCCGGCCGGTGGTGGCGACGAGCGCGGCCTGGCCTTGCGCTCGCCGGTGGCCGGTGTGGTGGCCGACCGCCGCGCCAATCCCGCGCTGGAAGTGCAACCGGGCATGGCCGAACCGCTGTTCGTGGTGTCGAACCTGAAACGCCTGTGGGTGCTGATCGATCTGCCGGAGCAGCACTTGGCGCGCGTCAAGCCCGGCCTGGCCGTGAGCGTGAGTGTCGATGCCTACCCGGGCGAGACCTTTCGCGCGATCGTCACGCGCATCGGCCAGGTGGTCAATCCGGACACCCGCCGGGTTCAGGTGCGCTGCGACCTGGCCAATCCGGAGGGCGTGCTGAAGCCGGAAATGCATGCGCGGGTGTCGCTGTTGACCAGCGAAGGGCAGAAGGCGGTGCGCCTGCCGAACAGCGCGCTGGTGACCGAAGGCCTGTACAGCTTTGTCTTCGTGGAGAGCAAACCGGGTGTATTCAACAAGAAGCGGGTCGAACTGTCGGTGCAGGACCGCGAATACTCGTATGTGCGCGCCGGCGTCGCCCGCGGCGAGCGGGTGGTGATCGGCGGCGCGCTGTTGCTGCAATCTGAACTGGCCTCCGGCTCCTGAGCCGGCGAAAGGGCGCAAGCGATCATGCTCGAACGGGTCATCCGGTTTGCCATCACCCAGCGCGTGTTTGTGCTGGTGGCCTGTGTCGCGCTGGTGTTCTTCGGCATCCGCGCGATGGAAAATCTGCCGATCGAGGCGTTTCCCGACGTGCAGGACGTGCAGGTGCAGATCGTCACGCAGTATCGCGGCCAGGCGCCGGAGGAGGTCGAGCGGGCGGTGTCGCTGCCGATTGAAATCGGCATGGCCGGCACGCCGCGCATGACGCAGGTGCGCTCGGTATCGATCACCGGCCTGTCGGTGGTCACCCTGACCTTCGCCGACGACACCAACGACTATTTCGCACGCCAGCAGGTGATGGAACGCCTGCAGAACATCAGCCTGCCGGCCGGGCTGCAACCGGCGCTCGGGCCGCTGGCAACCGCAGTGGGCGAGATTTACCGCTATGTGCTGGAGGTGCCCAAGGGCATGCCGGAATACGAGGCGCGCGCGCTCCAGGACTGGGTGATCCAGCCGCGCCTGCGCATGGTGCAGGGGGTGGCCGACGTGGTCAGTTTCGGCGGCACCGTCAAGGAATACCAGGTGCGCGTCGACCCCTATGCGCTCAAGCGTTATGGTGTCACTCTCGATCAGGTCAGCGCCGCGCTCGCCAACAACAGCGCCAACTACGGTGGCGGCCTGCTGCGCCGCGGCGCGGAGTCGCTGGTGATTCGCGGCATCGGCCTGTATGGCAACCTTGACGACATCGGCCGCACCGTGGTCGCCGCGCGCGGCGGCAAGACAGTGCTGATGTCGGACCTGGCTGAAGTGCGGGTCGGCGGGCGCGTGCGTTCCGGCATCGTCGCCTATGCCGGCAAGGCCAGCGGCGCCGACCCCGGCTACGAGAACGATTCGGTGGTGCAGGGCATCGTGATCATGACCAAGGGCCAAAACCCGGCCAAGATCATCGCCGCGCTCAAGGAACGGGTAGAAGAAGTGAAAAAGCTGCTGCCGCCGGGGGTCAGGATGCGACCGGTGTATGACCGCACCCACCTGATCAGCCACACCGTGGCGACGGTGGCGGAAAACCTGGCGCTTGGCGCGGCGCTGGTGATCGCCATCCTGCTGGTGTTCCTGCGCAACTGGCGTGCCGCGCTGATCGTCGCCAGCGTGATTCCGCTGGCACTATTGTTCGCCTTCATCCTGATCGACGCGAAGGGGGTGTCGGCGAACCTGATTTCGCTCGGCGCGGTCGATTTCGGCATCATCATCGACAGCGCTGTGGTGCTAGTCGAGGCCTTGATGGTCAAGCTGGCGCTGGCGCGCGATGACGACAATCCGCACAACGATTCGGTGTCGTGGCGCCTGACCACCTTGCGCAACACGGCGGTCGAACTTGGGCACCCGATCCTGTTTTCCAAGGCCATCCTGATCATCGCCTTCCTGCCGATCTTCACCTTCCAGCGGGTCGAGGGGAAGATTTTCTCGCCAGTGGCGCTGACCCTGTCGTTCGCCCTGCTCGGCGCGATCATCCTGACCCTGACCCTGGTGCCGACCCTGCTGGCCTACAACATGCGCGGCAACAGCATGGCGGAGCGGCACATCGAATGGATTCACCGGCTGCAGGCGCTGTATCGGGCGACCCTGGTGCGTCTGGCCGCGGTGCGGGCGCTGGTGATCGGGGTGTCGGTCGGCCTCCTGGCCATCACCTTCGCCCTGGTACCCTTTCTCGGCAGCGAGTTTCTGCCGAAACTGGACGAAGGCAATATCTGGCTCACCATCTCGATGCCGCCGCAGACCAGCCTGACCCAGACCAAGGAGATCGAGCAGGTGGTGCGCGCCGCGCTCGGCGCCTACCCGGAGGTGCGGCAGTTGCTGACCCAGGTCGGGCGGCCGGATGACGGCACCGACCCCAAGGGGCCGAACAACCTGGAGGTGCTGGCCGAACTCAACCCGCGCGAGCAATGGCGCTTTGCCGGCAAGGCCGAACTGGTGGCCGACATGCGCCGCAAGGTGCGCGAATTGCCCGGCGTGCCGACCAATTTTTCGCAAGTGATCCAGGACAATGTGGAGGAGGCCCTGTCCGGCGCGCGCGGCGAAATCGTGGTCAAGATCTATGGTCCGGATTTCGAGATCCTGCAGGACAAGGCCGACCAGATCGTCACCATTCTCAACTCGATTCGCGGCGCCACCGACGTCGCCTCGTTCCGCATCAGCGGCCAGACCGAGCTTTACATCAAGCTCGACCGGCAAAAGGCGGCGCGCCTCGGCGTCAGTGTGGCGGACGCCGGCAACGTGATCCAGACCGCGCTGGCGGGGTCGGCCGTCTCCACCTTCTACGAGGGCGATCGCCGCTTCGATGTCACCGTCAGGCTGGCGCAGCCGTATCGCGATGCGGTCGACGATATCGCGCACTTGCAGGTGCCGCTGCCGGGCAATGCCGGTACGGTGGCGCTGTCCGATATCGCGATCATCGACGTGCGCCAGGGCGCCTCGCGCATCGGCCGCGAGAATGGCGGCCGGCTGATCCCGATCAAGGCCAATCTGTCCAATCGCGACCAGGGTTCATTCGTCGCCGAGGCACAGGAAAGGGTGGCGCGCGAGGTCGGCCTGCCGCCGGGTTACACGGTGACCTGGGGCGGCCAGTTCGAAAACCAGCAGCGCGCCCTGAAGCGCCTGCAGGTGATCATCCCGATCAGCCTGTTTTCAATGTTCGCGATGCTGTTCTGGGCCTTCAAGTCGGTCAAGCGCGCGGTGCTGGTGCTGCTGATGATTCCGTTCACCGCGATCGGCGGCTTTGCCGGCCTGGCGCTCGCCGGCCTGCATGTGTCGGTGTCGGCAGCGGTCGGGTTCATCGCGGTGGCCGGGATTTCGGTGCAGAACGGCGTCATCATGGTCGAGCACATCATGGAGCTGTACCGCGACCGCATGGATTTTTCGCATGCGGTGGTCGAGGGCGCGGTGACGCGCATGCGGCCGATCCTGATGACCGCCCTGATGGCGGGCCTGGGGCTGTTGCCGGCGGCGCTGTCGCATGGCATCGGCTCGGAAACGCAGCGGCCGTTCGCGGTGGTGATTGTCGGCGGCATCGTGACGGCGACCATTTTCACCCTGCTCTTGTTGCCGCTTTTGTATTCCCTGTTCCTGAAGGACGAGGACACGCAGAACGCATGAGACGCCGCCGCTGCCGGTAAAATCCGCCGCTTCCGTCGAATCGGTGATCCAGTGTCAGACCGTCTCGCAGTCCTGCCCCAATACCTGCTGCCCAAGCGGGCCCTGACCGTTGCCGCCGGGGCGCTGGCCGGCCTGCGCGGCGGCGCCCTCAGCCATGCGGTGATCCGCCGCTTCATCGCCCGCTATGGCGTCGATATGGCGGAAGCCGCCGATCCGCGCGTCGAGGCCTATGCCAGCTTCAACGAGTTTTTCACCCGTCCGCTGAAGGCCGGCGCGCGGCCTTTCGCCGACGCCACCTGGCTGTGCCCGGTGGATGGCGCGATCAGCCAGTTCGGCGCGATCGCGGGCGACCAGATCTTCCAGGCCAAGGGCCACCAGTACAGCAGCCGCGCACTGGTAGGCGGCGATGCCCGCCTGGCAGCGCAATTCGACGACGGCGCCTTCGCCACCCTGTACCTGAGTCCGAAGGATTACCACCGCATCCACATGCCCTGCGCCGGCCGGCTCCGGCGCATGATCCATGTGCCGGGCGAGTTGTTCTCGGTCAATCCGGTCACCGCACGCGGCGTGCCGGGACTGTTCGCGCGCAATGAACGGGTGGTGTGCGTATTCGATTCGGCGCGCGGGCCGTTCGTGCTGGCATTGGTGGGGGCAACCATTGTCGGCAGCATGGCCACCGTGTGTCACGGGGTGGTCAACCCGCCGCGGCCCGGCACGGTGCGTGAATGGACCTACACGGCAGACCAGGTGGCGCTCGATCGCGGGGCCGAGATGGGGCGCTTTCTGCTGGGCTCGACGGTAGTGATGCTGTTTCCGAAGAACACGCTGCGTTTCAATCCGCAATGGGCGTCGGGCGGCGCGATTCGCATGGGGCAGGCGATGGGCGAGCCTGTCGCAAGCAGCGCCACAACCGGCGCTTGAAACCATGGCCCCGGTAGACGACATGTTCGACACCGCCGCGATGCGCCGCAACGCCGCGCGCATCGCGCCGCACGTGCGGCGCACCCCGGTGCTGCGCGTCGACGGCGCCGATGTCGGACTCGATGGCATCGAACTGGTGTTCAAGCTGGAGTTCCTGCAGCACAGCGGCTCATTCAAGGCGCGTGGCGCGTTCACCCACCTGCTGTCGAGCCAGGCCGGCGCGGCCGGGGTGGTCGCGGCCTCCGGCGGCAACCATGGCGCGGCGGTGGCCTACGCGGCGCAAAGGCTTGGCGTATCGGCCACCATTTTCGTGCCGGGCGTGGCCTCCGCGGCCAAGCTTGCCCGCATCCGCGACTACGGCGCCGACCTGCGCATCGTCGGCGAACGCTATGACGATGCGCTGGTCGCCAGCCAGGCGTATGTGCGGGACAGCGGCGCACTGGCGATCCACGCCTACGACCAGCCGGAAACCATGCTCGGCCAGTCGTCGGTCGGCATCGAACTGGAAGAAGATGTGCCCGACCTCGATGCGCTGCTTGTGGCGGTGGGCGGCGGCGGGCTGATCGGCGGTATCGCCGCCTGGTATCGCGGGCGCATCCCCTTGATCGGTGTCGAGCCCGAACTCGCACCAACCCTGCATCACGCACTGGCCGCCGGCATGCCGGTCGATGCGCCGGCCGGCGGTGTGGCCGCGGATTCCCTCGCACCGCGGCAGGTCGGGCAGCTGATGTTTCCGCTGATGCAGCGCTACGGCGCCGGCGCGGTGCTGGTCAGCGACGCTGCGATCATCGAAGCGCAACGCACCTTGTGGCGGGTGTTGCGGGTGGTGGTTGAACCGGGCGGCGCGGCGGCGTTCGCCGCGCTGCAGAGTGGAGCGTGGCGGGCGCAGGCGGGGCAGAAGGTCGGGGTGTTGTTGTGCGGGGCGAATACGACGGCGGTTGATTTCGCCTGAACGCGTGACTCTCCAGATTCAATCGAGTTTGATATTGGCCTGCCGACCCACCGTGCGCATCCGCTCGAGTTCGGATTTGATGAAGGCGCCGAATTCCTCGGGCGAGGTGGCCTTGAGCTCGCCGCCCACTGATTGCCAGCGATCGATCAGTGCCGGGTTTTGCCGAGCGGCCTGACGCATCGCCGCGCTCAGTTTGTCGATGATGGGTTTAGGGGTGCCGGCGGGGGCCACCACCCCGAGCCAGGCGGCGGGCGAGTAGTCAGGCAGCCCGGCTTCGGCGAAGGTCGGCACATCCTGGAAACGCGGGTGGCGCGCTTTCCCGGTGAGGGCGAGTACCTTGAGCTTGCCCGCCCTGATATTGCCGATCGAGGCGGGCATCGCATCGAACACCAGTTGAACCTGGCCCGACACCAGATCGGCAAAGGGCGCGCTGGTGCTGTAGGGGATGAAGCGGATTTTGGTGGCTGAACTGAAGCCGAACCACTCGCCCCAGATGTGCTGGGCGCTGCCGACGCCGAAAGTCCCCGCGGTGAGGCTGTCCGTTTGCGCCTTGAGGTGGGCGATCAACTCCTTGACGCTGGTCTGCGCGAGGCCGGTCGTCGCCAGCATCGCCACGCTGAGGATCCCGGTCATGCTGACCGGCACCACGTCGCGCTCGACGTTGTAGGGCAGCTTCGAATACAGCGCCGGGACCACGGCCATGTTGTTGGTGGAGCCCACCAGCAGCGTGTAGCCATCCGGCGCGGCCTTGATCCCGGCTTCGGTGCCGATGATTCCCGACGCCCCCGGCCGGTTTTCCATGACCACGCTTTGCCCCAGGACCTTCGACAGTTCCGCCAGCAGGCTCCGCGTATCGACATCCGGGCCCGAGCCTGCGGGAAACGGTCCGATC